>NZ_LWEX01000220.1 GCF_001634885.1 Sulfitobacter sp. HI0040 | reverse complement strand
CAGCCAAGATGCCGCGCCAGCGCGTAAAGCTCGGGCAGGTTCGGCGTCACCAGATCCATGCGCGGCAGCAGATCGGACAAAAGGCAGCCGATCCCCTCCGGTTCCAGCAAGGCGAAGCCCGAACTCGACGCCAGCACCGGGTCCAGCACCCGGAACCCCTTTGGCAAGGCCTGTGCAACGGCGCGGGTGATGGGCGCGGTGCCGAGCATCCCGATCTTCACCGCCTGTACCGGTCCGGCGCTGCCGATTTGTACCAGTACCGTCTCCACCGGCAGGGGAAGGTTCGCGCGCAGGCCCCCGTCATCCTGAGCCGTTACGGCGGTAACGGCGGCGCGCATCCGCCCGCCCAGGGCCTCGATCGTGGCGCTGTCCCGCAGCAGCCCGGCACCACCGCTGGAATCCATGCCCCCGATACAGAGGATCGCGGGCGTCACGATCCGTATCCGATGACCGCAACGCGGGCATGCCCGCCCTCCATCACCCGGCGCGCGGCGCGCCATGCGCGCAGCCCGGTGTTGCAGGCGAAAACGACGCGCTCCTCCGGCGCGGGGGGGGCGGGGTAATCAGGCGTCAGGCGCAGGTCGATGACATGATCGTCCGGGGCGATCTGGCAGGGCGCGATCACGGCCGGCCCGGGGGCTTCCGGCGCCCCGTCGAACCGGAAAACGCTGCTGCGCCACGTCGCAAGGTCAAGCTGCATCACCTGCCCCAGCGGG
>NZ_LWEX01000219.1 GCF_001634885.1 Sulfitobacter sp. HI0040 | reverse complement strand
ATGGCCGCCCTTCACAAGGACCGCCCCCGCCCCGGCACCCAGAAGAACCCGCGCGGCCGCGGCAGTATCTTCCGAGCTACAGCCAAGATGCCGCGCCAGCGCGTAAAGCTCGGGCAGGTTCGGCGTCACCAGATCCATGCGCGGCAGCAGATCGGACAAAAGGCAGCCGATCCCCTCCGGTTCCAGCAAGGCGAAGCCCGAACTCGACGCCAGCACCGGGTCCAGCACCCGGAACCCCTTTGGCAAGGCCTGTGCAACGGCGCGGGTGATGGGCGCGGTGCCGAGCATCCCGATCTTCACCGCCTGTACCGGTCCGGCGCTGCCGATTTGTACCAGTACCGTCTCCACCGGCAGGGGAAGGTTCGCGCGCAGGCCCCCGTCATCCTGAGCCGTTACGGCGGTAACGGCGGCGCGCATCCGCCCGCCCAGGGCCTCGATCGTGGCGCTGTCCCGCAGCAGCCCGGCACCACCGCTGGAATCCATGCCCCCGATACAGAGGATCGCGGGCGTCACGATCCGTATCCGATGACCGCAACGCGGGCATGCCCGCCCTCCATCACCCGGCGCGCGGCGCGCCATGCGCGCAGCCCGGTGTTGCAGGCGAAAACGACGCGCTCCTCCGGCGCGGGGCGGGGGGCGGGGTAATCAGGCGTCAGGCGCAGGTCGATGACATGATCGTCCGGGGCGATCTGGCAGGGCGCGATCACGGCCGGCCCGGGGGCTTCCGGCGCCCCGTCGAACCGGAAAACGCTGCTGCGCCACGTCGCAAGGTCAAGCTGCATCACCTGCCCCAGCGGGCTCGGCGCATGGCCCAGCAGGACCGACAGGGCCATCTGCGCCTGCAAAGCCCCGATCGCGGCAACGGCGGGCCCCATAACGCCGCCGCTCGCACAGGTCTGCGCACTCATCGGCAGGTCGGGAAAGAGCGCGCGCAGGCTGGGCGCGCCGGCGCAGACACCCGCCACATACCCCGCCCTCCCCAGAACGGAGGCGGTGATCAGCGGCAGCCCCGCCGCGCGGCAATGATCCGACAGCGCGTAGCTGACGGCAAAGCTGTCCGCCGCGTCGATCACCAGATCGACCCCCTCGGCGAAGGCAGGCGCATTTGCCGGGTCGAGCCGGGCGACATGACCCGTGACATGGCACTCGGGGTTCAGCCGCGACAGGCTGCGCGCGGCGCGCTCCGCCTTGGCCGCGCCCAGATCACGCTGGCGGAACAGCACCTGCCGATGCAGGTTGCTCTCCTCCACCCTGTCGGGATCGACGACGGCGATCCGCCCCACCCCGGCCCCGG
>NZ_LWEX01000218.1 GCF_001634885.1 Sulfitobacter sp. HI0040 | reverse complement strand
CTGGGCGCGTTCGTTGGTTTCCGACAGGTCCGATGGCCGCACCTGCGGGCGGGTGAGCGCCAGCGCGCGCAGGGCTTCGGGCGGGGCGGGTGCCTCTTCCGTGCGTTCGGGCGGGACCGGGGGCACCGCGGGCGGTTTGCCGCGATAGACGAGGATGCCATCAGGCGTCAGCGCGCCCTTTTCCGAAGGTTCGACGAGGCCGCGTTCGTCCAGCGTGAACAGGGTGCCCGGTGCGGCGGGGGAGGACAGCCCGGCCATGACCACGTCCGACACAAAGCTGTCGAGCGGGGGCAGGGCCACCGCATCCGTGGATGTGCTGACCGGATCGATACTGGTGATGTAGAGATCCTCGATATCGATCACCTCCGCCGGGTCGGGCGGGATCTGCGGTGCGCGGGGCCAGATGCCGGTGGTGGCGTATTTCGCTTCGAGCTGCGTTTCCGTCAGGGGCGCGCTGGGTGCAGGACTGCGCAGGGTTTCGATCTGGGAGGGCACATCGGCGAGGCTCTCGGGTTCGATGGCAGCCAGGATCTCGGGCTTCGGCTCCTTCGGTGTGGGGGCGGGGGCCTCCACGGGTTCTCCCTTCGGGGGGAGCGAGGCAAGGGTTGCCGGTTCATCCGCACCCTCTGGCGCGCGGACACGCGGGCGCGCGGGCAGGATTTGCCCGTCGGTTGTGGAGATCGGCCCCGGCTCGACGATGCGCGGCTCCCGGTCGCCGAAGAGCCGCGACAGGTCGAGCCCGTCGTCGAAGAACACCGATGCCCAAGCGGCGACCCCGGCCAGAAATACCAGCAGACCCGTGGTCAGCATCAGCCCGAGGAAACGGGGTTTGCCCCCCACTTCGGTCTGACGGGCACCGAAGACGGTCATCCTTTCGGCTTCGGTCAGAGCGGTGCGGGGTTTTTCGGATTTCTCGGCTTCTGCCTTCGGCTTGGCATTTCCGGCACCATGGCGCGCGGCGAACGCGGCGACGGCATCGGGTTTGCCGGCGTCGTCGGGCTGGGGCGCGGTGGCATGTGACAGGGCGGCTTTGGCCGCGGAGGGGGCGGGCGTTCCTTGGGCCGCGGCGCCTGCGGTCAGGTTCGGCTCTACCCGTGCCGGGCTATCCCCGCCTGCCTTGCCGCGCCGGCTGGCGAAGGGTTGCGCGCTTTTTTCATCGCGCGACGCGGTGAGGGAGGGCGAGGCGCCCCCGCTGGTGTCTGCCCGGCGCGAAGCACCGCCGAGCGAGGGCAGCACAAAGGCAGACGTTTCGGCGTCATCCCTGTCTTCCGAGGTCTCCGG
>NZ_LWEX01000217.1 GCF_001634885.1 Sulfitobacter sp. HI0040 | reverse complement strand
CCTACGAGGCGTTCTCGGACGAGTTCGCCACCATCCTCAGCCGCCAGTTGGATAGCTGAACCATGGGCGCAGGGGTCATCAAGAAACAGGGCGGGGGCGGCAGGGGCCGGCGGCGCGGGCGCGTGCAGCCCATGTCGGAAATCAACGTCACACCCTTCGTGGACGTGATGCTGGTGCTGCTCATCATCTTCATGGTGGCCGCACCGCTGCTGACCGTGGGCGTGCCCGTGGAACTGCCCAAATCCGCCGCCAGCGCGCTGCCATCGGAACCCGAAGAGCCGCTGACCGTCACGGTCACCGCCGACGGCGCCGTCCAGATCCAGACGACGGACACAGCGCGCGACCAGCTCGTGCCCAAGCTGCGCGCCATTGCCGCGGAGCGGGCCAGCGACCGGGTCTACCTGCGCGCCGACGGCAAGGTGCCCTACGCGCAGGTCATGGAAGTGATGGGCGCGCTGAACGCGGGTGGCTTTTCGAACATCGGGCTGGTGACGGATATCGGCGGCCCGACGCTGGACGGTTCCGATACGTCGGGTGGCTAGGGCGTGCGGCGGGCATATTATATCTCGGGGGCGGGTCATGTCGGTCTGCTCCTCTGGCTGTTTCTCGGCGGGCTGCTGTCGCCTTCGCGCGAGCCTTTCGAGATGACGGAAGTCTCGGTCGTGACGGGGGCGGAGTTCGAGGCGATTCTGGCCGCGCAGCGCGCACCGGAACCCGCGAGCGAGGTCGCGCAGCCGCAACCCCCCGCCGAGCCGCAGGACAGCCCCGAAGTGGAGGCGCAGCCCGATGCGCCGGTCGAAAGCCCGCCCCCGGTGCAGGCCGACCGCCCGGCCTCCGATCCGGCACCCGAAGTGACGGAGCTTGCCCTGCCGCCCGAGGCAGAGGTCAGCGATGCCGCCCCCGAATTGCCTGAACCGCCCGCGGACGTGGCCGTGCTGGTGCCCGAGGTTGCCCCCACCGCGGTGCCCCGCC
>NZ_LWEX01000216.1 GCF_001634885.1 Sulfitobacter sp. HI0040 | reverse complement strand
TGCACCGAAATGCTGGGCGGCACCGATCTTGGTGTCACCTACTGGGCCGAGTGCGACGCCCAGTCGGGAATGCACATGGTGAACATGGACTATGTCATCACCGAACTGCTGGACCCGGAAAGCGGCCAGATCATCCCTTGGGAAAAAGGCGCCGAGGGCGAGATGATCTACACCGCGCTCGGCCGGCAGGCCAGCCCGCTCGTCCGGTTCCGGTCGGGCGATTATATCGAGGTGATCGATACCGAATGCTCCTGCGGCCGCACCGGGCCGAAGATCCGCTGCACCGGCCGGACCGACGACATGCTGATCGTCCGGGGGGCCAACGTGTTCCCCTCTGCGATCAACAGCGTCATTACCGAAATGGTGCCGGACACCAATGGCGTCATGCGCATCGTGGCCGATTTCGAGGGCCACACCACGCAGGGCGCGCTGACGGTGATTGTCGAACGCGGCCCCAATCGCGATCCGGCCGATGACGTCACCCTCAAAAAGATAATCGAGCAGCGGCTGCGCGACTCCTTGGTCTTCAAGGCCGACGTTCACCTGGTTGCAGCCGACACTTTCGAAAAACCTGGCGCCGCTAAGGTCGCCTTCGTTCTCAGGAAATACCCAGACCTGCCATGACTAAGATGAAATCCCTTCTCGACACCGCGTCGGACGACTTCCGCGCCAACGACGTGTCTTACCGCGAAAAGGTCGATGAACTACATGCCCTCCGGCTCAAACAGCGCGTCGGCGGCCCCGAAATGGCGCGCAAACGTCATGTGGACAAAGGCAAAATCCTGCCGCGCGAAAGAATTGAAAGGCTGATCGACCCGGGCACGCCCTTTCTGGAACTCGGCGAGCTGGCCGGGTTGAACAAATATGAAGGCGTGCCACCGGGCGCGGGCATCATCACGGGCATCGGTGTGATCGAAGGCCGTCAGTGCATGATCATCGCCAATGATGCCACCGTAAAGGGCGGCACCTATTTCGGCATGACTTCCCGCAAGCATGTGCGCGCCCAGAAGATCGCATGGAAGAACCGTCTGCCCGTCATCACCCTCGTGGATTCCGGCGGTGCCTTCCTGCCGGATCAGGAAAACATCTTTCCCGACGAAGGCCAGTTCGGGTCCATCTTTCACCAACAGATCGGCATGTCGGGCGATGGTGTGCCGCAAATCGCCGTGGTCATGGGGCCCTGCACCGCGGGTGGCGCATATATTCCCGCGCTCTGTGACGAAGTGGTGATCGTGCGCGGTCAGGGCTTTATGTATCTGGGCGGACCGGAATTGACCTTTGCCGCAACCGGCGAAAAGGTCGAAGCCGAAGAACTGGGCGGCGGCAAGATGCATTCGTCGGTCTCCGGTGTGACCGACCATTTGGCCGAAGATGACGCCCACGCTCTGGCCATCACGCGCGAAATTGTCAGCCACCTTGGCGAAAAACCCCTACCCCGCAAGACGCCCGAAACGCCCCGTGCGCCCGCCTACCCGGTCGAAGAGATTTATGGACTCGTCAGCCGCGACCCCAAGGTGCCGACCGACAACCGTGAAATTCTTGCGCGGCTGTTGGACGACAGCGACTTTCATGAATTCAAGCCGCTTTATGGTGACACCATCATGACCGGCTGGGGCCGCATCCATGGCCACGAGGTCGGTATTCTCGCCAATACAGGCGTGCTTTTTGTCGAAGCCGCGCTGAAGGCCACGCATTTCATCAATCTCTGCGTGCAGCGTGATATTCCGCTGCTGTTCCTGGCCGATGT
>NZ_LWEX01000215.1 GCF_001634885.1 Sulfitobacter sp. HI0040 | reverse complement strand
TCAGATCGGGGCAGATCGCGCGCCAGGCCGCGATCTCATCCAGCGTTTTCGCGGCGGCAGCGGGCCGCGCCATCCGCCTGAGCACCTCCGGATGGGCATGCTGGAAAGGAATGTCGAGATAGGGCAGAACGCCGCTCTGCCCGTCGGCCATCAGCGGGATAAGCTGGCGCACATGCGGATAGGGATAGACGTAATGCAGCCGAACCCAAGCCCCGAGCGATCCAAGGTCGCGCGCAAGATCGGTGATATGCGCGCGATGGCCGCGGTCTTCGGCGTGCTTGATATCGACCCCGTAGGCGGAGGTGTCCTGCGAAATGACCAGCAGTTCCCGCACGCCGCTTTCCACCAGCTTTTCAGCTTCCCGCAGAACCGCATGTGCCGGGCGGGACTGCAAACGCCCGCGCATATCGGGGATAATGCAGAACTTGCACTTATGATTGCAACCCTCTGAAATCTTGAGGTAACTGTAATGACGTGGGGTGAGACTGACCGCCTGTTTCGGCATCAGGTCGATGAACGGATCGGGCCGGGGCGGCACGGCCCCATGTACGGCGTCCAGCACCTGTTCGTATTGGTGCGGGCCCGTCACGGCAAGGATCTTCGGGTGGTGTTCGCGGATGTAATCAGGCTCCGCCCCGAGGCATCCGGTAACGATGACACGCCCGTTCTCCGTCAGCGCCTCACCGATGGCATCCAGCGATTCCGCCTTGGCTGAATCGAGAAAGCCGCAGGTGTTCACGATCACCGCGTCGGCCCCCGCATAGTCCGGCGATACCCCGTAACCTTCGGCGCGCAGCCGGGTGAGGATCCTTTCGGAATCCACCAGGGCTTTCGGACAGCCG
>NZ_LWEX01000214.1 GCF_001634885.1 Sulfitobacter sp. HI0040 | reverse complement strand
GCCACACCGCCGCCGAAATCGGCGTCTGACGTGTCATAGTCCACCTCGCCGCCCAGAACGAGCGTGCCGAAGTCATAATCGTAACCGGCGTGCACGCCGCCGATAGCGCCGTCGCCGCTCAGGTTACCGTCGATGTCGGCATAGCCCAGCTGACCACCGGCATAGAAACCGGTCCAGTCATTGGGGTCAGCAAAATCGACCGGCGCGGGCGGTGCGGTGACGATCGGGGGTTCGACGACCGTGGGCTGGAGGTCTCCAGCGATGGCGGCGGAACCAAGGGCGCTGCCGCCCAGAAGGGCCGCGGCCAGAAGTGTGGAATTTCTCGGTCTTGAAAACATGCTCGTACCTTTCCGGTCCTTTGTCGAATTCGTCTTGATATGTGACTTGATATGTCTTGCCATACCCCATGAACGCCCCAGCCCTACAAAGGTTTTCGCAGGTCACGCAAACGTGTTCGGTGACGTGGAACCTTTCCGCCACGGTGGCGAAATGTCGCAAACTGAACAGGTGTCGCAAACGGAGCAGACGCGCGCCCTGTCGCCACCCATCCTGCGAGCCAACCGGTTTGCAGGGATGACCCGGATGAAGGACGAACTTTGCATCATCGCACGCGTCAGCCGCACCATCGGCGCCCTGCGCGGGCGTGCGGCCCGGGGGGCACCGGCGGCCTGAACCCCCCGTCGCCGCCCTGACCCTCCATCCGATCCGGAACCCAAGATGACAGACCAGACCCCCCACCGCACCGGAGGC
>NZ_LWEX01000213.1 GCF_001634885.1 Sulfitobacter sp. HI0040 | reverse complement strand
GGCGGGTTCGACAAGGCGGGGCTGACGCTGGGGCTGAAGGCCGGGGGGTATTGGCCCAACAACCTTGAAAAGCACGATATCATCAATCACCAGTCCACCGTCTTTCTGTTCGATCCCGATACCGGCAAGGCAAAGGCGATGGTGGGGGGTAACCTGCTGACCGCGCTGCGCACGGCGGCCGCATCATCGGTGTCGATCAAGCATCTCGCGCGCAAGGACGCCAAGGTGCTCGGGATGATCGGGGCGGGTCATCAGGCGACCTTCCAGCTGCGCGCGGCGCTCAAGCAGCGCGACTTCGAGAAGGTGATCGGCTGGAACTACCACCCCGACATGCTGCCCAACATCGAGAAGATCGCGACCGAGGCGGGCGTGCCCTTCGAGGCGGTCGAACTTGAGGGGATGCAGGAGGCCGATGTCATCATCTCCATCACCTCGGCCTTCGCGCCTTCGCTGATGGCCGATCATGTCTCGCCCGGCACGCATCTTGCCTGCATGGGAACCGATACCAAGGGCAAGCAGGAGGTCGAGGCCGCCCTGCTGGCGCGCGCAACCGTCTTTACTGACGAGGTCGCGCAATCCATTTCCATCGGCGAGGCGCAGCATGCCGTGGCCGAGGGGCTGATCAAGGAAAGCGATGTGCACCAGATCGGCGCCGTGATCAACGGCACCCACCCGGGCCGCGGATCGGAAGAGGAGATCACCTTTTTCGACGGCACCGGCGTGGGCCTGCAGGATCTCGCCGTCGCTGCCGCCGTGGTGGACCTGGCTGTGGAGCAGGGGATCGCCATCGAGGTCGATTTCTGATGCCTGCCCACCGGTTGGAAGACGGATGGCGGGGCGTTCCGACGCAGCTGGCGTGAGGCGCAGACCATGCGTGTCGTGATCAATGGCTTCGGGCGCATCGGGCGCACCATTCTGCGCCAGATCGTCACCTCGCCCCGGCATTCGGATATCGAAGTCGCCCTGATCAACGACATCGCACCGCTGGAGACCTGCGCCTATCTACTGAAATACGACAGCGCCTTCGGGCCGCTGCCCCTCTCGGTGGAAACGCGCGGGCAGGGGATCGTCATCGGAGGGTCCTTCATTCGCTTCACCACCTCGGGCGACATTTCCGGCGAGGATCTCTCGGGGGTCGATGTGGTGTTGGAATGTACCGGGCGGATCGGCACGCGGGCCCGGGCGGAGCATGGGGTGCAGGCCGGGGCACGGGCGGTCCTGATCTCCGGCCCGTCGGAACATGCGGATGCGACCGTCGTCATGGGCGCGAATGATGCAGCGTTGAAGGACGCCGCGATCGTTTCGAATTCTTCCTGCACCACCAATGCCATCGCGCCGCTGCTCAGGGCGCTGGATGCGGGGCCGGGCATCATCCGTGCCCATGTGACGACGATCCATTGCTACACCGGCAGCCAGCCGATGGTGGACGCGCCGCGCGGCGATCTTGCGCGCAGCCGGGCCGGGGCGGAATCCATGGTGCCCACCACCACGAGTGCCGCCCGTGAAATCGGACAGGTGGTGCCGCGTCTCGGTGCGCGGACCAGCGTGGCCGCCGTGCGCGTGCCGTCCCTCAGCGTGTCGGCCATTGATGCCACGCTGCAACTGGAAACGCCGCTGGATCATGTGGCGGAATATCTGCGGGCGCTGGCCGTGGGGTCCGACGTGATCGGCGCCACCGACGATCCATGCGTGTCGCGGGACATGCGCATGCGCCCGGAATCGCTGGTCCTTGCCCTGCCGGAGACCATGGCGGTCGGGGACAGCCAGATCCGGCTTTTCGGCTGGTACGACAACGAATGGGGCTATTCCGCGCGGATGATCGACATGGCGCGGCGGATGGCCGGCCGGCCAAGGGCATAGGGGGCCTGCGGCTCGCGGTTATGCGGGCCAGTGCCGGTAGATCAGAGCAGGCGCGCGAAGAAGACGATGCTCATCCCGAAGCCGATGGCGGCGATCAGCAGGCGCAGGGCGCGCGGCGGCATCATCCGCGCAAGCGGTGCCCCTGCATAGCCCCCCGCGGTGGAGGCGAGCATCATCACCAGCGCCTGCGGCCATTCGATCAGCCCCGCCAATGCGAAGGTGGCGACCGAAATGCCCGAGAGCGCAAAGGACAGCCCGCTTTTCAGCCCGTTCATCTGGTGCAGGTTCGTCATCCCCCAGAGCGCGAAAAGCGCCAGCAGCACAATGCCCAGCCCGCCGTTGAAATAGCCGCCATAGACGCTGACCAGAAACAGCCCGGCACTGCCCTGCGGCGTGATGCTGCGCGCCCGGGAGGCTGCCCAGTCGCGGATTTGTGCACCGAACAGAAAGACACAGGTGGCGGCCAGCAAGAGGAAGGGCACCACGATGGAAAATGCTTCGTCCGACGAGATGAGCAGCAACAGGCTGCCCGCCAGCCCGCCCGCCAGCGTCACGAGCGTCAGCCGTATCAGCAGCGCGCGGTCAAAGCTGCGCATTTCCGGCAGGAACCCCAGCGCCCCACCCGCGTAGCCGGGGAACACCGCGACCGCGCTGGTCGCATTGGCGGCAACCGGGGGCACGCCGGTAAAGATCAACGCGGGAAGGGTCAGGAAGGTGCCGCCGCCCGCGACCGTGTTCAGGGCACCCGCGCCGAAGGCGGCGACCATAAGTATAATAATATCAATCATCTTGCGCTCACAAACGAAAGGCGCAGGCCAAGCGGGGCCCGCGCCTTGATTTCCGCGCCCATGCTGCGCAAAAGCCGCGCCGGACGCAATGCCGTTTCTTGTCGGCGGCCGCCCGTCAGGCGCGGTTGTCCTTGACCAGGGCGCCCTTGGCATGGCCGGACATGCCGCCAGAGACTTCTTCTGTTGCCTCGCCGGCCAGTTCCTCGGGCAGGATCAGGTTCAGCACGATCGCGATGAAGGCCGCCGNCAGAANNGGCATTGCGTCCGGCGCGGCTTT
>NZ_LWEX01000212.1 GCF_001634885.1 Sulfitobacter sp. HI0040 | reverse complement strand
CGATCATCAGCGAGGGCGAAAAGACCCCGCCCCCCATGCGCCCCCCCAGCGTGATGGCCACGGCGGCCACCTTGAACACGGCAAAGATCACCGCCTCGTGAAACAGCAACTGGCCGGTCAGCGCCATGGAAGTGGTTTCATAGCCGACGCCGATGATATGGGGAAACCACAGCGCGATGATCCCCAGCACGCAGCCCGCCACCGCGGGCCGCAGGTAGCGTGGGATGCGGGTCCGGGCCTGCAGGTGATTGCCGAAATCCTCGGCCCAGAAGATGCTGCGCATCAGGGTCACGGCCACCACCCCGCAGGTCAGCCCCAAGAGCAGAAAGGCCGGAAGCTCCACGTAGAATTGCAAATCGCCATAGGTGGGCAGGGTGAATTCCGTCAGCCCCCCGAATTCGAGCCGATTGATCACCGTACCTGCGACGCTGGCGATCACGATGGGCGCGAAGGCGTGAACGGCAAAATGCCTCAGCACCACCTCAAGCGCGAAGAGCGCGCCCGCGATGGGTGCGTTGAAGCTGGCGGAGACCGCGGCGGCCACGGCGCAGCCCAGCAGGTCGCGGCCCGTGATGCCGTCGGCGTTGATCCGGCGGCTCACCCATGTGGCGATCACGGCGGCCAGATGCACGACGGGGCCTTCCCGGCCGGAGGAGCCGCCGGTGCCGAGAGTGATGAGCGAGGCCAGAGCAGACGCAAGGCCCGCGCGTGTCTCCACCCTGCCCTCGTGCATGGCGGCGCCAAGGATCACGTCACTCACGCTGCGGCAGCGGGCGTCCTTGGTGAACTTGTGTAGGATCAGCCCGACAACCAGCCCGCCTACCGTCGGGATGATGACGATCCAGTACCAGCTGAGACCGGTCAGAAAGGTATGCAGCCGCTGCGGGTCTTCCGTGCCGTAGAGCAGCGCCTGAAGCCAGTCGATGCCCTTGCGGAAGAACAGCGCCGCGAAGCCCGCCGCGATACCGATGACAAGCGCGATGAACCAGAAGGTGACCTTGCTCGGCCCTTTCTGCCGGATCACCACCAGCCCTTCCCGCAGACCATCGCGTATATGGGCGATCTGCTGGGACAGGAAACTGGGCTGCGGATCGGTCATTGAGCGGCGTCAATCCTCTCCGACCCCGAAAGGAGGGCCTCTGCCGCCGCGCGGGCGGCATCGGTGATCGTGTCACCCGACAGCATCCGCGCGACTTCGTCGATGCGCTCCGCAGGTGCCAGCGGCACCACGTTCGATGTCGTCATGCCGTCGCTCACGGATTTCTCCACCCGCCAGTGATGCGCACCAAGGGCGGCGACCTGCGGCGAATGGGTCACGACGAGGATTTGACCCCCCGCGGCAAGCGATTGCAGCCTGCGGCCCACGGCATCGGCGGTGGCCCCGCCCACCCCGCGGTCGATCTCGTCAAAGATCAGGGTAAGGCCGTTCTGTTCCCGGGTGAGGCAGACCTTCAATGCCAGCAGGAACCGGCTGAGTTCACCCCCCGAAGCGATCTTGCCCAAGGGGCCCGCCGGGGCCCCGGGGTTCGTCGCCACGGTGAAAGATACGGCATCCTGCCCCTCGGGGCCGGGTGTTTCGGCGGTGATCTGCGTTTCAAAGACCGCGCGGTCCATCTTCAGCGGGGCGAGTTCGGCTGCAACCGCCTTGTCCAGCCGGGAGGCCGCAGCGCGCCGTGCGGCAGCCAGTGTTTCGGCAGCCTTGTCGTAGCTGGCCTGTGCCGCCGCGACCTCGGCTTTCAGTGCCGCTGCCTCGCTTTCGCTGGCGTCCAGCGCATCCAGCCGACCCCGGAGGGTGGCCGCAAAATCCGGCAACTGATCCGCCGGGACATCGTGTTTGCGGGCAAGACCGCGAATGGCAAAGAGCCGCTCTTCGGTCACTTCCAGATCGATCGGGTCGAACGACATGCCGTCGATCGCATCGGCGATGCCGCTCATGGCTTCGTCCAGCTCCACCATGGCGCGGCCCAGTGCCGCCATCGGCGCTTCGAGCGCGCCTTCGGCCTTATGCGCCACACCGTCGAGCCAGCGCAGCGCGTCGCCCATCGCGGCCTCCGCCCCGTTCTGGCCCATCAGTTCATAGGCATGGGCGACGTCGGAACGGATCTTCTCCGCCCCCTGCATCAGGCGGCGGCGGGTGTCCAGCGCCTCTTCCTCACCCGGTTGCGGATCGAGCTTGTCCAGTTCCGCCACCGCATGGCGCAGGTATTCCTCTTCCGCGCGGATCGCCTCCCGCGCAGCGGTCGCCTCTTCCTGCCTGCGCCGGGCAGCACCCAGGTTTGACCAAGCGGCGCGCGTTTCGTCCAGCAGGGTCCTGTTGCCCGCGAAATCATCGAGAATGGCGCGGTGGCCCCGGGGGTTCAGCAGCCCCCGATCATCGTGCTGGCCATGCAGTTCCACCAGCGTTTCCGACAGCGCGCGCAGCACTTCGCCCGATGCGCGGCGGTCGTTGACCCAGGCGGTCTTGCGCCCGTCGCCGCTGTTGACCCGCCGCAGGATCAGTTCGTCTCCCCCCGGCAGCCCGGCTTCTTCCAGAACGGCATGGGCGGCGTGATCCGGCGGCAGGTCGAACCAGGCGGTGACCTCCCCCTGCGCGGCGCCCTGCCGCACCAGATCGGCCCGCCCCCGCCAGCCCAGCACGAAGCCGAGAGAATCCAGCAGGATGGATTTGCCCGCGCCCGTCTCGCCGGTCAGCACGTTCAGGCCCGGCTCGAAGCGCAGCTCCAGCCGGCTGATGATCAGCATGTCCGAAATGTCTAGACCGCGCAGCATACAAGCCTTCCGTGGGTCCGTCGCATCGCCGACCCTACCGTTACAACCACTCGCCCTTGATGGTCTGGCGATAGATCGCGCTCAGCCAGTTGTCCCCGATGGAGGTCAGCGTCAGCCCCCGGCCCGTCAGCAAACGGTAGCTGTCCTCATACCATTCGGTGGAGCGGTAGTTATGCCCCAGAATGGCGCCCGCCGTCTGCGCTTCGGCCGTGAGGCCGAGGCTGAGGTAGGATTCCACCAGCCGGTGCAGGGCCTCTGCGGTATGGGTGGTGGTCTGGAATTCCTCCACCACCACGCGGAACCGGTTGATGGCGGCGGGGAAATGGTCACGCCGCAGGTAATAGCGCCCGATCTCCATCTCCTTCGCCGCCAGATGGTCGAAGGCGAGGTCGAACTTCAGGATGGCCGAGCGGGCATAGTCGCTGTCGGGATAATTCTCGATCACGGCGCGCAGGGCCTGAAGGGCCTGAAAGGTGAGCCCCTGATCCCGCCCGACTTCGTCGATCTGGTCATAATAGCTGAGCGCGAGGAGATATTGCGCATAGGCCGCGTCGTCGTCATCGGGAAAGAAGTCGATGAACCGCTGGGCCGCGGAGCGGCTGTTGGGATAGTCCTGATCCTGATGATAGGCAAAGGCCTGCATGATCAGCGCGCGCTTGGCCCATTCCGAATAGGGATAGATCCGCTCGATCTCGGCGAAATAGAAGGCGGCCTCATCCGGCTGGCGGCGTTGCAGTTCGAACTCCCCCCGTTCGAAAATCTGTTCCGCGGTATAGGTCTCCAGCGGGATTTCCTGTGGGTTGAAAAAGCTGTTGGTTGTCCGGCCCGCGTCCCGACCGCCGCAAGCGACAAGCAGGGCCAGCATGGCGGTCATACCCACCGTTCTCATCCGCATACTGCCCCCGGCTTTGCCCATACCCATCCTGCGGTTCATCGAATTATTCATCCCGTGCCAAGTTGGGTGCTGACTAGCACATAAGTTAATGGTGCAAAACGCCTATCCGATATCAAAGCGGCAGGTCGCGGGGGCGACCTGCGCCACGTTCTACATCGGGGAAAGTCTATCCCGGGCGATCGCGGCCCGCAATATCAGGGGGCCATCACCGGGCCGATCCCGCAGCGCCCGGATTCAGGCAACTTGTGGGATTTCGCCCCAGGCAAGGCCGAAGCCCGGCAGGCGGGAGGCCATTTCCGCATCGCAGGTGACCATGCGGATCGCCCCGGGCGTCGCGAAGACCTTGCGCAGCAACGTGTTGGTCATCGAATGGCCCGCGCGGGTACCGGTGTAATGACCGATCAGCGGCGCCCCGGCGAGCGCGAGGTCACCCAGCGCATCCAGCATCTTGTGACGCACAGGTTCGTCCACGTGGCGCAGACCGCCGGGGCTGACCACCTTGTCGCCATCGAAGACCACGGCGTTTTCACCGGCATTCCCGCCAAGGGCGAGGCCATTGGCCTGCATCGCCACCACATCGGCCTGACGGCAGAATGTGCGGCTGTCGCAAAGTTCACGGGCGAAGGAGCCATTGTTCATCACGAGCGATTTGCGCTGCCGCCCGATGGCCGCATCGACGAAGTCGATCTCGAAATCGATGCGCATCACGTCGGAGGGCGCCAGCGTCGCGGTCGCGTCGCCTTCGCTGACGGAAACAGTCTTGAGCATCTCGAACGCGCGCACCGGCGCATCGAGATGGCGGATGCCGCGCTGCATGATGCCCCGCACGAAGGGCGCGGAGGAACCATCGAGGATCGGAACCTCGGGGCCGTCAATTTCGATCATGGCGTTGTGTACACCACAGCCCGCCAGAGCGGCCATCAGATGCTCCACGGTGGAGACCGACAGACCCTTGCCATTTTCCAGCTTGGTGCAGAGCGGCGAACGGTTGACCGCATCCCAGCGCGCGGGCACCAGCCTGTCGCCCACGGCGATATCGGAACGCGAGAACCAGATGCCCTGATAGGCACCCGCAGGGCGAATCGTCACCGTCGCGGGCAGGCCCGAATGCAGGCCGATGCCAGCAAAGCTGATGGGTGATTTGATCGTCGTCTGCACGGTTACTTCCTCAGTCTTTCACAGATCACTGTCTGGGTTGGTAGAGAGGTAAGTCGCCCCAGCCGATACCGCAATTCAACCTTTGCAACCGAATGAAACATCGGTGAAACAATATCGCGCAAGCGGGGGAACCCTGCGCCAAGAGGTTGTTTTGCAAAGAAAAAGGGCCGCCAAAGGCGACCCTTTCGTTGAATTTTCGTTACCGGTTCAGTTGGCTTGACGGCGCAGGAAGGCGGGAATTTCGATCCGTTCCTGATCTTCGTCATGGCTTTCCTGCGGCTTCGGGGCCGCCGCGGCGGAGCGCTGCTGAACCGGGGGCTGCTGGCGCTGGGGCCGCTGTGCAGCCTCCCCTTCGCCGTGGCCGGTCATGCGGTTGATCAGCGAATTGATCCCGAAACGCCCCTGACGATCCGCGCCGGATTGCTGCGATGCGGCAGCGCGATGCTGCGCCTGCTGCTGCTGGCGGGACTGCGCCTCGGGTGCTGCGCGCTGTGCCGCTTCGCGCAGACGGGCCAGTGCCTCGGGCGAAGGTGTGCCGGGCGCGCGGGGTGCGACGTATTCTTCCACCTGCTCGGCCTCGATCTCTTCGTGGCGCGGCTCGAACTCCGCGACCTGCGGGCGATAGGCGGGCGGGGGCAGATCGTCGTTCCGTGCAGGCTCATCCGAGGCAAAGATATCCTCGGCCAGGTCTTCGGCCGCAGCCTCCTGCGGGTCGAGGTCTTCGAACAGGGTTTCCTGTTGTCTCTGTTGCGGCTGGTAATGCTGCTGCTGTTGTTGCTGCGGCTGCTGCTGGCGCGCTGCGACGACGGGCTGCGGCTCGGGCGCCTGCTCCTGCGCGGGGGCTTCGTTGCTGACCTGCTGCTTCAGCGGCTGTTTCATGGAACGGCGCGGCACCGGCATCTCGGTGTTCACATCGGTGGCGTCGATTCCGGTGGCGACAACGCTGACGCGCATGGTGCCGCCCATATCGGTATCGAGGGTGGAGCCCACGATGATGTTCGCTTCGGGGTCGACTTCTTCGCGGATGCGGTTGGCGGCTTCGTCGAGTTCGAACAGGGTAAGGTCGTGCCCGCCCGTGATGTTGATGAGAACACCCTTAGCACCCTTGAGGCTGATTTCGTCCAACAGCGGGTTGGCGATGGCTTTTTCCGCCGCCTGAATGGCGCGATCTTCGCCTTCGGCCTCGCCGGTGCCCATCATGGCCTTGCCCATCTCGTCCATCACGGCGCGGACATCGGCAAAGTCGAGGTTGATGAGACCGGGCCGGACCATCAGGTCGGTCACGCCCTTCACGCCCTGATAGAGCACATCATCGGCGAGCGAGAAGGCTTCGGTGAAGGTGGTTTTTTCGTTGGCGAGCCGGAAGAGGTTCTGGTTCGGGATAATGATGAGCGTATCGACGACCTTCTGCAGCGCTTCCACGCCGTCCTCGGCCTGACGCATCCGCTTGGCACCTTCGAACTGGAAGGGCTTGGTCACGACGCCGACGGTCAGAACGCCCAGCTCACGCGCGGCCTGCGCGATGATGGGGGCCGCACCCGTGCCGGTGCCCCCGCCCATGCCCGCGGTGATGAAGCACATATGCGCGCCGGCAAGGTGATCGACGATCTGTTCGATGCTCTCTTCGGCGGCGGCGGCACCGACCGTGGCACGGGCGCCAGCGCCCAGCCCTTCGGTCACCTTGATGCCCAGTTGAACGCGATTGTCGGCGCGGGCCTGCTGAAGCGCCTGTGCGTCCGTGTTCGCGACCACGAAGTCTACACCGTCAAGCTGCTTCTCGATCATGTTGTTGACCGCGTTGCCGCCTGCCCCGCCGACACCGAAGACGGTGATACGGGGTTTCAGATCGTCCTGTCCGGGCATCGAAAGGTTGAGTGTCATGTGCTGTCCGCCTGTTTTGTTCGCCCGCTACCTGCGAGATTTTCTTCCCAAATTTACCTGATCTTATCCTTATGTTGCCCTTTCGTCACGCGGAAATCGACAATTTACCGCAATATATGGGCAAGTTTTTGCCGGTTTTTCCCCGATTTTGGCGTTTGTACATCATATAGCGTCTACCAGTTGTCCCTGAACCACTTGACCGCCCTCTTGAGCGACCGCGACGGATAGCTATCCGCAGGGATATCGAAGTCCCACCATTCATCCTGAGGATGTGCCGCAAAGAGCGCGAGGCCCACAGCCGAAGCAAAGCCCGGCCCGGTCGCGGCCTGCGGCAACCCGTGCACCCGCAGCGGGCGGCCCAAGCGGACCTGCTGGCCCAGTATCTTGCTGGCAAGCCCGTCGAGGCCCGGTATCTGGCTGCCGCCACCCGTCAGCACGATCTGCTGGCTGGGCAGGTGATCGAAGCCCGCGGCGTCGAGCCGGGCGCGCACCTCTTCGAGGATTTCCTCCACCCTGGGGCGCATGATGCCGATCAGCTCGGCCCGGCTGGCGGTGCGGCGGTCGTGTTCGTAATCGCCCGTGTCGCCGCCGATCTCGATCATCTCCCGGTCGTCCATGCCGGTGGCGTGCACGCCGCCGTAAAAGGTCTTGATCCGTTCGGCATTGGCCGTGGGCACCTGCAACCCCATGGAGATGTCGCTGGTGATGTGATCCCCGCCCATGCGCACGCAATCGGCAAAGATCATGTGTTTCTTGATGAAGATCGACACCCCGGTGGAGCCACCGCCCAGATCGATACAGGCCGCACCCAGTTCCTGTTCGTCTTCGACAAGCGCCGAGATGCCGGAGGTATAGGAAGACGAGGCGATGCCGGCGAGTTCGAGATCGCAGCGCTTGATACAATGGGCGAGGTGCTGCACCGCTGCGGCGTCCACCGTCAGCATGTGCATGTCCACGGACAGCCGGTTACCGATCTGGCCCCGCGGATCGACAAGGCCGGAGCGGTGATCGAGCGCGAAGTTGATGGGCTGGGCATGCATGACCTCACGGCCTTCGCCGTATTCGGGCACATCGCAGCCGGCCAGAACGCGGGCCACGTCCTGCTCTGCGACCATCTGCCCGTCGAGTTCAAGCTCCGCATCCAGCCCGTAGCTGCGCGGTGCGCCGCCGGAGAAACAGGCGATGACGTGATCGACGCGAATACCCGCCATCTTCTGGGCTGCCTGCAACGCGGTGCGTATCGCGCGCTCGGTCTCTCCCATGGCGCTGATTTCGCCGAAGCGCACACCGCGCGACCGGGTCGTTGCGGCACCGATCACCCGGAAACCGGATTGCCCGGCCAATGAGCCGATCTCGCCCTCCTCTCCCAGCGGTCCGTTGCCGTCGAACCGCAGGATGAGGCAGGCGATCTTCGAACTACCGACATCGAGGATAGCGACGACCCCGCGCTGCATCGCGAGCTTGCGCATGTGACGCATCGATCGTTGTGTGTCGTATAGATCCATCATTGCTGCCCTAAAATTACTGCCCTGAGTACTGTTTTACGTGCCACCATTCCTCGGTGGCATTCTTGTTCATTCTGATGGTGGGCCGAGCGGCGATCCGCATGTCCACCTGCACCACGTCCCGTGAGAGGACGTCCTGCGCGCCCTCCAGCGCGATCACGCGCTCCAGCGCCTGTACCGCGCCGGTTTCGGGAAGCAGGATGCGCTGGTCCCGATCCAGCACGACATCCCAGCGCCGTTCGCCCATGCGCACCAACCCCCGCAGCCGCGACCCCAGCGGAGCGGCCGCCCGCACCAGATCGAGCGCTTCGGTCACATGGTCCGTCGCCCCCTCGCCCGCGATGAGCGGCAGGTCCGCACGGTCGCCCCGCGCGGGTGCGGCACGGACGGCGGCCCCGGTCGCATCGACCAGTGTCAGCGCGGTTTCGCTGCGCCAGAGCGCGACGGGCACGCGCGGCACAACGTCCACCTGCAGCAGACCGCCCGGGCGGATGCGCACGCTGGCCTGCTGGATACCCGGCAGATCGGAAATGCGCGACCGGACCTCCGCCAGGTCGAGGTCGAAGGAACTGAGCGGGAAATCGAGGGGCACGGTTTCGCGGATCTGTGCCGAAAGCTCCTTGCTGGCACCGTCGATGGCCATGAGCTTGACCATGAACTCGGGCCGTTCCTCAATGCTACGGCGTACCTCCGCCACCTTTTCGCCGATCGCGGTGCGCCGCTCTTCGTCCGACAGGTAGATCGTGCCCGCGATCAGGGTGAGCGCGAAGGGCAGCCCCACCCGCAGGCCAAACCGGAAACCGGGCGTCAGCATCAGGCGTTGCATGCGCCACGCCCAGCGGGAGGGCGCGGGGTCCAGCCGGGACCGGGGCGGGCGGCGCAGGTTCACCTCGAACATGACGCATCCTCCACCATCCAGGCGCAAAGCTCTGCAAATGAGATGCCGCAGGCTTTCGCCTGCTCCGGTGACAGCGACGTATCAGTCATGCCGGGCTGGGTATTCGTTTCCAGCAGGACAAGCCCGTCGGCACCGCGGCTTTCGTCCCACCGAAAATCCGTGCGGCTCACGCCGCGACAGCCCAAGGCGCGATGGGCGCGCAGGGCATAGTCGAGGCAGAGATCGGTGATTTCCTGCGGGATCTCCGCTGGCACCACGTGGCGCGACCCGCCGGGCTTGTACTTGGCGTCGTAGTCGTACCAGCCATCGGTGATGATGTCCGTCACCGTCAGCGCCCGGTCGCCCATGACGGTGGTGGTCAACTCGCGCCCGGGCGCGAAGGCTTCGACCATGACCATGTCCGGCATATCATCGGAAAGCTGGGGCGGGCTGTTAGCGCCATCGCCGACCAGATAGACGCCGACGCTGGACCCTTCCGCGTTCGGCTTCACCACGTAGGGGGGCGGCATCACATGTTCCGCGCGCACCGTATCGCGGGGGCAGAGCTTGCTTTCCACGATCGGCAGACCGATGGCGCGGTAGACATCCTTGCTGCGCTGCTTGTCCATCGCAAGGGCCGAAGCGAGTACCCCGGAATGGGTATAGGGGATTTGCAGCCACTCCAGCAGGCCCTGAACGCAGCCATCCTCTCCCCAGCGGCCATGCAGGCTGTTGAAGACCACGTCGGGGGAAAGCTCGGTCAGTCGCGCGCAGAGATCCGGCCCGGCATCAACCTCGATGACCTCGAAATTCCCTTCGCGTAGCGCTGCGGCGCAGGCGCGACCGCTGGATAGGGAGACTTCGCGTTCAACCGAAGGCCCTCCCATCAATACTGCGACTACAGGGGCTGTCCTGCTCGACGTACCCACCTAAGTGCCTCATGTTTTGAGCCTTTTCGGCTCTCTTGGTATTATTATGCCTAATTAAGGCCTATCCGGCTGCATCGGAACCTGTGCGTTCTTCACCGATGCGCATGATTTCCCATTCTAGACTGATGCCGCTGGAAGCGTAAACCTTTTTTCGTATATCTTCACCTAATCCTTCGAGATCAGCTGCCGTAGCGTCACCCGTGTTGATCAGGAAGTTCGGGTGCTTCGGACTCATCTGCGCTCCCCCCCGTCGCGCGCCTCGCAGGCCCGCCTCATCGATCACCTTCCACGCCTTCAGATCGTGTATATCGCCTTCCTGACCGGTGCTCGAAAAGCCCGCCGGGTTGCGGAAGGTGCTGCCCGCGCTGCGGTCCTTGGTGGGTTGCGTTTCGTCCCGGCGGCGCAACTGATCTTCCATCTTGGCGTGCAATGTCGCGGGGTCGCCAGCAGGCGGGGCAAAGACCGCCTGCGTGATGACCATACCCGCCGGTAAATCGGTCTGGCGGTAGCGGAAATTGAGGTCGGAGGCGGTCAGCGTGACGATCCGGCCCTGCCGGTCCACCGCGCGCGCCTCGACGAAATGATCCGCTGTATAGGTGCCATAGCAGCCCGCGTTCATCCGCACCGCGCCGCCGATGCTGCCCGGGATGGTCCGCAGGAACGTCAGGTCCCGCCCCTCGTCCGCCGCCTTGCGCGCCACATGCGCGTCGAGTGCTGCGGCCCCCGCCGTCACCCGGCCCGACGCGCTGTCGACAGAGATGTCGTTGAATCCACGACCGAGCCGGATCACCACCGCGCGTAATCCGCCGTCCCGCACGATGAGGTTACTGCCAACCCCCATGGGAAAGACCTGCACCGCCGGATCCAGCGCCGCCAAAAAGCTGCTCAGGTCCTCTTCGTCCGCGGGCTGGAAAAAGGCGTCCGCCGGCCCTCCCACGCGCAACCATGTCAGGGCATCGAGCGGGCGGTCATAGGTCAGCTTTCCCCGGGGGGCCGGAAGAGCGCCAAGAGTGGTGTCGGATGATGTCATGCCAATCGCCTAGCTTCATTGCGCAGGGCGGTCAAACCCTTCACTCCACCTTCGGCACCTGCCCGCCCGGTGTGTCTTCATCCACCCGGGTGGCGATGAAACGCCGCCGCACCCGCCCGATCAGCCAGCCGGATCCGAAAGATACCACCGCGTAGAGGACGAGCGACGCCTGCGCCATCAGCGCATGGGGCGAAAGCGGGTCGGCCTGCAGCCCCACCACCATCCAAAGCGCATTGGCGGCGAGCCCCGCGAGGGTCACCGCGACAAAGACGAGGGGCCGCATTCGGTAGCCCGCCCATGCGCAGATCGCGAGCCCCGCGAGGAGCAGCGCGACGGCCAGCCAGACGCCCGCTGTCATTCCAGCCTGCCGCGCCGCAGGCTACGGCCCAGATAACGGCCCAGATGGACGACGGGCCAGCGCAGGATGGAGCAACCGGCGGCCAGCACCAGCACCCCGGCCAGAGGACCGTGCTGCGCGGTGACATAGCCTACAAGCGGAATGCCCACCGCGACCAGCCCGTATGCGCTGCGCCAGTGGTTGTCCGAACTCGGCGTCATGGCCACGACATTGGCGATGACGGCCCAGAAACAAGCAAGAATGAGAGAGGTGCTCATCGCGGGACCTCCGGCGTCTTTCCGCAGAGCCGCACCCAGAAAAACCGAAGCGGATTACGGTACATCGAAACGAAAGCCAGCGATGCGAGCAGGGCGACCACCCAGCCGAAGCGAAGCCCCAACAGCAGGATCAGGACAGGTGCCGCCAACAGCAGGATCACCCCCGGCAGGTATTGGCGCTTCATGGGAAGCATCGCCACCACCGCCGAGGCCAGAACCCAAAGGCTGCACCAGACGACCAGTATCACGCGGCCGCGCCCTTCGCCGCCTCAAGCCGTTCGGGCAGGCCGTTGGCCCATGTGCTGATGGAACCGGCCCCAAGGCAGACGACGATATCGCCCGGACGGGCCTGTTCACGTACCAGTCTCACAAGGTCCTGTTCATCCACGACGGTGCGCACATGGCGGTGCCCATGACGGATGAGCCCGGCCACGAGGCTGTCGCGATCCGCCCCCTCGATGGGGTCCTCGCCGGCGGCGAAAACCTCGGCAATGCCCACCACGTCGGCATCGTTGAAACAGCCGCAGAAGTCGTCGAACAGGTTGTGCAGGCGCGAATAGCGATGCGGCTGATGCACGGCGATGACCCGGCCCTCAGACGCCTGACGCGCGGCCTTGAGCACAGCGGCAATCTCCACCGGGTGGTGGCCATAGTCGTCGATGATGGTCACGCCGTCCACTTCGCCCACGCGGGTGAAGCGGCGGTTCACACCGCCGAAGGCGGCGAGCGCGGCGCGAATCTCCTCCGCCTTCATGCCGAGGTGCCGGCCCACGGCGACCGCCGCCAAAGCGTTGCTGACGTTATGGTCGCCGGGCATGGGCAGGCTGCAATCGCTGATCACGATGTCCTCGGTCTGAAGCGCGATGTCGAACCGGGCAATGCCACCTTCGTAGCGCAGGTTCTGCGCCCGCACATCGGCCTGCGCATTGAAGCCATAGGTCATGACACGACGGTCGGAAATCCGCCCGACGAGGTTCTGAACCTCCTGATGGTCAGTGCAGCAGACCGCCAGACCGTAGAAGGGAATGTTGCTTACGAATTCCAGGAATCCGCGACGCAGCGCATCGAAATCGCCCCAGTGCTCCATATGCTCGGGGTCGATGTTGGTGACGACGGCGATGGTTGCCGGCAGCCGGTTGAAGCTGCCGTCGCTTTCATCCGCCTCGACCACCATCCATTCGCCCTGTCCCATGCGGGCGTTGGACCCGTAGGCATGGATGATGCCGCCGTTGATCACGGTGGGATCGATCCCGCCCGCCACCAGCAATTCGGCGACCAGCGTGGTCGTGGTCGTCTTCCCATGGGTGCCTGCGACCGCGATGTTTGATTTGAGGCGCATCAGTTCCGCCAACATGTCGGCGCGCCGCACGATCGGAAGCCCCGCGCCGCGGGCCGCATCCAGCTCCGCGTTGCCCGGCTTGATGGCGGAAGAAATCACGACGACCTGCGCGCCCTTGATGTTCTCGGCGGCCTGCCCGATGAAAATCCGCGCACCCAGTTCGCCCAGCCGGTCGGTCAGCTTGCTGGCTTTCACGTCGGACCCCTGTACGGAATATCCGTGGTTCAAAAGCACCTCGGCGATACCGGACATGCCGATCCCCCCGATGCCAACGAAATGGATGGCCCCCACATCGGTGGGCAGTTTGGTGGCTGCATTCATCTTCCGGTTCCTTTTTGGGCGATTTCCTCGACCATGCCGGCCAGTCGTTCGGCCGCGTCAGGCATGCCGACGGAGAGGGCCGCGCGCGACATCTGCATGGCCCGGTCCGGATCGGTGAGGATGGTTTCGATATGTCCCGTGACCGCTTCGGGGGTGATGCCCGCCTCCGGGATCTCGATGGCGGCCCCCGCCTCCACCAGCCCGCGCGCATTGGCGCTCTGATGGTCCGCCGTTGCGGCGGCAAAGGGGATCAGGATGGCGGGGCGGCCGATGACCGACAGGTCCGCCACGCTGGAGGCGCCTGCCCGGCTGATCACGAGCTGAGCTTCGGACATGCGGCGCGGCAGGTCGTCAAAGAAGGGCTGCACCTCGGCGTTGACGCCGGACTCGGCGTAATAGGCCGCTACGCGCTCGCCGTCCTCGTCCCGCGCCTGATGGCTAACACGCAGGTTGCGCAGCGTGTCGAGCGGCAGGGCGGCGATGGCGGGCGGCACAACGTCGCTGAGGATCCGCGCGCCCTGCGATCCACCCATGACGAGCACTTCCATTGGGTAGTCGCCCGGCGGAATATATCCCGCCCCGGCCCGTTCCAGCACACTTGCGCGCACGGGATTGCCCACGTGGATACCTTCGATCCCGTCGGGCAGAACCGTGGGCCAAGTGCCGCAGGCAATCGCATGAACGCGCCGCGCGAAGAGCGCATTGACCCGGCCCAGCACGCCATTCTGTTCATGTATGAGGCGCGGAAGCCGGAGCAGCGTGGCGGCGGCGAGCGCGGGAATGCTGGGATAGCCGCCAAACCCCACCACAGCGGCAGGCTTGTCGCGCATCATCCCGGCAAGCGCCCCGGCGGTTCCGGCCCCGATGCGGAGAGGCGCCGCGGCCCGCGCGACCAGCCCGCCCCGCGCAAAGGTTGCGGATGCGATCTGCCGTATGTCCACCGCATCGGGGAAGTTGCCGGTATAGCGGGCGCCCCGGGCGTCCGTGCTCAGTTCGACCCGCCAGCCACGGGCCAGCATGGTCTCCGCCAGCGCCTGGGCGGGGAACATATGCCCGCCCGTACCGCCGGCGGCAATGATCAACAGTGGTGCGGTCACCCGATTCTCCGTTGCACGCGTTTCAAGCGCATCGGCGCGGTCATCCGATGCGCCCGCGCCCCAGTATGTCCGATATGCCGCCCTGCGGACGGTTTCGCGTGAACGCCAGCAGCATACCGACCGCGATGCCCGAGGCAATCACCGATGATCCCCCATAGCTGACGAACGGCAGGGTCATGCCCTTCGCAGGCAAAAGCCGCACCGCAACACCCATGTTGATCATCGCCTGAACGCCGAACATGCAGGCCAGCCCCGTTCCGGCAAGCCGGATAAAGGGATCACGCTCGCGCACCAGCCGCATGAGCGAGCGCACGACCACGACCGTATAGAGCGCGATGATACAGAGCACCAGCACAAGCCCATATTCCTCTGCCGCGACGGCGATGATGAAATCGGTATGCGCATCCGGCAGCGACCACTTCACCTCACCCTCGCCCACGCCAACGCCGAAAAGCCCGCCTTCGCGGATCGCGTTGGTGGCATAGCCAAGCTGGGTGGTCGGGTCGATCTCGACACTCAGGAAGCCATCAATCCGGCGCGCGAAATGCTCGGAATTGGAATAGGCCACCGTTCCCGCGACCACGACCATTCCCGCCATCCCGACGAGCAGGACCATGGGCGCACCGGCGACGAAATACATCACGCCCCAGCCGAACAGCACCAAACAGGCCTGCCCGAAGTCCGGTTGCAGGGCCAGCATCAGCACGATGGCGATGCAGAGCGCGAAGGACCATGTCTTCCCCGGGGGGCCATTGATCTCGAGCGAGGCGGCCATCATCCAGGCCGCCACCACCACGAATCCGGGCTTGAGGAACTCCGAGGGCTGGAAGCTGGCGAAGCCCAGCGAATACCAGCGCACCGCCCCCTTGCCGAAATCCGTCCCGAAGAACGGCAGCAGTGCCAGCGCCACGAAGGAAGCGATGAACCCGATGATGGCGAGCCGCCGCACAAGGCGCGGCGACATCATCGAGGTGAGGATCATCGCGACGACCGCGACACCCCCGAAGAACGCCTGCCGTTCGACATAGTGGAAGGGGGCGAAGCCGTTCTTGGCCGCCAGCGGCGGCGAGGCTGCGAGCCCCAGAAGCATGCCGATCGCGAACAGCATGAGGATGCAGGACATGCCCCATTTGTCGATCGTACGCCACCATTTAGGGAGAATTGGCTCGGCTTCCCTTAGGGGAACCGCGCCATATACCATTTCTGTCATGGTTATGCCGCCTTACACTGCCTCGATGTCCCCTTGGGGAATGCCCCTTTGCGGGATCTGCGAAACAGTCTAGCGCGGAACGGTGAATCGCACCAGCCCGTTTCGGGCTGGTGCGCATTCTTGCAACAGGTCAGGCGGCCTTGCGCGTGCCACGGACCGGATAGTCCTTTTCGCGAATGAACTTCAGCCCATTGGCCAGTTGTTCAAGGTCCGGGCGGCAGAAGGGGGCGTTGGATACATCGACGATCTGAACGTTGCCTTCGCCGTTCACCACGAAGACTGCCGGTTCGGCGAAGGGCCGGTCGGTTTCCTGCGGGCTGCGGGGGTCGGAGATGTACAAACCAAGCTCCGACATCTGCTCAAGGGTCAGCCCATAGGCCATCGGCACAGTGAGCTCCTGCTCCTCGGCCATCTGCTTGGCCCGATCCTCGGGGTCGCCGGAGACGGCGATGATATCAACGCCGGAATCATAGAACTTGTCCTGCAACCCTTCGAGTTGCTTTAGGTATTTCTTGCAGATCGGGCAGTGCAGACCGCGGTAGACCACGACCATCTGCCAGTCACGCCCGTTCTGCGGCGTGCCGAGCGTCATTTCACCCCCGCCCAGTTTGTTCACGGTAACCTTCGGAAAGGATTCGGCGGCTTTCAACATTGTCATTATCAAGCTCCTTTTGGAATTTCTCGTTCCCGGCCCAACGCGAGAGCCTCCGCCCCGTTCCTTCACAACACTGCAAGCAAGGCCGCCATGCGCCGCGTGCAGGGCTCTGCCCGCCTTGACCGGCACCGACAAACCGGGCAGAGCCGCGCCATGCATTACGACACCGCGATCATCGGCGCAGGCGCCGCAGGGATGATGTGCGCCGCCCATGCGGGGGGCCGCGTGCTGGTGGTAGATCATGCCCGCGCCCCGGGCGAAAAGATCCGCATCTCGGGCGGGGGTCGGTGCAATTTCACCAACCTGCATTGCACGCCGGAGGCCTTCATCAGCGCAAACCCCCATTTCGCCAAGTCCGCCTTGGCCCGTTATACCCAGTGGGATTTCATCGACCTTGTGGACCGCTACGGCATCGCCTGGCACGAAAAGACGCTGGGCCAGCTTTTCTGCGACGGGTCGGCAAAGCAGATCGTCGCCATGTTGCGGGGCATGATGCAACAGGCGGGGGCAGATCTGCGCCTTGGCGCCACGGCATCCGGTTTCGCGAAGCAGGATGGATGCTTCAACTTCTCCCTGCAAGATGCTGATGGGAATAGTGAAATAACCGCTGACAGGCTCGTGGTCGCCACCGGGGGCAAATCCATCCCCAAGATGGGGGCGACGGGCCTTGCCTATGATATCGCGGCGCGCTTCGGCCTCGCCGTGACGCCGACCCGCGCGGGCCTCGTGCCCTTCACCTTCACCGACGGGCGTTTCGCGCCGCTCTCGGGCGTGGCCCTGCCCGCCCGGGCCATGGCGAACGGCACCGCCTTTGACGAAGCGATCCTTTTCACCCATCGCGGCCTTTCCGGCCCCGCTTCCCTGCAGATCTCCTCCTACTGGGAAGAGGGTGACGCGCTATCGCTCGATCTCGACCCCGCGGGGACCCTGCTGGAGGCGCTGCGGACGCAGCG
>NZ_LWEX01000211.1 GCF_001634885.1 Sulfitobacter sp. HI0040 | reverse complement strand
GCGCATAGGGCCCGCGCCATCGAAATCGTGAAGCTGCCGGAAAGCCTTGGCGGCTCCGCAGGCGGCGGTTTTGCGCCCCGCGTCGTCGATGGCGGCAGGCCCGACGATGCGCCCGCCCGTCCCGCCCGGACAAGCGCCGAGGTTTTCGAACTGCCGGTCATGGGCCGTATCGCCGCCGGTGTGCCGATCGAGGCGATCAACCAGATGTCACATTCCATTTCCGTTCCCGGCGGCATGATCAGCGGTTCGGGCGATCACTATGCGCTCGAAGTGCGCGGGGATTCGATGATCGAGGCGGGGATCAACGACGGGGATGTCGTGGTGATCCGCGAAACGTCCACGGCGGACAACGGCGATATCGTCGTCGCATTGGTCGAGGATCACGAAGCGACGCTGAAGCGGTTCCGTCGACAGGGCAGTTCCATCGCGCTGGAAGCGGCGAACCCGGCGTTCGAAACCCGCGTGCTGCCTGCCGAACAGGTGAAGGTTCAGGGCCGGCTGGTGGGACTGATCCGCACTTATTGAATGGGCGACGGTGGACGGGGATGCTTTGTCATTCCGGCCAGCGACTCCAGAGCCGGTCACCCGCCCGGTCCCGCGCCGTGACGATGCGCAGGTCATTTCCACGATCATAGAGCGCCACGGCCCCCGTCCGGCGCAGGGACGGCGGATCGAAGATCAGGCAGCCTTCGGCCCGCGGTGCCGTGAATGCGGCGGATGCCACGATCACCATGGGCGCATCACAGGGGCCGAACCGCGCCACCGCGCGCTTCCCGGCCAGGGGCACGACCGGCAAGCCTGCGATAGCCAGCGACCCGTTCCACCGTGCTGCGGCCTCTTCCTGCGTGGCACCGTCGCCGTCGTTTTCCAACCAGTTGCCCGCAACGAAACCAGCGCCCCGCGGTTTGCTCAACGCTCTTCCCTCCTGCGTCATGACACCGGCAAGCGATCCGCTGTCGGAGATCAGAACGGCGGGCCGGGCCGTCGTCTGCCATAGCCAGATCGCCCCGGCCATGAGCAGCAGGCCGGACCAGCGCAACCGCCCCTGCCAGAGGATCACGGTTAGCGCACCCAGGGCGAGCATGGGCAGCACGACAGGCCCCGGC
>NZ_LWEX01000210.1 GCF_001634885.1 Sulfitobacter sp. HI0040 | reverse complement strand
TCGCAGCCCCGGCTGCGGACAAAACCAATGTGGCCATGGTTCAAGCTCCTTCAGGAAATGCGAAACAGGCAACGACGCGGCGCTGCCAGGGTATGCTCATCGGGCTCTCGACGACGCCGCGACCCGAATAGGCGTGGATAAAGGCGGGCCTCTCGCACTGGGTGCTGAGAATTCCGAGATGCTTGGCAACTGCACCCGGCCGCATCCTGAACAGCACCACGTCACCAGCGCAGGCATCCGTCAGTGACTTGCTTCGCAGATATCGCGCAGCGGCCCGCCAGAGCCTTTCGTCCCCCTGCGGTTCTGCCCAGTCCCGCGTATAGGCGGGCACCCGTGTCGGCTCGGCACCCAGCCGGGCCCGCCAAACCCCGCGGATCAGCCCCAGACAATCGCAGCCCGCCAACCGGACGCTCGCCTGATGCACATAGGGCGTACCGATCCAGCGCCGCGCCTCGATAACGGGCCAGGGAACCTGCTCACTCATCGCAGGCTTCCCTTGCCATCGGTCCCCTGCGCGCGGGGGGCGGCAGTGATCCAGTCCATGCCCGGCAGATCCGGGAAACCCCTGTAATTCAAAACGTTGTCAAACTTCTTGCGGCAAGTCTCCAACCGTCGGTCGCAGCCCGCCACAAGCCTCACACGCGTACCCCGGGCCACATCCGCCTTAAGCGACTGCCATAGCTCGATCCGCTGCCCGCCGTCCGTAACCCGGTCGGTCTTC
>NZ_LWEX01000209.1 GCF_001634885.1 Sulfitobacter sp. HI0040 | reverse complement strand
GATCAAGGGCGCGCAACGGGCCGATATCTTCTTTGGCACCGGGGATGGCGCGGGGCGTGCGGCGGGGCGGCTACGGGATCCGGGGCGGATGGTGGTACTGCTGCCGATACAGGGGGCCTATGCGCTTCTGCCGGAAAGCGCGATATGAAACGGCGGCGGCTCAATGACGACGATCTGGCGCTTTGGCGCAAGGTCACGGATAGAACGGAACGGCTGAACCTGAAAACGCTGTTTACCCCCGAGGTAGAGACGAAAGAGACCCCCCAGCCCAGCTTTGCAAAGCCCAAGGCCCGGTCTGTTCCGCCCCCCGCGCCCAAGCGACCGGCCGGTTCCCATGATGTGGCACCGCCGCTCGGCGAACAGCTTCGTTCCGCGCCGGTACGCATGGATACCAAGGCCTTCGGCAAGATGAAGCGGGGCAAGCTGAAGCCGGAGGGTCGGATCGACCTGCACGGCATGACGCTGGAACAGGCCCATCCCGCGCTCACCGGATTTATCCTTCAGGCGCATCGGCGGGGAAAGCGGCTGGTTCTGGTGATCACCGGCAAGGGCAAACGGCGGGACGACGGCGGCCCGATCCCGGTGCGCCACGGCGTGTTGCGCCATCAGGTGCCGCAATGGCTGTCGGCCCCGCCGCTCGGCGGGCTGGTGCTGCAGGTCACGCCCGCGCATATCAGTCATGGTGGCGGCGGGGCCTATTACGTGTATCTGCGCCGCCAGCGTTAGACGGCGAGCCGCTTGCCATAGCGGGCGATGCCGGTTGTGGCCAGCGCGGCAGCGACAAGGTAGAACAGCGCGATGGGGAGCATCTGCTTGGGGAAATCGACCCCCATATCGATGAACGCCCCCGTCACCCCCGGCCCGATTGCCGACCCGAACACCATGAGCGCCGCCGCCGCCGATTTGATGGCGCCCAGATGCCGTGTGCCGAAA
>NZ_LWEX01000208.1 GCF_001634885.1 Sulfitobacter sp. HI0040 | reverse complement strand
GCTTGAACCGCGTGATCCGAAAATCGATCAAGACGCGCGGTTCATTCCCGACCGACGAGGCCGCGACCAAGCTGATCTATCTCGCAATCCGCAAGTTCGAAAAGGATGGCAGAAATGTTCGGGAATGGTTTGCAGCCCGCAACCAGTTCGCCATAATGTTCGGCGAGCGCTTCGACGCTTGAGTATCTGAAACCGCATGGGCCGGGAAAGATACACAGAGTTCATGACACTCCCCATCTGCGGAGAGGGCGGGACATTCATCCATCTCGGTTGGACCACCGTTTCGACCTTCGCGCCGATCGAGCGCTTTCCCTTGGCCACTCTTGCGGTCGCACGGGGGACCCCCTTCATCGATATCCGACCCGTCACCAATGTCATCGCCTTCGCGAACCTACCGCGGGTGGCGCAGGACGGATCGGACGACTCTGAACCCTGGGGCCCTGGCAGGTCCGTCTCGCTGACCGACTACATCGACATGGTCGAAGGGCTCGGCGCGAGGATCGTCAACGATCCGCGGCCCCGTCAGTCAATCTGATCATCATTCCCTCACACCAACATTCGAAAGGAGGCCAGCCATGGCCCGATCCCGCACGCCCAAATTCGATGCCTCCGAGGTCATCACAAACGAAATCATCCGTATCATTGAGCGCGGCGTCCTGCCGTGGCGCAAGCCATGGACCGCAGGTGGCAGCTCTCGTCCCCTGCGCGTGGGCGGAGAACCCTACCAGGGAGTGAACAACTTCCTGCTGACGATGCGGACCGTGATGGCGGGCCACAGCTCTCCCTTCTGGATGACGTTGCCGCAGGCCAATGCCTTGGACGCAAAGGTTCGCAAGGGCGAGAAGTCCTCTGTCGTCGTTTACTACGGTCAAAGCCGGAGGGACGCCGGCGGCGATGAGCATGACCGCAGCGACGCGGATGATCACTCCGAGGGAGCCCGTATCTTCCGCTTCCAGAAATCCTACCGCGTGTTCAATGCCTGCCAGATCGAGGGCTTGCCCGACAGCTTCTTCCCCGACCCGGAGCCCGTGCCCGAGCATCCGCCGTCAGAGCCCATCCCGCACATGCAGGCGTTTTTCGATGCCATCGACATCACAACCGTCTTCACGGGAACGGAAGCGTACTATCTGCCGCCCGTGGACAAGGTCTACATGCCGTCCATCACTCGGTTCCAGGACCCGCGCAATTTCTACGGGGTCTGGGCCCATGAGCTGGCCCATGCCACGAAAGCCCCGCATCGACTGAACCGCGATTTCGGGTTCTCGAAGTTTGGCAACACGTCCTATGCGCGCGAGGAGATCGTCGCGGAATTGACCTCGGTGTTCCTGGGTCAGACGCTCGGCTTCACGGCGCATACGCTCGAGATGAATGCCGCCTACCTGCACAACTGGTTGCGGGTCCTTCGGTCGGACAAGGGCGCGATCTTCCGGCACGCCGCGGACGCGCAGCGCGCCTGTGATTATCTGATCGCCAGATCGGAGGTGGGCAGGGCAGGTCGCAGTGCCGAGGCCGCCTGACCGCACGGAGAACGGAGACACCCATGTCACGTAAGGAACCCAAAACGCTGCGGGTGGCCTGCTTCAACGACGGCCGCCGCAAGATCATCACCTTCAAGCGCGGTGCCTATTGGTGGAGCGCTGCCGAGGGCGCTTATCCGCTCTCGGCAGCGCTCGAGAGCATCAAAGAACAAGGCGGCTGGATCGAAACCATCCCCAACCCGAATTACAGACCCAAAGGGCTGTTCGGGTGGGGCGCCTTCGGCCTCGATTCATCCGCCAAGCGGAAAAGAAAAAGCGGGCTTTGAGAAGGGTGTTTCAAACCTCTCAAAGGAGATCCCCATGTCCATGAATGTTCAACCCCAGCTAGACCGTCCGGATCCGACCGTGATCGCGGTGCAGAACGACGCGTTTCGCAAACTTGCATGCCTTGGGGTGCCGCCCGCGCAACCCATCCAGGGCCGCATGCATGTCACCCGCTCGCTTATGGAGGCCGGCGATGGCTTCATGGCCGAGGCGGTCAAGGCAACCGGTGAGTTTGCCACGTTCGAGCCTGAGAATGATCCCGAGGGCTGGCACGACTTCGGGGCGGTCGAGATCCGGGGAGAGACCGTGTTCTGGAAGATCGATCTCTATGAAGCAGACTCGGACTTCCGCTATGGGGCTGAGACCCCGGACAATCCTGCCACCACCATGCGCGTGCTGACCATCATGCTGGCGCGCGACTGGTAGGGCAGGGGACTCCTCACCCTGACATCTGAGACGATGAAGGCCCGCTGACCCCTCAAAGGGAAAGTGGGCCTTTTGTCGTGGTGATCCCTGAAGCCGGGGATTGGTCACGCGCGTGAGCGCGCGGGCCACACTTCACCCTCCTGGAAGGATATCCCATGACCACATGCTTTGCTCCCCTTACCGTCGCTATCGGCGATCTCGTCCCGCATCCCGCCAATGTGCGCAGCAACGCGCCGGAAACCTATGACCCCGAAAACATCGCCCATCTGAAGGCCAGTATCGCTGTGCTGGGCCTGCTCCAGCCGCTTCTGGTTCAGAAGCTTGACGGCAAATATGCTGTCCTCGCCGGTGGCCGGCGCCATGCAGCCCTGAAGGAGCTGATCGCTGACAAGGCCAGCAAGGGGTTCACGGCGAAAACCAAGGTGGACTGCCGCCTTGTGCCGGAGGAGTGCGACGTCACGACGGCGCTGTCGCTCGCCGAGAACATCACCCAAGCGCCGATGAACGCAATCGACGAGTTCGAGGCTTTCGCCCGGATGATGGAGGTCGACGGCCAGACGCCCGAGACGATCGCAAAGACCTTCGGCACCACGGTAGCGGCCGTGAAAGGCCGGTTGCGCTATGGCCTGATCCACCCCGACATCCGCGCCGCGGCGCGGGGCAAGGTGATCACGCTCGACACGATGAAGGCCTTCGCCGAGCACCCGAGCCAGGAGGCGCAGCGCGAGGTTTTCGAGGCGCTCACGAAGGACGGCGGCTATCTGCAGGCCTATACCGTCCGTCAGACCCTCAAATCCCGCGGCGTGCAGGTCAGCGATGATATCGGAGCCTTCGTGCGTGAGGACTATGAGGCCCGCGGCGGATCGATCGCGGCCGACCTTCTGGACGAGCATTCCGTGCTGGAAGATGCGGCACTGGTTGAGACCATTCTGCTCGAGAAGCTCGGTGCCGCCGCCGAAGAGGCCCGTTTGAGGCTGGGCTTTGCCTGGGCCGATGCGATGGTGCGCTATGATTACGCGACCATGGCCGACTACGGCCGCGTCTACCCCGGCCCGATCGAGCCGGATGAGGCCGCCCAGAAGCGCATCGATGAGATCACCGCCGAGCTTGAGAAATTGCAGCTCGAGATGGAGGATGAGGGGCTCGAGGACGGTGCCTACAACGCGCTTTACGAGCGCGTGGACGCCTTGGAAGAGGAAGCCCGCGACCTGCAGGAGGCCTACAGCGCCGAGGACCTCGCGCGGTCTGGGGTGATCGCGTCGTGGCAGGGTGGGCAGATCACGCTCCATGAGGGCCTCGTCCGTCCGGAAGACACCGTCAAAGAGGAGGGCGCACGCGGCTCCTCAAGTAACCCGACGGGGGAGGAGGCCACGGACCCGGGCGAAATCACCTACCCAGCCTCACTGGCTGAGGACCTCAAGACCGAGCGAGCCATGGCCCTTGGCGCCGCGATGGCGCTGCATCCGGAGGCCACGCTCGATCTGACGCTCTTCAAGCTGGTCAGTGACGTTCTGGCCAGCGGCATGAGTGTCACGCAGGCGATCAAGATCGATGCCCGCAAGGAATACCGCAGCCATGCCAAGATGGACGAGATCGACGAGACCTCGCTCGAGCAGGTGGCGGCGGCGCATGAGGCGCTTGATCTGTCCTGGCTAGATGACGCCCGCGCGCCCGCTGATCAGTTCGCGGCGTTTCGCGCGCTGGAGACAGGGGAGAAGGCCAAGCTCGTGGCCTATGCCACGGCCAGCACCACGCAGTCCTGCTTCGCGCGGGATCCTCGGCGCGACAGCCTAATGCATGACTTCGAGATCGAGATCATGCCCGACATCCGCGCCCACTGGACGCCGAACGCGGCGCTGTTCAATCGTTTCAAGAAGGCCTGGCTCCTGAAGATTCTGGGCGAGGATCTGGGTCTGGCGCAGGAGGCGGTGACGCTAGCCTCGTCGAGCAAGAAGGAGATCGTCGCTTTCTGCGACAAGCTCTTCGCTGAACCCTTCGCCACACTCACGGACGCGCAGCGCGCTGCCGTGGCCGCCTGGTGCCCGCCGATGATGCAGACCGCCGGTGGCGCCTGTGATGAGACGGCGCCGATCACGGAAACCCCGGAACCTGACGGCGAGGTCGCGCACGCGGCCTGAGTCCTCACGCGACCCGCGCGAGGCATTCCCTGCGCGGGTCGACCCTCTTCCAAACCGAACAGAAAGACATCCCCATGGCTATTCTCAAGTTCTCTGCCTCCGCAGTTGCGGCGCAGATCGCTCATGCGCGCGCCTGCAAAACCTTCCTGCCCAACTGGAACGGGCCCGTGGACAGGCCAGCCCTGATCCTCATCGTCGGCAATGGTGTGCATCTGCGCTCGAACGGCATCGATGGCACGACCACCCGTATCGTCACCACCGAACAGGCCGATCCCTCCTTCGCCTTCGCCGATGGCATGAACCCGTTTCGGGATACAGACTGGATGGCGCATCGCCGCATTGCGTTCCGTGATCTGACCGGCCAGTTCTACACCGACATCCTGGATGACGTGCAGGTGCTCATCGACCGGGGGCGAGGGGCCATCCGGCTCGCCACCGATGGCCACAGCATCCGCGTCTTCGTGCGCCGGGCATCGGATTATCTCATCGGTGGGACCTACGAAGTGCCCTCGGGCCTCGGCGGCACCTTCCGGGTCATCCTCAAGGATGCATGCGACACCTTCGCGATCGTGCAGAACTGCGGCAATTGCGAAGATTTCGACGCCATGCAGCCCTACCGCGTGCCGCTCGATGCGCTGATGGAAATCGATGACCGGAGGGCGGCGTAACGCGCCCTTTCTCAAACAAGCATCGCCAATACCCTGCCAGGCCTGCGGCCCTCTCGGGACATTGGCGACAACAATTTCCCCAATGAGAGAAAGGACTCTGAGATGGGATGGCTCTTCTACACCGACGGCCGCGTCCAGACCTACGCAGATGAGAAAGCGGAGATTGCTCGGCTGTGCACCTTCGAGGGCGAAAGGCGCAAGACGGAACTGGTCAAAGCCTGCAAGGTGGGTTCGACGTGGTACGCGGCGGCAAAGGTCACAAATATCGACGGCACCCCTGTCGAAGACACGACCTATGTCACCGATGCGGATGGCTCCATCACTTTCGCCGCCGTATTCCTTACCCGATATGATGACGGCTGCTGGGGCTACAAGGACATGGAGGAAAGCGCGGGACCGGTCGAATCCCGCGCGCCACTGAGCCTATTGGCCCTGCTGTCCGAGCTGAAAGACCCAGACAGCTATGCTCATGCCTGGCGCCAGCGCTGCCAGGACTGGGCTGCGATCCCGGACTACGAGGAAGGCGACAAGATCAAGCTCGCAGCACCTGTGACGCTCACCGATGGCAGTACCTGCCAGATTGTCACCGCGACCCACTATAGGCGCGGGCGGCAAAAGCGCCGCTGCTACCGCATCGAGGAAACTGGTGGGCTCGTACGCCTGTCGAAGGCCTCGCTTGCGGGCTCGGAGCTGCTCAGCTCCGCGAAAGGTGCGGCTAGCCCGGTGCTGGCGGAGTTCCTGGCGGGGCGAAATTAGGTCCTGCGCCGGACGGTTCATCGACCTGCCCGGCGACAGCAGATGCTGCGGCTTGTCTTGACAAGGCAATGCAAACGCATTACCTATCGCGGGTAGCAAAGAACCTTTTCTTCAGGAGACTGCCATGACAGCCCTCGCACAAGATGTCTCGAAACTCACGGATCGGTATCAGACGACCGTGCCGGCGGGTGTGCGCAAACAGCTCAAGCTGGGCAAGGGCGACCAGATTCGTTACTGCACCGAGCCGAGTGGCAGGGTCTATATCGAGCCCGTGCGCAGCGACGAGGAAGATCCCGTGCTCGGAGCCTTTCTCGATTTTGTCGAGGCCGATATCAAGGCGCATCCGGACCGCATTCGGGCGTTCGATGGGGCTTTGCATGACCGTCTTGCAGCACTGGTCGGAGACGTTGACGTCGATCTCGATGCGCCGCTATCGCTCGAGGATGAATGAGCGGCGATAGCGTGCCCGCCCAAGCGCCCCTTGTCGTAAACGGATGGTCGATTTATGCGCATCCGCTCTTTCTGGACCAGCTCGAAGGGCTGATTGAAGAGGTCGAGGCGCGTAAGGCACGCGATCCTAAGACCTGGCGCAAGAAAAACCCGACGAAACGGCTGGCCGCCATCTTCAAGCTGGTCACCGAGGCCATACCGGCAGATCCGGGTGCCGCCGCCTTCCGGCAAGGCGGCACACTCGGCGATCACCGCAAGCACTGGTTCCGGGCGAAATTCTTCCAGCAGTATCGGCTGTTTTATCGGTTCAACAGCGATGCGAAGGTCATCGTGGTGGCCTGGGTGAACGACGACAAGACCCTGCGCGCCTACGGCAGCAAGACGGATGCCTATGCGACGTTCAAAGGGATGTTGGAAGATGGCAATCCACCTGACAATTTCGACGCGCTCTTGAAAGAAGCTGCAGCGGCGGGCAAGCGGTTCGAAACTTCCCTTGAAGCGGTGCCCGATCGGTAAGTGGGCCAGCTTGCCGTGACCCTTTGGCATTATCGTTTACGACGCCCCGCTGGAAGATGTAGCATCGGCTGATAATACGGTCGGAGAAAGCACAATGATTGAGACGGAAAAGGATAGGCAGCACCTCGGGCTAGAGGAGCAA
>NZ_LWEX01000207.1 GCF_001634885.1 Sulfitobacter sp. HI0040 | reverse complement strand
CATGGGCGGGGGGGAAACGCGCCACACCGTCGAAGGCGGATATGGAGGCTGCGGTATGCCCGAAAGACAGGTAGTGGCGGATCGCGTCCGGGTTGACCCGGCGGGTAAACCCGGGGAAGGCGCAGAGCGCTTTCGCCTCCGAAGCGAAGACGAAGGCGCCGTCGACGCGGGCATGAACCAAAGGCTTTTTGCCGAAACGGTCGCGGGCGAGGAACAGGCGACGCTCCTGCGCATCCCAGATGGCGAAGGCGAACATGCCGCGCAGCCGCAGGGGGAGGTCTGCGCCCCACTGGCGGTATCCGTGCAGCAGGACTTCGCAGTCGCCGCGCGTGCGGAAGATGTGCCCCTGCCCTTCGAGGGTGCTGCGGAGTTCGGCGAAGTTGTAGATCTCACCGTTATAGGTGATGGCGAAGCGACCGTCCGGACTGATCATAGGCTGCGCCGCAGCATCCCTTCGGTCCAATATGGCAAGCCGGGCATGGGCCAATCCGATGCCGTCGCCCTGCCAGACGACCTGCCCGTCTGGCCCCCGGTGCGCAAGGCGTGCCCCCATGGTTTCAAGGATGGAGCGCATCTTCTCGGGGGGGAACCTGCCCGGAGGCGTGAGAATGCCGACTATGCCACACATGGCAAGCGGATCACAGGGGGCGCGCCGATGCGCTGTTGGCGGGACCTTGGGATGAAGTTCCTTCAGGAAGGGGCTGGAAATCACGTATCGTGGGGGCGGGCCGCGGCAGCGACAGGGTATCTGCAACCCGCAACCGGCGGAGCTCGGCCCGAAGGGCAGCAAGCTTTTCGCGCGCTTCGTCATGCAATTCGACGGATTTGCGATCCCCCGCGTCCAGTACCCGGGCATAGGACCGCGCCGAGAGGAGCGGTTGATCGAGACGGGCGGCGACACGGGCGTGGTTGAGTGCGAGCCAGCCGTCGAAGGGACAGGCCAGCAGACCTTCGGAAAAGAGGTCGAGCGCCTCGGTCAGCTTGCCCATGTCGGCCTTGGCGCGCCCGGCGAGGATATAG
>NZ_LWEX01000206.1 GCF_001634885.1 Sulfitobacter sp. HI0040 | reverse complement strand
GGCACCCCAGGTAACGGAGGCCCTGCCCTCCCAGCCCATCGATCCGCCCACCATCACCGTGACCTTCGGCATCAACGATTCCCCGCTGGCCGGGCGGGACGGCAAGAAGGTCCAGTCCCGGGTGATCCGCGAGCGCCTCTTGAAGGAAGCGGAATCGAACGTCGCGATCAAGGTATCCGATACTCCGGGCGGCGAAGCCTTCGAAGTCGCGGGCCGGGGCGAGTTGCAGATGGGCGTTCTGATCGAGAACATGCGCCGCGAAGGCTTCGAACTCTCGATCTCCCGCCCGCAGGTTCTGTTCCGTGAAGGCGAGAACGGCGAGCGGCTGGAGCCCATCGAGGAAGCGACGATCGACGTGGACGACGAATATTCCGGCGCGGTCATCGAAAAGATCACCGGGGCGCGCAAGGGCGAACTCGTGGAGATGAAGCCCGCCGGCGCCGGCAAGACCCGCATCGTGGCCCATGTGCCGTCACGCGGGCTGATCGGCTACCACGGCGAGTTCCTGACCGATACCCGCGGCACCGGCGTCCTCAACCGCGTCTTTCACGGCTGGGCCCCGCACAAGGGGCCGATCCCCGGCCGCCGCGCGGGTGTCCTGATCTCCATGGAGAACGGAACCTCGGTGGCCTATGCGCTGTGGAACCTCGAAGAGCGTGGGCGCATGATGATCGGCGCGCAGGCGGACGTCTACACGGGCATGATCATCGGCGAGCACAGCAGGGACAATGATCTTGAGGTGAACCCGCTCAAGGGTAAGAAGCTGACCAACGTCCGCGCCTCCGGTACCGACGATGCGGTTCGCCTGACAACGCCGATCACGCTGAGCCTCGAAGAAGCGATTGCCTATATTGACGACGATGAACTGGTCGAGGTCACGCCCAACGCAATCCGGCTGCGCAAGCGGTATCTGGACCCGCATGAGCGCAAGCGAATGGCAAAGGCGGGCTGAGAGCGCGGGACCGGGGCCAGCCCCGGACCCCGGGATTTCAAGCCATTTGGAAGAAGCGGGCTGCTATTCGTCGGTTTCGACGATGAGCAGTTCGCGCTCCGACGCGCCGCGCGCATGTTCGAGCGCTGCCTGATAGGCATCTGAGCGATAGCAGGCCTCAGCCGTTTCGACGTCTGGAAAACGGGCCACCACGTTGCGCGGACGCTCGCGCCCTTCAAGCTGGACGAAGCGGCCCCCGCGGGCGATGAACTTGCCGCCGTGTTCGGCGATGGCGCGCGTGGCACCGGCGGCGTATTTCTTGTAGGCCTCTTCATCCGTCACGGTCACATGGGCGATCCAGAGTGCGGGCATGTGCTATCCTTTCAGTAATGTTTCGACGGCGGCGATGGCCTCATCGGCGTTGGCGGCGTCTTTCGCGCCGCCCTGCGCCATGTCCGCCCGGCCGCCGCCCCCCTTGCCGCCGAGTTTTTCGACAGCGGTGCGGACGATGTCGACTGCGGAATATTTGCCGGTCAGATCGTCGGTGACCCCGGCGGCGATTGCCGCCTTGCCGTCGGCATCGGCGATCAGCAGGACGACGCCGCTGTCAAGTTGTTTTTTATGTTCGTCCACCAGAGCGGGCAGATCACGGCCTGTCACCCCGGTAAGCTTGCGCGCCATGAAGGGAACGCCATCGATCTCGCGCAGATCG
>NZ_LWEX01000205.1 GCF_001634885.1 Sulfitobacter sp. HI0040 | reverse complement strand
GCCCCAGCCCCATGAGCCAAAGCCCCAGATGATCCAGCCCAAGCGGCGCGAGTGCCAGCGCGCCCAGTGCTGCGGGAATGACGAGAACCCCCATCAGCGGCACCGAGAGCAGGTTCGCCGCCAGCCCGTAGTGGGCGATGGCGTTGAAATGGGCGGCACCTATGGGTGCCGTCGCGGCCCCCGCCACGGCAGACGACAGCACAACCGCCCCGACCGGGCGCAGCCAGCCGGGGCTTTTCAGCGGCCTTGCGTCCCGCAGCCAGCCGAACACGGCCACCAGCGCCGTGGTCGCGGCAAAGGACATCTGGAAGCCCGGCCCCGTCAAGGCTTCGGGCCGCAGGACCAGAACGATCGTGGCGGCGATGGCCACCGCCCGCAGCGATATCGCCCGCCGCCCGATCATCAGCGCGCCAAGCGCGACAGCCACCATGACAAAGGCCCGCTCCGTCGCGACATTTCCGCCCGACAGCGCCAGATAGACGCTCGCCGCGATCAGCGCGCCCGCCGCGGCGATGCTCCGGGTGGGCCAGTGCAGCGCCGTATGGGGCATCGCTGCCAGAAGCAGCCGCAGCGCGCCGAAAACAAGGCCTGTCAGCAGGCCCATGTGCAACCCCGATATGGCAAGCAGATGCGCAAGGTTGCTCGCCCGCAGGTTCTCCAGCGTGTCCTGACCGATGGCGCTGCGGTCGCCCGTTGTGATCGCGGCGGCAAACCCGCCAAGGTCCCCGGGCAGGATGGACCGGATGTGGTTCGATATCGCCATGCGCAGCCGGAAAACCGCGAGGCCTGTGCGCCCCTCCTCCGCCGGGGCGACGCCCAGCAGCGGCACGCGCGCATAGCCCACGGCCCCCAGCCGGGCGAACCATGCGTGGCGCTGGAAATCGAAGCCGCCCGGTTCGACCGGCCCGCCCGGGGGCGACAGATGGGCCGTCGTCATGACGCGCAGTCCCGGCCGGGGCGCGATGCTCCCCCTCTGGTCGCCGTGCAGCGAAATGCGGACCCGCGCGGGCGTTTCCTCCGGGGCGACCCGCCGCAGGCGAACCCGGTCCAGCGTCAACCGCACCGCGTCGGACTGGCTGCGGTCGAGCGCCACGATACGCCCCTCCACCGGGCCGTAGTATCGCCAGTCCAACACGGGTGCCGCCATCCAATGCGCCCTGCCCGCCGCCAGCACGAAACCGAGCGCCACGAACATGACCCCGGTGAAGAGAGGGGCGGCCCATTCCGGCGCCCGCCGCCCGAGCAGGACCGTCCCTGCCCCGCCC
>NZ_LWEX01000204.1 GCF_001634885.1 Sulfitobacter sp. HI0040 | reverse complement strand
CCGAACGGGCATCAGAAGATTCCTCGGCAGGTTCGCCTTTAGTGGCCTGGGGGGCAGAGGGCGGGGTGGGCTGCGCCTCTGCCTGAGGTGCGGCCGGGGCAGGGCGTTTATCCCCGGTACCGGACCGCGGGGGATTTACCCGCTGCCCCACCGCGTTCATGAACCGCCCGGTGTCGCCTTCGGCGAGGAAGGGGGCACCATCGCTGATGCCGCGCAGCACGTCATCCAGCCAGTCGGCGTCGGCCTTGGCAAAGTCACGCAGAACGTAACCCGGCACCGCATCCTTGTGGCCCGGATGCCCCACGCCGAGCCGCACGCGGTCATGCCCCGGCCCGATATGCGCATGGATCGACCGCAGACCGTTGTGCCCCGCATGCCCGCCGCCGCTCTTACATTTGACCTTCCCGGGGGCGAGGTCGATCTCGTCATGGAAAACGATGATGTCGGCGGGCTCTAGTTTGTAAAAGCGCATGGCCGCCTGGACCGACTGGCCGGAGTTGTTCATGAAGGTTTCCGGCTTGAGCAGAACGGCCCGGGCCGAGCCGAAGCGGCCTTCGCTGATGCTGCCCTGATGCTTGCCCTTCCATGGCGCAAAGCCATGGTCCGCCGCGATGCGGTCCAGTGCCATGAAGCCGATGTTGTGGCGATTCCCGGCATATTTGCCGCCCGGATTGCCCAGGCCGACGAATAGTTTCATGAGCGGTCTCCTTTCAGGGCGGATCACAGGCAGGGGCGCGGGGCAGGGCAATGAGTGGGGTCTACGCGGTCCGCAGTGAGTTTGACAAGCACATCGGACCGCCGTGCCAGCCCCCTCCCCGGACGCAGGCGGCGGTGCGAAACGAAAACGGGGCCGCGTCGCGGCCCCGTTTTCGTTTCGCACCGCCGCCTGC
>NZ_LWEX01000203.1 GCF_001634885.1 Sulfitobacter sp. HI0040 | reverse complement strand
CAGGGCGCTCACATCCTTGTCAGGCGGTCTTCGTCGTCGACGACGCGCAAGGTACAGTCCGGGCCGGTCCAGCGCCACAGAACGGTGTTGAGATCACCGGCAACGGCCCCCTTGGCGTAGCTGCGGATCAGGAGGCCCGCGAAGCCATCGGCGATGAGGCGCGCGGCGAAATCCTGCGTGGGCACGGGCTGGCCCCCCAGCATCCGGGCGCGCCAAGCGGGATCGGCGAGGGTGCTTTCGGATATGCCGTGCCGGGCCAGCGCCGCCGGATCGCGCGTGTCGAAGACGGGGCCGAGGTCGGCGGTGTAGGAGACCAGAACGGTGGGTTGCAGGTGCCCGACCTGATTGGCTTCGCGCAGGGCGACGGCGGGGTCGAGCGCGGTGTAGAGGGCAGGGGTGCCCTTGGCGTTGAAGCGCCCGCCGTAATGTTCCGCGCCGCGCCCCGAAAGCGGGTCGCGCGCATAGACGGGGTTGAGGGCGCGGTAGAGCGGCCCGGTGAGGCGCCCGTTTTTCAGGGGCATCAGGCAAAGACGCCAGCGTCTACCGCGTCGATATATTCGAGCACCTGCTGCGCCTTGCCTTCCTGCACAAGCTGCATCGCGGTGCGGCCGTCAAAGCCGGGCAGGGGCTCGGACCGGTACCAGGCATAGGCCATCAGCTCCGAGCCGAAGCGGGGTTCCACCTTGTTGAGGACCTCGACCAGCTCGCGCAGGCGGCGCTGGGTCTTGTCGGAGCTGATGCGCGTGCGCCGCTGGAGCGCGTCCTTGCCCAGACCGACGGTGAGGGCGATTTCTTCGGCGGAGGTACGCAGCGCGGCGGCGATCTTGCGCGGCTCGAACTGGCCGCCTTCGGCAAAGTTCACGAGGTGCATGATGGGCTCCATACGGTGGATATGACGGTATATAGCGTCAAAATAGCCGAATTACAAGGGGGAGTGCAGGGCGCCGCCTTTGCTTGGGGCGGTGGGTTGATCAAGCGGATGTAGGCGCCCGCAACTTTGCCCGTGGTACATGTTGTATGATTTTGTAAGTTTTTCGGAACAAAGCCCCACCCGCGTGGATTGAACCAGAGCCTCGGAAATTCAGTGGAATCATGAGATGCCAAAAAAACCCGATCTTTCCCGCAGACGACTGATCACCTTTACGCCCGTGGCGGGGGCGGCCTCCC
>NZ_LWEX01000202.1 GCF_001634885.1 Sulfitobacter sp. HI0040 | reverse complement strand
CGACAAATGCGACCAGTTCGTCGGTATCCACCCCGTAGACCCGCGCCACGAAGCGCACGTTCTGCGCCCCCGTGAGGTCGGGATGGAAAGAGCCCGCAAAGCCCACCGGCCATGAAACGCTGCCGCGGCGAAGCACATGGCCCCGCTCCGCCGCCATCGTCCCCGCGATGATCTTCAGGAGAGAGGATTTCCCGGCCCCGTTCCGCCCCAGCAGGGCCACCGACCGACCTGAGGGAAAGAGCGCGTCGATCCCCCGCGCGATCACCTTCCGCGCCCCGCCCCGGCCNAGCCCCTTGTGCAGATCGATGAGCCGTATCATCCGCTAGCGCCTGTCCCGCAGGCTGTACCACGTCAGCACCCCGATCACCCAGACGGCCAGCAGGAAGGCAAAAGTCAGCAGCCCGATCGTGTAGCGGCGCGGATAGATCGCCCGTTCCGCCAGCGTGGGGCCGACGAAGGCTGCAAGGTACCGGCTGTCGCGCCGCGCCTCCGCCACGGCTGCGTCATAGGCGGCCCGTGCCGCCAGATAGGCCTGTTCGGCAAATTCGTTTTCCACCGTCAGGCGCTCGAACTCGCCCAGAACGGCAACGTAGTCCTCCTGCGCGGCGGTGCCGCCTTCGGCGAACCCTGCGCGTTCCTGCGCGATGCGATCCTCGATCACCGCGATCCGGCGGGAGGACCGCGCAAGGCGCGGGTCGCCCGCCCCGGTGGTGCGCGCCAGCACCTCGCCCTCCACCAGTGCTGTGGCCAATTGGTGTTGCAGGCTTTCCAGCAGACCCATACGCCCGCGTATGTCCGCCGCCGGATCGATGATGCGGGTACGGGCGCGAAAGGCCGCCATTTCGGACCGGGCCGCGCGGGCGCGCTGCATCGCCTGCTCCAGCTCGCCCTCGGCATGGCGGGTCGCATCCGTCCGCGCCAGCACGCTCAACCCGTTGATCATCTCGCGGCTTTCCTCCAGCACAAAGGCGGCAATGTCCCGCGCGCCCCCAGCCGTAAAGGCGCGCACCTCGACCTCGACCAGTCCGCTCGCCGCGTCGTGATGCACCCGCACCATCCGCCGCCAATAGTGCAGCAGATCCTCGATGGAGCCTTCGGGATCGAAGGCAAAGACCGGGTCCCGCCCGAACGGGGCAGCAAAACGCCCGCGCAGGTCCAGCGCCCTGTCGGCCCGCGCCACCAATGCCTGACTGCGCAGGAATTCATACAGCACCTCTGTATCGGACGACGCGCCGCCCGCCATCGACGACAACCCCCCGAAGAGCGCGACGGCACCGCCCCCCTCCTGCTGACGGACGACAAACCCGAGGGTGGAGGCATATTGATCCGCCGCCCGCAGCCACAGATAGGCCGCCGCCCCCGCCGCCGGCAGCAGCACAAGCAGCAGCAGGCTCAGCCCCAGCGATAGGTGGCGCGGGCGCCGGTATGCCCGCCCCGCCGGCGGATGCAGCACCTCGATGCCTGCGCGCCGGGGCGGGGCAGGCAGATGCGCTGGCCTGCGCGCGGCACCCCCCGCACCCGCAGCAGCAGAAGCCGATCTCGCTGCT
>NZ_LWEX01000201.1 GCF_001634885.1 Sulfitobacter sp. HI0040 | reverse complement strand
GCGCGCTTCGGCCTCGCCGTGACGCCGACCCGCGCGGGCCTCGTGCCCTTCACCTTCACCGACGGGCGTTTCGCGCCGCTCTCGGGCGTGGCCCTGCCCGCCCGGGCCATGGCGAACGGCACCGCCTTTGACGAAGCGATCCTTTTCACCCATCGCGGCCTTTCCGGCCCCGCTTCCCTGCAGATCTCCTCCTACTGGGAAGAGGGTGACGCGCTATCGCTCGATCTCGACCCCGCGGGGACCCTGCTGGAGGCGCTGCGGACGCAGCGGCAGGCCGGGGGTCGCCGCAACCTGACGACGGAACTGTCCCGCCACCTGCCCGCGCGGCTGGTCGATCACCTCGAAGCGCAACGGGACCTGTCCGGCAACCTTGCCGACTGGTCGGACGCGCGCCTGCAAGGGCTGACGGACGATCTGCGGGGCTGGACGCTGCAGCCTTCCGGCACAGAAGGTTACCGCACCGCGGAAGTCACGCTGGGCGGTGTCGATACGGGCGGCCTGTCCTCCCGCAGCATGGAGGCGGCGAATTGCCCCGGCCTCTATTTCATCGGCGAAGCGGTCGACGTCACCGGCTGGCTGGGCGGATACAACTTTCAGTGGGCCTGGTCGTCCGGCATGGCGGCGGCCCGCGCCATCGCGCAGCAATCGGGCCGCAAGACCGCCTAAGCGCCCTCGCCGGCCAGTTTCTGCACCTGCGCCACGAAATCCTCGCCCCGCCGTTCGAAACTGTCGTATTGATCGAAACTGGCCGCCGCCGGTGCCAGCAGCACCACGTCGCCCGCTTCGGCATCTTCCGCCGCACGGGCGACGGCGCGTTCCATCGTGCCGCAGATCTCCGCCTCCACCTGCAACTGCATGGCAAACTGGGCGGCCTCGCGCCCGATGACGTAAGCCTTGCGCACCTCGCCCGTCGCCTGCGAAAGCGCCGAAAGGCCGCCCTCCTTTTCCAGGCCGCCGCAAATCCAGCGGATGTTCGAGAACGCTTGCAAGGCCTTGGCAGCGGAATCGACGTTGGTCGCCTTGCTGTCGTTGACGTAGCGGACCCCGTCCACCTCCGCCACGGTCTGTGAGCGATGCGGCAGACCGCCGAAACTGTGGAAGGCCGCCTCGATCACCTTGGGGGCCAATCCGATGGCCCGGCAGGCGGCATAGGCGGCGCAGGCGTTCTGATGGTTATGCGCCCCCGGCAGACCCGCGATCGCGCGCAGGTCGATGGAACCGACCTGCTTGCCGCGCCGATACTCCGAAAGGAACCCCTTGCGCGCCCAGACGTGCCACCCCGGCGTCGTCAGCTTCCGCTCCACCGATATGCGGATCACCCGGTCGTCGCCCGGCCCTTCCGCAAGCTGCCCGGCCAGAAACCGCCCCTCCGCCTCGTCGACGCCGACCACCGCCCGGTCCGGGCCGCCTTCGGCGAAAAGCCGGCGCTTGGCCGCGAAATAGCCCCCCATTCCACCGTGCCGATCCAGATGGTCAGGGCTGAGGTTGGTGAAGACGGCGATGTCAGGCGTCAGCGCCCGGGCGAGTTCGGTCTGGTAGCTCGACAGTTCCAGCACCACGATCTCTCCGTCGATCGCGGGGTCAAGGTCCAGCACCCCGCGCCCGATGTTCCCCGCAAGCTGGCAGGGCCGTCCCACCTGCGTCATGATGTGATGGATGAGCGCGCTGGTCGTCGACTTGCCGTTCGATCCGGTCACGGCCACGACCCGCGGGGCCTGGTCGTAATTGTCCCATGCAAGGGTGGCGAAGCTCTGGAAGAACAGGCCGATGTCATTGTCCACCGGCACGCCCGCTTCCTGCGCCGCCGCGATCACCGGGTTCGGCGCGGGGTAAAGATGCGGGATGCCCGGGCTCACGATCAGGCGCGCGACCTTGTCGAAAACGCCCGCCTCGTGCAGGTCGCGACAGGTCAGCCCCTCCGCCTCGGCGCGGGCGCGTGCGGCGGGATTGTCATCCCAGCAGAGCGGTTTCGCGCCCCCGGCGGCCAGCGCCCGCGCCGTGCTCAGCCCCGACCGGCCCAACCCGAGAACCGCGACCCGCGCGCCTTCCAAACCCTGTACGGGAATCATCGCACCCCTCCGTTCCGCCCGACGGCCTGCTTGCCGTTTCACGTAAAATATGCCCAAAGCGCCCCTATCACAGACAGGAGCGAAGCCAAATGCCGAATCTTGCCGCCACGTTGTCCAAGCTGACCGATGAGGTCCGGCAGCGCGACGACTGGGGCGCGGTGGCTTCCTATATCCCGGAACTGGCGGGTATCGATCCACGCCAGTTCGGCATCGCCGTCGTGCTGGCGGACGGCAGCGTGTATGAAGCGGGCGATGCGCAGACGCCGTTTTCCGTCCAGTCGATCACCAAGGTCTTCACCCTAGCCATAGCGCTCGGCCGGTCGGGCGATCAGCTCTGGCACAGGGTGGGCCGGGAACCTTCCGGTCGGGCCTTCAATTCGATCGTCCAGCTCGAGCAGGAACAGGGCCGCCCCCGCAACCCCTTCATCAACGCGGGCGCCATCGTCACCACGGACGAGGTGCTGGGCAGCCGCCCCCCGCGCGAAGCCCTGGCCGAGATCGTGCAATTCGTCCGCAATGCCGCCGGCAACGACAATATCCATATCAACGAGGCTGTCGCCGCCTCGGAAACCGCCTTCGGGCACCGTAACTTCGCCCTTGCCCATTTCCTCGCGTCCTTCGACAACCTCAAGAACGCGCCGGAACTGACGCTGGGCACCTATTTCCACCATTGCGCGCTGGAGATGACGGTGCGGGATCTCGCCATGGCGGGCCGCTTTCTGGTGGATGCACCGGGCCTACCCCGGCTGGTCGCCCCCAGCCGGATCCGCCGCCTCAACGCGCTGATGATGACCTGTGGCCACTACGACGGTTCGGGCGATTTCGCCTATCGGGTGGGTCTGCCCGGAAAATCGGGCGTGGGGGGCGGCATCCTCGCCATCGTGCCGAACCGCGCCAGCATCGCTGTCTGGTCGCCCGGCCTCAACCGCTATGGCAATTCCGCCATGGGCACCGAAGCGTTGGCTCAGTTGACCCGGCAGATGGACTGGTCTGTGTTCTGACCCACCGCTTCCTTCCAAATGGCGTCAAATCCCGGGGAGCGCGAGGGGCTGGCCCCTCGCCCACGGGCCGCCCTGCCTTAACGCACCTTCAGCGTCGCCAATCCGATCATCGCGAGGATGAGCGAGATGATCCAGAACCGGATCACGATCTGCGGCTCCGCCCATCCCTTCTTTTCATAATGATGATGGATGGGCGCCATCAGGAAGACCCGCTTGCCGGTACGCTTGAAGTAGAGCACCTGGATGATGACCGACAGCGCCTCCACCACGAAAAGACCGCCCACCACCGCCAGCACCAGTTCGTGCTTGGTGCCCACCGCGATGGCGCCCAGCGCGCCGCCCAACGCCAGTGAGCCGGTGTCGCCCATGAAGACGGCAGCGGGCGGTGCGTTGTACCACAAAAAGCCCAACCCGCCCCCGAAAAGGCCGGCGGTGAAGATGAAGATCTCCCCCGTTCCCGGGACGTAGTGCACATCGAGGTATTCGGTGAAGTCGACCCGCCCCACCGCATAGGCGATCACGCCCAGCGCGCCTGCGGCGATCATCACCGGCATGATGGCCAATCCGTCCAGCCCGTCTGTCAGGTTCACCGCATTGGCCGCGCCGACGATGACGAACATTGCGAAGGGGACAAAGAAGATACCGAGGTTGATCAACGTATCCTTGAAGACCGGCAGAGCGAGTTGATAGCGCAGGGCGTCCGGGTGCAACTGGGCCGCCCAGAAGGCCGCGATGCCCGCGATGGTAAAGCCGATCGCGAGCCGCAGCTTGCCCGAAACGCCGTTCACGTTCTGCTTGCTGACCTTGGCATAATCATCGGCAAAACCGATGGCTGCGAAGGACATGGTCACGAAGAGGGTGATCCAGACGAAACCGTTGTCGAGCCGCGCCCAGAGCAGGGTGGAGGTCAGCAGCGCCCCCACAATAAGCAGCCCGCCCATGGTCGGCGTGCCGGCCTTGACGAAATGCCCTTCCGGGCCGTCGTCGCGGATGGGCTGCCCCTTGCCCTGCGATTTGCGCAGCACGTTGATCAGCGGCCTGCCGAACAGGAATCCAAAGATCAGCGCGGTAAAGAATGCGCCCCCAGCCCGGAAGGTGATGTAGCGAAAAAGATTGAAAAAATCGCCACCATCCGACAGCAGGGTCAACCAATAGAGCATTCAGGGGAGTCCTTACTCAAGATCTGGGGGTCTCAGCGGTGTCGACCGGATGGCCCATTTTGCGGATCGCGTCAACGACAAGCCCCAGTTTCATGCTGAGCGAGCCCTTGGCGAGCACAACATCGCCGGCGTCGAGACGCCCGCGAATACCGTCGGCCATTTCCTCGGCGCTCTCCGTCCAATCGCCGCGCAGTTGTTCCGGCAGCAGATCGTACAGCGCCTTCATCAGCGGCCCTACGCAGTGGATCACGTCTAGTCTGGCGGTGGCATCGAGATACGCGAGCCCCGCGTGCAGCGCCACGGCATCGGGCCCCAACTCCTTCATGTCACCCAGAAAGGCGATCCGCCGCCCCCGTGCGACCCGTCCGATCCCGTCGGCGGGCTCCGTCCCGGCCAGCACGTCCAGTGCTGCCGCCATGGAGGTCGGGTTCGCGTTATAGCTGTCGTCGATCAGCTGCAGGGTCAGATGCGTCTCGAC
>NZ_LWEX01000200.1 GCF_001634885.1 Sulfitobacter sp. HI0040 | reverse complement strand
CATCCTGGTCATGCCTAGATCACTCGGTTTCGGGTCTGATCCCACGAACTCAACGCCCTATTAAGACTCGCTTTCGCTGCGCCTACACCTAACGGCTTAAGCTTGCTCGTGAGACCAAGTCGATGACCCATTATACAAAAGGTACGCTGTCAGGCCGCAAGGGCCCTCCAACTGATTGTAGGCGTTCGGTTTCAGGTACTGTTTCACTCCCCTCGTCGGGGTGCTTTTCACCTTTCCCTCACGGTACTGGTTCACTATCGGTCAGTAAGGAGTACTTAGCCTTCGAAGGTGGTCCTCCGATCTTCAGACAGAATTTCACGTGTTCCGCCCTACTTAATACGTCCAATCATGCTTCCTATACGGGACTATCACCCACTCTGGTTGCGCATTCCAACGCATTCTAGTCACACTCATGGCTCGGCTGGTCCCCGTTCGCTCGCCGCTACTAGGGGAGTATCATATTGATTTCCTTTCCTCCGGGTACTTAGATGTTTCAGTTCCCCGGGTTTGCCTTTTTAACCCTATGTATTCAGGTTAAAAATACCTGTTTTACCGCATTATTGACTGCCGCCGAAGCGGCAACAATAACACAGTATCAGGTGGGTTGCCCCATTCAGAAATCCATGGATCAAAGCTTATTCTCAGCTCCTCATGGCTTATCGCAGAGTATCACGTCTTTCATCGCCTCTTACTGCCAAGGCATTCACCAAACGCCCTTTTCGCGCTTGATTTGATCCAGAAAAAGCAAGACTTGCGTCTTGCGCGACCGCACAGCTGGTAACTAAATGCGGTCCTTATTCCGGTATCAAAAGCATACTTTCCCGCCACCACCCGTGCGGATGGTGACATGCATGATCTTTCGATCATGCCGGTTAGTGTACTTGACTTGGACAACGCTGTTCTTTTCAGCAGGCATACATCCGGTCGGCCGAGGAAACAGCCTTGCAAATGCTCGCCGCGGCCCGAAGGCTTTGGCACCAAACTGAGATCATCCTCTTACTTAAGGTGATCAAACAGTGTTGATTTGTATCTCTCTTTACGATGTCAATTCGTCCGGATTGGACGAGCAAAAGCGCCGTAGCGCTCTTGCTGATCTAATCCATCAGCTTTCTTTGAACCAATCAGGCAATGTCGTACGCAAACCGAATTTTATCGATTTCGCCCGCAAAACCTTCAGCTTTGCGTCCCTGACCGGTGATCTAGTAATCGCTCGGTACGCCTTGAGCCGCGCCTTCATCCACGGCGCATCCGGCAAGGTGGCCAGTCTGCTGTAGAAGTTTTGCGCGTCCTGATCCGCTTCAAGCCAGAGCTTGCCAGGCAATCCACGTTCGCAACCGGATGCTACCTGCTTCCGGTGTGCGTTCGCTTCGGCCAATGCTTGGGTCGATGCATATTTCAGGTGAACAAGGTAAATGCCCTTTGGAAGGGTAAGCGATGCTTTGTCGAGCCTGTCGGAAGGCACCTCAACTCCATGTCGAGCCATGTGGGTGCCCCGCCGTACCGCCCAAGCCTTGCTGTAATGTCCGGAAAAGACAGCATGCGATCTGTGCTTCAGCACATCATCACCAGCAATTAATTCCCGGTCACCGTCGACTTCCGCAAGATTGATCCCAAGCGCAAACAGAGCGGATGCTCTTTTATGCGCTTCGAACAATGCTTCGAAGGAAGGAAACTTCATAGGATCGATGCAGATTAGCTCATCTGCATCCGTCCGTATGACCCAGTCAAACAGCGCGCCAAGCCCATCCTGCAGTCCGTTAAGCAATTGCCCGCGGACCCGGTCGAACCCGGCAAGATCATCCCTTGGAACCGTGATCACGTTTGCCCCAGGGCAAAGCTTCCCAATCATCTCATCATGACCGTGGGCCACGATGTAGAGATGTTCAGGCTTCAGGTGCCTCGAGTAATGTGCGTACCATTGCGATATCGCCCAATAATCTCGGTAAACCATTGTGATCGCACAAATCTTCATGATCCCTTCTAGTCATATCGACCAGACAGGAACAAGAGAATTCATGGTGGAGCCTAGGAGGATCGAACTCCTGACCTCCTGAATGCAAATCAGGCGCTCTCCCAGCTGAGCTAAGGCCCCGAAAGGAATGGTGGGTCGAGGAGGACTTGAACCTCCGAC
>NZ_LWEX01000199.1 GCF_001634885.1 Sulfitobacter sp. HI0040 | reverse complement strand
CCGGGGGAGGGTGTGAATTTTCACAAGGGCACATGGCACGGGGTGCTGACACCACTGGCGGAGCCCGGGCTTTTCGCCGTGATCGACCGGATTGGGGAGGGCGCCAACCTCGAAGAACACTGGTTCGAAGAACCATACATCATCGAAGACGGGCGGGGCTGACAGCCAAACCCGGAACGAAGTAACAGGGAGGGAGAGAGACCATGGCCGATTTATCCATCGGAACACCGGAACAACTGCGCGATCCGAATTATACCCCCGCGCTGCACCGCGCCATTCCACTGGGCATCCAGCACGTGCTGGCGATGTTCGTGTCGAACGTCACACCCGCGATCATTGTGGCCGGCGCCGCCGGTTTCGGCTTCGGCTCCAACAGCCCCGACTTTCCGGAGCTGCTGTACCTGATCCAGATGTCGATGCTCTTTGCCGGGGTCGCGACGCTTTTGCAGACCGTCACCATCGGGCCCGTGGGCGCGGCGCTGCCCATCGTGCAGGGCACCTCCTTCGCCTTTCTGCCGATCATGATCCCGCTTGTTGCGGGCAAAGGGGTCGATGCGCTGGCCGCACTCTTTACCGGGGTGATCATCGGCGGGCTGTTCCATGCCTTTCTGGGCACGTTCATCAAAAAGATCCGCTTTGCCCTGCCACCACTGGTTACCGGCCTCGTGGTCACGATGATCGGTCTGGCGCTGGTGGATGTGGGTATCCAGTATGCCGCCGGGGGTGTCCCGGCCAAGATGTCGGGCGCGGCGGAATACGGCTCCATGCTGAACTGGTCCGCGGCGCTGGTGGTGATCGTCGTGACACTGGCGCTCAAGTTCTTCGCGCGCGGCATGCTCTCCGTCTCCGCCGTGTTGCTGGGGCTGATCGTGGGCTATGTCTATGCGATCTTCGTGGGCATTCTCGATGTGAACGCGATTTCCGCCTCATGGTCGAATTCCGCCGCCTTCGCCCTGCCGCAGCCTTTCAAGTACGGTTTCGAATTATCGCTTGCGGCCGTCATCGGCTTTTGCCTGATGGCCTTCGTCTCGGCGGTGGAAACCGTGGGCGACGTGTCGGGCATCACCAAGGGCGGCGCGGGCCGCGAGGCGACGGATGCCGAAATTCAGGGCGCGACCTATGCCGACGGGATCGGCACCGCGCTGGCCGGTTGTTTCGGGGCCTTTCCCAACACATCCTTCAGCCAGAATGTGGGCCTCATCGCCATGACCGGCGTGATGAGCCGCCACGTCGTCACCTGCGGCGCGATCTTTCTGATCATCAGCGGGTTGATCCCGAAGGTCGGCGGCGTGATCCGCACGGTCCCGATCGAGGTGCTGGGCGGGGGCGTGATCGTCATGTTCGGCATGGTGGTGGCGGCGGGCATCTCGATGCTGTCGGACGTGGTCTGGAACCGGCGCAACATGGTGATCTTCGCGATTTCGCTCAGCATCGGGCTGGGGCTGCAGCTGGAACCTGACGCCGTGCAGGGCCTGCCCGACACGCTGCGCATCCTCATGACCTCGGGCCTTCTGCCGGCGGCCTTCATCGCGATCGTGCTGAACCTGATCCTGCCCGAGGAACTGGCCGGCGAGGCAACAGAAGAAGTCTCTGGCGGCATGTCCGGCCATGCCAAGGGCGCCCTGGTCAAGGACAACCGCGCCTGACGGGCGGCCGCCGACAAGAAACGGCATTGCGTCCGGCGCGGCTTT
>NZ_LWEX01000198.1 GCF_001634885.1 Sulfitobacter sp. HI0040 | reverse complement strand
GCGGCATCGGTGATCTTTCCGCCGTCGCAGTTCACGATTCCGGCGACCGAGGTGAGGGCAAAGGCATAGGACGCCCGGTCGCGCACCTTGCGGTAGGTCTGCCGCCCCGGAGGCGGCGGGGGCAGGGTGACGGCGGTGATGAGGTCACCGGGTTCCAGCACGGTTTCCCGGTCGGGCCGGTCCCCGGGCAGCAGGTAGAATTCCGACAGCGGGATGCTGCGCGCGCCTTCGGGGCCTTCGACCTCCACCACGGCTCCGAGGGCCTGCATGGCGACCGCCATGTCGCTGGGATGGGTGGCGATACACTCTTCGCTGGCGCCGAGGATGGCGTGCAGCCGCGTGGCCCCGCCGATGGCACTGCAGCCCGAGCCCGGCTCGCGCTTGTTGCAGGGGGAATCGATGTCCTGAAAGTAATAGCAGCGCGTGCGTTGCAGCAGGTTGCCCCCGGTGGTGGCCATGTTGCGCAACTGCCCGCTGGCCCCCGACAGCAACGCGCGGGACAGCACCGGATACTCCCGGCGCACCCGGGCATCGGCGGCCAGATCGGCGTTGGAGACGAGCGCGCCGATGCGCAGCCCGCCTTCGTGATCCTCGATCCCGCGCAGGTCGAGCCGGGTGATATCGGTGAGCCGTTCAGGCCGCTCCACCCCCAGCTTCATGAGGTCCAGCAGGTTGGTGCCGCCGGCGATGAAGCGCGGGTTGCCGACCGCGTCGGAGACGTCCGCAGCGCGTGTGTAATCGAATGGGGTCATTCCGCGGCCTCCTTGTTGCCGGAGGTCTCGCGGCCCGAGACTTCGCGGATCGCATCGACGATATTGGGGTAGGCGGCACAGCGACACAGGTTGCCCGACATCCGCTCGGCGATCTCGCTGTCGGTCAGCTCCGCCGTGGCGGTCAGATCCTCCGTCACCACGCTGGGCCATCCAGCGCGGGCCTCCTCCAGCATGGCGGTGGCCGAACATATCTGGCCGGGGGTGCAATAGCCGCATTGGTAGCCATCGTGACGCACGAAGGCATCCTGCAGCGGGGAAAGATCGGACGGGGTGCCCAGCCCTTCGATGGTGGTGATTTCCGCCCCGTCCATCATGCAGGCGAGCGTGAGGCAGGAGTTGATCCGCCGCCCGTCCACGATAACCGTGCAGGCGCCGCACTGGCCGTGATCGCACCCCTTCTTGGAGCCCGTCAGCCCGAGGTGGTTTCGCAGAGCATCCAGCAGCGTGGTGCGGGGATCGGCATCTATCTGATGCTCCGTTCCGTTGATGTTGAGAGTGGTGCGCATCTTGTTCTCCTGTCCGGTACGGTCTGTTCAGGAACCCGAGGTGGGAGGAATGGTTCCTGTGCCTGACGCATGGAAAAGAGGCACAGCGCCTGTAAAT
>NZ_LWEX01000197.1 GCF_001634885.1 Sulfitobacter sp. HI0040 | reverse complement strand
GGCGCGGGCAACCAGAGCCGGAGACGCTCGATCGGGACGCGGCGGTGCCGAAGGAATGGGAGGCAGTGTTGGATGCGCGGGAGGATTTCATCGAGGAGTTGATGGGGCATTGACAGTATTAGGAGTTGCGACAGGACACGATAGCGAGTGCATCTGCAAGCATTCGGATTTCCCGTTGACAGGATCAGTTCAAACAGTTGAATTTGAACGGTAGTTGGCTCTAGAAATGGGAAGACGCATGCCGAGAAAAATTAGTTGTTTTGTGTCGTTCTCAACTGCAGATGGCGATGAAGATGCCATCAAATTTCTCTTGGCGCATTTGTCAAACATCTGTGAAGAAAAAGTAGACTTCAAAGCATACTTCAATAATCGGAGCGGATCCGACCTAGGGAAGTTCATGAAGGAGGATCTACTTTCTGCAGACGCAGTTCTGGCACTTTTCTCCCCAGACTATAAAGTAAAGAGTGACCAACATATTAAGTCGGGGGTACTAACCGAATATATGTTTATCGTTGATAGGCTGGAAGGGAGACAGGATGGCAAACCCCCCTTGTTCATACCAGTAGTCTGGAAAGCGAACTCCGATCAAGCGTTGCCAAACTATTTTAATGGTAGAGAGCTAACCCGCGACTTGAGTCAATTCAAGCCGATACAAACAACAGGTCCCGCCTATTTACCAGATAGAACTGCCTCAAAAACAAAGCCAGATATTGACGCCATTTGTCGAGATCTTCTCGACTGTTGGCGCGAAAACGATCCGGAACTCGATAGAATCCAAACGGAAGTCGATAGTATATTGTTGGACCCGGTTGCTATTTCCGAAGTTGATTCAATATCTTGTGAGAAGGGAATGGATGGTGGCATTGAGGTGAGTGACGCCTTTTTCCGAAAAGCAGAACGAACAAGCTTTACCATAGATGAATTTTCCAACGAATTTTTTGTGAAGACGAGTGCATTTAGAGCTATTGGCAAGTATCACAAAATTGCATTTACAGGTCGAAAGGGCTCTGGAAAAACGACGCTCCTGAAAGTGTACAAGTTTCAGAACTCGGAACTCTATTTCGATCCCATCGACGTGGAAGTGAACGACTGGAATCTTCACTATCTATTGCAAGACTTAACGTTCAAATCCGCCGAGGGCGACTTAACTTACACAGCAGAAGAGTCGAAAGTCTTCGACTATATTTGGCCGGTCTTTCTTTCTCTTTGCATGGTCAAGAGTGTTATCTCGTGCGTGGGCGACACTTCCTTAGGCAAACTTCTCCCGAAAAAAGCACATGTGGAACGATTTGAATGCGACTCGGGTCGATATGAGGCGCTCTTCAATATGTCTGTCGGGGTTGTGAGGGAGTTCATAGAAGACTGTATAGCGAAAGCATCTACAGTGAATGAGTCTCGGTTCAAGTCTGACCTTTTACGATTGATAAACGTACAGTCTTGCACTGAATACCTTCTAGGTACCGCGTACCAAGGGCTGATTGAAACAGTTCAACGAGATCCAAATAATCGAAGATTTCTATTTTGCTTGGACAGGTTCGACACCGAAATTCAGAAGTATCGAAAAGATATTAAGGATAGAAATCTCCCGGAAGATCAAAGGCGTAGGTGGGAGCAACGAGAGATATTCTGGATCCAGGGACTTGTCGAGCTCATCGATCATTTACGTAGCCCAGATAACTCATCCCCGAACCAAGACTTCTATAAGTTGCTCGGGCCACATTTGGATTTCTGCGTGCCACTTCCGAGAGACAGACTCTATGAGGTGCAACTGCGCCGTAGAGACGCGATCGTTGGGGAGATCAACGAAGAAATTAGCTGGCAACCCTACGAACTACTCACAATGCTGAGGAAGAGATTGCAGGTGGTCTGGGGAGTTCCAGATTCACGCTTGGACAAGTTAGGAAATCGAGCTCTCGGTCGCTTCCGACAGGTCCTGAAAGAAAGCGGAAGGAGACTTCCAGATAGTGTTGACGTCAAGATCAATGGCGCGGCCTTTTCTATTGATCTATTCTTGAACGTACTCCGACATTCGTTTTTTAGGCCGCGGGATGTACTTTTACACTATACACGGATAGTTGCCCGCGCTGAGCTAGCATACAAAAGAAATGAGAAAGTATCTCCGTCATATGTTGCACGTATTATTTCGGAGCAGACGCATCGAATTGTTGAGGAAGAGTTCCTTGGCGAGTTTTCAGATACGTTTACTAATTTGCGGGAAATTCTAGATACGTTTAAGGCTTCCCCACAGATTCTTTCATGCGAACAGCTTCGTGAAAAGCTGCAAGGTCTTCGGTTCGAAATGTATGGCCGTAGTGAGATAAGTAAGCTTGGGCAGAAAGTTAGGTTTCTTTATGAGATCGGATTTTTGGGTATCCGGGCTGACGCCGTTCAGTTAGGGGGGGTATCTTTAGATGATTTTGATTTCTACTTTTTTAATCCAAGATATGCTCAGAATTTGGAAAGCGAGGATGTGCTAGCGGCATTGATTTTTGCCATTCATCCAATATTCATTGAGCACCTTACATTGAAAATGAATTCAAAACAGCCGGTAATGATGCTCAATTGGGATCAAGTTGAAGCAATGGATGTGTTCGACTGAATTCAGTCAAACCTGAGACCCGACTTCCCTCCAGCCTTTGGGGGAATCCGTCGATTGATTTCTGGCCTCATGCGGCCTGGGTTTCCAGTCTCGATTTCATTGCAAATTCCTCGGGCGTCAGGTTGCGTTGTAGTCATCCCTCCATGTTGTGATCTTTTCGCGGGCCTCGGCCAGTGACGAGAACAGGGTTTTCTTCAAGTGTTCGTCCCTGAAGCTGCCATTGAAGCTCTCAACAAAACCGTTCTGCATCGGCTTGCCCGGCGCGATGCTATGCCAGTCGATTCTCGTCTCCTGGCACCATCTGAGCACCGCCATACTGGTCAGTTCCGTCTCGTTGTCGCTGACAAATGTTCTGGGTCGTTGGCGTCGGGTCATGATCGTGGTCAGTTCCCGCGTGACACGCAGCCCCGAGAGCGAGGTGTCGGCGACCAGGGCGAGGCACTCCCGGCTGAAGTCGTCGACGATGGCCAAGACACGGAACCTGCGCCCGTCGGTGAAGGCGTCAGAGACGAAATCCGAGGCTCCAGCGTTCGTTGGGCTTCTCTGGAACAAACATCGGTCTGAGTGTCCCGAGGGCCCGCTTCCGGCCGCCGCGTTTCCTTACCTGCAGCTTCTTCTGGTTCACTCGCCAGCCCTGCCGCTCCAGCATAACGTGCACGCGGCGATAGCCGAACCGGCGACGCTCCGCTGCTACGACCTTCATCGCCTGACGCAAATCCGCATCGTCCGGGCGCACGCTGCGATACCGCACGCTCGACCGGTCAACGTCCAGAACAGAACACGCCCGCCGCTGGCTCACCTGATGCGCTTCGCACAGATGTGCCACGGCCTCCCGCCTGGCCGCGGGCGTCACCATTTTTTTGATGCAACGTCTCGCAGCATCGCGTTGTCCAGCATCTGCTCGGCCAACAGCTTCTTCTGCTTGGCGTTCTCGTCCTCCAGCGCCTTAAGCCTCCTGGCATCCGAAACTTCGAGCCCGCCGAACTTCGCCTTCCACTTGTAGAACGTCGCCGAGCTGATCCCGAGCTCGCGGCACACGTCCGCCGTCGCAACGCCGCTCTCCTGCTGCTTCAGGAGCGAGATGATCTGCTCTTCGCTGAACCGTGATCTCTTCATTCTGTCCGCCTCCTTCGTTGGGACGGACTCTACCTCACAATGGAGGAGGAAACGGGTCTCAAGTCACGAAGTCTACTTATACTGTTTGATTTGGCAAATAAAACTCGGTAATCCCCCGCTTCCCCTCGGCCCGTCCAAGCTGCACGATCACATCGATGGATTTCCGGATGTATTCCCGCATCTCGGCGAAGGTCAGCGGTGTCCCCGCCTGCAATACCATGATCGCCAGCCGGTCGATGGCGAGTTCCGCGGTTTCCGCGTGGATGGTGGAGACCGACCCGCCATGGCCGGTGTTGATCGCCTCGAGATAGGTCAGGGCTTCGGCGCCTCGCAACTCGCCGACGATGATCCGATCGGGGCGCATGCGGAGGGAGGCCTGCAGGAGGGCGTTGGCACTGCGTTGCGAGCCGGAACCGCGGTCGGCCAGAAGGGCGACGGTATTGGGTTGGCCCGGGAACAGCTCAAAAGCGTCCTCAATGGTGATCAGCCGTTCGTGCTCGCTGACGTGGGTCAGAAGGTGGCGGGCAAAAGTGGTCTTACCGGTCGAGGTGCCGCCGCTGATCAGGACGTTGAGCCGCGCCTCGACCAGGGTTTGCAGCGCGGCCTCGAGATTTTCTTCGGCGAGACTGGCAATGTTCTTCATCTTCTCGGCGCGGAGGGCATCGAGCGAGACAGCCTTGCCGAAGAGATAGGCCGGTGCGTAGTCCCGGACGCTGCCCGAGGCAAAGAGGCGGATGGTGATCGAGGCGCCGCGATCAATGGCGGGCGGCACGGCGACCTGGACCCGGAGGGGGCGGCCTGCATATTCCACCTTGCCGGAGACGAGCGGGTTCTTTTCAGAGACGCGGGCCTTGGCATCGCCGACGATGGTCTGGGCCATGTTGAGGGCGGTGGTGCGATCCACGGTCTGGCCTTCATGGCGCATGGTGGCGTCGCCCGCCACCTCGAGCCAGACCTTGCCGTCCGGATTGATCGCGATCTCGACCACGTCATCGCGCCGCAGCAGGTCGCGGAACGGGTCGAGATAGCGCTCGAGGTATGAGGCTGGTGACGCCTGATCCATCAATTCGGTAGTTCCGGTAATATTGAATCTGGTTTCGCTGCCTCTCGCCTGCGGCTCGAACGCGAAACCAGATGCTTCTTTCTCATTGTGAACCAGAACCCCCGTAGATCACCACATCCCGGTCCACCAGCACGGTGACCGAGGCCCCCTGATCGACATAGATCGTCGGCGCGATCGACACCTGGTCGGCGATCACCGAACCGACGGCATCCTGAAGATCGCTGCCGACACCGCCCAGGACGATGCTGGTGGTTTCGTTGTTGGCGCTCTCGGCCACCACGGCCGGCGCGGCCCCGATCACGGAAATCAGTGCCGCCCCGCCGAAGCGCTCGGCGAACTTCGTATCGACAAGCCCGGTGAGGCCCGAGCGCCCGAGTTGGTCTCCGCCCACGGCCGCAATTTCCATCGAGGTGCCGTCCGGGGTCAGGACGCGGGTCCAGACGATCAGGATGCGTTTCTGGTGCATGTCGATGCCGGAGCGATATTGGCCAAAAAGGCGGGAGCCGCGAGG
>NZ_LWEX01000196.1 GCF_001634885.1 Sulfitobacter sp. HI0040 | reverse complement strand
GTGGTGGCCTATATCATCCCCTTCGCCTTCGTCCTGAACCCTGCCTTCCTTCTGCAAGGAACCCTGGTCGAGATCGGCGCGGCCATCATCGGCGGCGTGGCTTCGGTCTTCCTGATCTCGGCTGGGCTCGTCGGGTATCTGGCGCGGCGGGTGTCGGTGGTGATGCGGCTGGTCCTGATCGCAATCGGGGTGGCCAGCTTCTTCCTGACCGGCCTGCACCCGGCCTTCGCGCTGCTGCCGCTCGCGGCCATTGTCCTGCTCTATGGGCAACAGAAGCTGATGGGGGGAAGCGCGGCCGGCGCAGTTGTCGGCAGCTAACCCCGGAAACCGGCATCCCGCCCCGGCGGGTTCGCTCAGCGGCGCCCCTCGCAAGTCGGGCGCCGCTTTTGCGTGGCACCTGCGCGCCCGTGCGTCAGGGCGTTGCAAGGATCGCCTCCAGCGTCTCCTCGGGTTCGGTCAGCATCGACAGGTGACTGCCCGCGATCGTCACGATCCGCGCGCCCCGCGCCTCCATCACCGGCACGAAGCGCGTCATCGGCGACGCAATGAACCGCCCCGGGTTTGCCGGAGGCTGATTGTCGTTAGTTACGCGGCCATGTCTTCGGTTTCCAGAGCTGCGTAGAAGTTGGCCTCTGCCTCGGCGGGCGGGATGTTCCCGATAGGTTCGAGGAGGCGGCGATTGTTGAACCAGTCCACCCATTCCAGCGTGGCGAATTCGACGCTCTCGAAGCTGCGCCAAGGGCCGCGCCGATGGATGACTTCAGCCTTGTAGAGGCCGTTGATGGTTTCGGCCAAGGCATTGTCATAACTGTCGCCAACACTGCCAACAGATGGTTCGATGCCGGCCTCGCCCAGCCTTTCGGTGTAGCGAATGGACAGATATTGCGACCCGCGATCGCTGTGATGGACCAAGCCCATGGCCTTCGTCGGTTTGCGGTCATGGACGGCCTGCTCAAGGGCATCCAGGACGAACCCAGTCTGCGCCGAGGCGCTGACGCGCCAGCCAACGATCTTGCGCGCATAGGCGTCGATGACGAAAGCGACATACACGAAGCCCTTCCAGGTGGCGACATAGGTGAAATCGCTGACCCACAGCATGTTGGGCGCCGGGACGCGGAACTCGCGGTTGACCTTGTCCAGCGGGCACGGGACCTTCTTGTCAGGGATCGTTGTCCGATGCGGTTTGCCGCGGATGATGCCCTGAATGTCCATGTCCCGCATGAGCCTCGCCACCGTGCAACGCGCGACATCGAAGCCTTCCCGGACAAGCTGCCGCCAAACCTTGCGGACGCCGTAGACTTTGTAGTTCTCCTCCCAGACACGTTTGATCTCGGGCCGCAGGGCGGCATCACGACGGGCCCGATCCGAAAGCCGCATGGGATCAGCCCGCTTGGCGAGGTGATCATAGTAAGTGGAAGGGGCGATCGGCAGCACCGTGCAGATCGGCTCGACCCCATGCGCATCCTTGTGCGCCTCGATAAAATCCACCATCACTTCGACCGGCGGTCGAGCTCCGCCAGCGCAAAATATGCGCTCGCCTTCCGCAGGATCTCGTTGGCCTGCCGGAGCTCTCGGTTCTCCCGCTCCAGCGCCTTCATCCTCTCGGCCATGTCGCTGGGTATGCCTGCGCGCCTGCCACTGTCGACCTCGGCCTTTTTGGCCCAGTCGTTCAGCGTGTTTGCCGAGCAACCGATCTTCGCTGCGATCGACGTGATCGCCTGCCAGCGAGATCCGTGCTGACCCTCGTTGTCGAGAACCATCCGCACGGCGCGCTCGCGCACTTCGGGGGAAAACTTGTTCGTGGTCTTGCTCATGATGCTCCATCCTACTCAAGAGTTGGAGCCTCCGGCAAACCCGGCGCGGTTCAATCGCATGGCTTGAAGACTTGTTGCTTCCGGCAGGTTTGGAACGGGTCGACGGGCTGCTGCACATTGAGGTTGGAGCTGAGTAGCGAGTTCAATTTCAACCCAAGGTCGTTTAGGACTGTTAGTGGACACGTTTTGTGGCTGCATCGTTCACTTAGCGTGAGTTCGTCCGGAATCGGATCTTGCACCGGTAATGAAAGGCCGCAACGTAACATTGTGATGCAAAATCGAGTAGCCGCTTGGGCCTTCACCGTCGCCCAAGCCGTCCCAATCTAGCCAGCTGCGCCAGCATTTTTGACCCCGAGTCTGCGGATCCTGTGCCGCCTGCGGAACCCGTCTGCCCCATGCCTTGCCTCACGGGCATCTGCTGTACGCCAAAGACTTGGCGCGCTCGGATGGCCGCGTATTCTGCGCCGCTTGCGCCTCCAATTAGGTAGCGGTTGTAGGCCTGCTGGCTTCCCATGGCGGCGCGGGCGAAACTGTATCCGCCACCGAGGCCTCCGGAGAGGGCAGGCATCATGATGTTGCCGGAGATCGCGCGGACGATGAAGGGTGTTGCGATGATGAACCCTTTGGCCATGAGGACCATCATGAAGAAGGGGAGAAGGGCACCAATGTTGGAAGCCCCTTCCGGATCACCCAACTCGCCGATGAGAGCCGAGGCCACCCCGGTGATGGTCGCGAAGACACCTGCGACCACGATCGGGTAGATCGCGAAGGAGATAAGCGCGGATAACCAGCGCGCGAAATAATCCTTGGTGACCTCGAAGAGGGTCAGGAAGATCATCACCGGGGCGATCCCGATCAGGAGCGCGATCATCAGGCGGGAGGCCACGAGGATGAAGGCGGCCAGCCCGCCGAGGATCGAGAGCAGAAGAACACCGACGATGTCGAGCATGGCGCCGGCCATCCAGTTCAGCTCGGACCCGGCAGCGTTCAGATAGTCGCCCAGTTCCGCGATCAGGCGGTCGAATTCTTCGGCGAAGGTGCCTGAGGGGCCAGGGCTGCCGCCGCCGACGGAGGCCACAAGGGCGCCTGCAATACTGTCGATCCCATAGAGAATGGCAGACGAGAAGGCGTTGAACTGCACCCAATTGGTCGCGAATATCCCGATGAGCCCGATCTTGACCGCAAGCCAAAAGGCCGTGTGCCCATCCATGGCCCGGTATTGATAGATCATGTTGATGCCGACGAGGATCACCACCAGCGTTGTCCCCAAAACCAGGAGCGTGCCGACCGTTGCCGCAACCGCACCAAACTGGGTCTCAGCGGCGGTGTCGAGATAGGCTTGGGAGGTTTCAACGACGTAGGTGACGACACTCATCGCGGGACTGCCTTACCAATTGCCTGCGGCGTCGCAGATGGCCTTGGCGGCAGTTCGGGCGGCGTTGGCGCGGCGATTGTAGCCTTCCGAGGCTTCGAGCATTTCCCACCGTTCGTCGCTCGCGTAGCTCTCCCGAAACATCGCCTCGGCCGCGTCCCAGGACGGGAACCGGGTCGCGCAGTCGCAGTTGCCGATCTCGACGACCCGCTCGAGATTCTGGGCGCGATAGATGTCCTGAACCAGAACCCGCTGATAGGCTTGGCGCAGGGGGATCTCCTGCATCCAGATGGGCTCGGCGTGCCGGTCCGAACAGACGTCAAAGCTGCGCTCGAGGGTCGGCACTAGGTTGCGCTCGGCAACGGCGAAGGTAGGCTTCAGGCTTAGGGCCAGCGCGGCCAAGGCGAGGTGCTGCGCCTGCCTCATGCCGTGGCTCCAGCGGGTGTGGTTTCGCGCTTCAGGAAAACGGTGTGCCCGATATTGGCAAATTCCGAAGTGCTGATCGACACCACCTCCCACCCGTCTGCGCCCTTCTCGTTCAGGCTGGCCTGCATGTCGGAGAGGCTGGTCTTGCGGGTCATGGGAAAGGACAGGATATTGTATTCAAACGTCTTCATGGGGAAGTTCCGATCTCGGTTGCGCCGGGGAGGTAGAATTCCGTGATGCCGCGTTTGCCGTCGTGGCGCCCAGCCTGGATGATCACGTCGATGGAATTCTCGATGTATTGGATCATGTCGGCATAGGTCATCGGGATCTCGGTTTTGAGTGCTGCGATCGCGAGCCGCTGGACGGCCAGTTGCGGGGTTTCGGCATGGAGCGTGGTCATGGAGCCGCCATGACCGGTGTTGATCGCCTCGAGGAAGGTCATGGCCTCCTTGCCGCGCACCTCGCCGAGGATGATCCGGTCGGGGCGCATGCGCAGCGTCGCGGTGAGGAGCACATCGGCGGATTGGAATTCCGCGTCGCGATTGGCGATGAGGGTCACGGCATTTGGTTGGGTCGGCAGAAGCTCGGCGGCTTCTTCGATGGTGACGATGCGTTCCTCGGCCGGTACGTGAGAGAGGATCTTGCGCGCGGCGACGGTCTTGCCGGTGGAGGTGCCACCCGAGACGATCATGTTGAGTTTATTCTCGACGCAGAAGGCAAGCGCATCATCGATCAATCCGGCAGCCACCACGGCGCGCAAGGCGCGCTTTTTTTCGACGCGCAGGTCTTCGAGCTTGCGCTCTTTTCCGTAGAGGAAATCGAGTGCGATGCCCTCGAGTGGCAGGCTCGAGAAGAACCGCAGGCTGATCGACATGGCCGAGAGCACGGCGGGCGGGGTGATGACCTGTGCGCGGATCGGGCGTCCCTTGTAGGTGATCGAGACCGAGACGATGGGGCGGTCCTTGCTCATCGTGGTATTGGCAGAGGAGGCGATCTGGTTGCCGAGGTCCCTGACCTGAACGCCCGTCAGCCTTTGATCCAGCGCGCGCATGAAGTGATCGCCCTGGAATTCGCCCCAGCAGGTCCCGTCTGGATTGATGCAGATCTCGATGACATCGTCGCGGGCGGCGGCGTCGATCCTGTCGAGGGAGGTTTCGAGATAGCTCAGCGACATGGCCTCAGAATATCTCCAGATCGCGGTCGACCATGACGGTGACGCGGGCGCCCTGGTCGACATAGATGACGGGGCCGATGGAGAGGTAATCGCCAATGACGCTGTCCGTGGCATCTGCCAGATCATCGCCAACGTCTTCGAGAACGTCGGCGGCAGTCTCATCCTGAACCTCGGAGGCGGCGGCACTTGGCGCGGCCGAGATCAGCGAGATCAGGGCGGCCGACCCGAAACGCTCGGCGAAGCGTGTGTCTATGAGGCCGGTGACGCCAGAACGGCCCAGTTCATCACCTCCGAAGGAGCTGATCTGGACGGTCTGATTGTCAGGCAGGATGATCCGGTCCCAGGCGATCGTGACGCGGCGCTGCGCGATATCGACGCCAGCGCGGTAGCGCCCGATGAGACGCGATCCTCGGGGGATCAAGAGGCCCACGCCATCGACGCTGTAGACATCCTCGGACACCACGGCACGGGTCTGGCCGGGCAGGGAGCTGTCAAGGGCAGTTTCCATGACGGCCTGGATCATGGTGCCCTGTAGAATCGTGTTGGAGGGATTGGCGATCACCTCGGCCTGCGTCACCGTCGAGGGCAGCGCCCCGTTCAGCACGAAATCCGTCACCTCGCCAAAAGTGCGTTCGGTCAGAGCCGTTTCATTCGCTCCGGAGGCACCGCCAAACGCGATGGTGGGCGAGGCGATGCGCCGCTCCTGGAAGGCGCGTTCCTCCGCGGCGCGGCGCTCCAGCTCGGCCATGCGCCGGGCTTCTTCCTCGCGGCGCAGTCGCTCTTGCTCGCGTGCGCGCAGCTCATCTTCCGTGGGGCCCGCTGGGGCGGGTTGCGGTCGGCTGGCCTCGAGTTGGGCCAGTTCCAGATCCATGCGGAGTTGCTCAAGGCTGCGATCCCGCGCCGTCAGTTCGTCCTGAAATCGTTGCTGTGCTGCTTCCGAGGCGGCTTGTAGCGCAGCGATCTGAGCGGTCAGCGCGTCGATCGCCTCTGCGGCGGCGGTGTCTTCCTCGACGACCGGTTCGGGGGCGTTGCGTAATTCCTCGATCTGAGCCTGCAGCGCGGTGATCTGCGCCAGAAGCTCCGCGTTGGGCTCGACTGGATCCGGTCCGACAAACACAACCTCGGGCTCGGGCGGAGGCAAGGTCTCGATAGCGCCAAAGCCGTCCCCCTCGTTTTGGAAGACGTCCGGGGTGGCCGTCGGCAAGGCTTCCTCTTCGTCGGGCTGTGAGAGGAGATAGAGCAGGGCACCACCTGCGCCGATGACGAGGACCACGATCAGCGCGAGAAGGGGCGACCGGCGCTGCGACGCCGTGGGGGCGCGGGCACTGCCTTTCTCAAGGGCGGCGAGGCGTTTTTCCAGCTCGGTGTTCCCGGTATCGCTCATGAGGTGGCCTCCGCGGGCGGGATCGCCTCGATGCAGACCACCTCTTCGCCAAGTCGCAGGACCCATTGGCGGTTCACGCCGCTGACGCGGATCACGCCGTCTTCAGGAGTTTGCGTGTTGACCGTGCGCTCGCGGCCGCCCGCGTAGCGGAAGACCGCGGGCACAGGCGCGTTTCTTGGAAACGCGAAATACGTGAACGTCCCGTCATCCCAGATGCGGGTTGGCGTGAACTCGGTCCGCGCGCTGGCACCGTAGTTGTAGTTCGGCGCTTGGGCGGCGATGGCCCGGGTCGGGCGCGCATCGTCCTCCGGATAGCGGAACTGCACCACATAGAAGGTCGGGCTGCGGACCTCCTCGACGTTGAAATAGTAGCTTCGCCTGTTCGTGTAGACCGTCACATTGGTATGAACGCCGCGCGCGACGGGCTTGATCGCGAAGGCCTGGCCGCCCGGCACGCCATCGATCTCAAACCCTTCCGTGTCGCCTGCGATAATCGAGCGGATGCTTTCGCCCTCGCCGAACTCGATTGTGGTCACATGGGTGAGCGAGACGCTGAGACGGTAGACCTGACCCTCCTGGTAGGTGGCCAAGCGCACCCGGCTGTCGTTGGGACCGCCACGCGGGATGGCTTCGGCAGAGGCGAGGCCGGGCAACAGGGCAATGACAAAAATAAGCGATCTTATAAACAACAACGTCAGTTCTCCAATCTGTCGGAGCGAATGGAATATTCGAGGACGGTGAAGCCGAATGGATTGGTCCAGACCTCGTCGATGGAGCGGCGGGTCTCCGGGCGGAACTCGAAGAGAAGCGTCGCAGTGAAGAGGCCGGTCTGGGTGCCGTTAATGGACGTCAGGCGCTTGCGCAGGCGGACCGTCGTTCGGTTGGTTCCGATCCGGTTGATGCTGAGGATTTCCACGTCGAGCCGAGCATTGGGGCCATAGACCGTCGGCGGGTAATTCTCGTTGGCGCTGTTCCAGATCTGGCGCAGCCCGCTCTCGGCAGCTCCGTCCGAGCGGCGCAGGACGCTGCGGATGCGCAGATCGTTGTCGAGCTGGTTATAGACCTCCCGGTCGGTCACATAGCGGAACACCTCCGCCTCGATGATCGCCTGGTTGGCGGTCACCGAGGAGGCGCCCACCGAGGCTTCGGGGAGTGCAAAGCCGGTGGCGGGATCATAGGGGACAACGACAGGCGGGGGATCGACATCGAGGATCGCGACTGCTGCTGCGCACAGGCAGCCGATGATGCCGAAGACGAGGCCCGTCAGACCAAGGCGTTGCCAAAGCCGTTCGCGGCGCAGGGCACCGTAGACCAGTTCTTCCTCGATGATTTCTTGTTCAGTCGCCACCCGTCATGCCCCCGCGATCAGTCCGCCCGCAGGTCCGGCAGGGTGAAATCCATGAACCGCTGCTCCTCGGCGATAGTGGCGGCATCGATCACGCCGCCGGTGCCATCGCCCACGGTCTGCACCGCTTCGAGCTGCCACATGGCCACTAGCGCGATTGCGAGTTCCGCTGTGACGCGCGTGTTGAGATCGACGCTTTGCTTGAGCTCATCCATGTCGTCGATGAGCCCGACAAGGCGGTCTACCCGCTCAAGCGATTGGCCGGCATCTTCATAGCTGTTCTGGGCGGCGGCTGAGACGAGCGCGCCGGTTGTTGCCTGCGTGGCCACACGGTTGGCCCCGGGATTGCCGCTCGTGGCCATTTCCGAGAGCGTGTCCTCGTCAAAGCCGAGATCGGCCAGCACCCGATCCATCTGGGTTTCGATCTCGCCAGCGCCGGAGCCCGAGAGGCCCGAGAAATCCCCCGTCTTGATGGCCTCAATCGTGGCAAGGATGTCCCCGAACTCCTGGTCGAGAAGACCGTTCAATTCATCTTCCATCTCGGTGCGGATGATTTCGGGCAGTTCGGCGAGGCGGGTGAGCGCCTCATAGGTGCGTTGCAATTCGCCAAGTTGGTCCGTGAGCGTCGCAAGCTGTTCGCGGAGCTGCGTCAGCTGCTCGTTTTGCAGGATCTCGTCCTCGATCATCTGCCGGAGCTGCTGGATGTTTTGCGCGATGTTCTGGGTATCGACAACGGGTACGCCTTGTGCTGCGACAGGGGGTAGGGCGCTGAACTGCAAGCCAATGCCAAGCGTTGTGACCAAAACTGTCCTCAAGAGCAGGTGTCCCATCATTCAATCTCCCTGATCGTAAAATCCATGAACGCGCCTTCGGCCATGCGGGCGCTGGCCTGGGCCAGTTCTTCGGCGGAGAGCACGCGGGTGCGTGCCGCCTGAAGCCGGATGCGTGCAGCGACGAGGCGCACGAGTTCGGCGCGGGCATAGGTGTTGAGCGCGATGCTTTCTTGCACGTCCTCGGTTTCGGAAATCCGTTCGACGATTTCCGCAATACGCAGGGCGGCTTGCCTGATCGCGGCGGGTGAGTTATTGCCATAAAAGGCCGCCCCATGACCCGTGAGCGAGAGGTTGGCATTGGCCAGAAGCGCGGGGTCGATCGTGCCAAGCGCTTCGATCCCGCCGATACGGGTCAAATAGAGGTTATAGCGTTCGGGGATCACCTGGACGTAGTGCTGGGTCTCGCGAAAGGGCGGAACGCCGCCATACTCGAAAACCCGGCCAGGTCCGGCGTTATAGGCCGCGAGGGCGTTGATGATGTTGCCATCGAATGTGTTGAGCTGGGTCGCGAGATAGCGCGCGCCGCCATGCACCTGCAGATAGGGGCTGTCATAGTATTCTGGGTTGATGCCGAGATCGCTGGCGGTGCCCGGCATGATCTGGGTGAGGCCATAGGCGCCGACGGGAGACCGTGCACCGATGGTGAAACGGCTTTCCTGCCAGATCAGCGCTTGCAGCAGCGCGCGCCATTGGACGGGGGAGAGCCCTGCGCGGCCAACACCCGCAAAGCCGCTGGTCTCCTGGGCGACCCGGATGATGAGCTGCTCGATGTTCTCAGACGCATCCCCGAACGTCTGCGCACCGCCGGGATTGGGGTCGATGTCGGCATTGCCATAGACCGCCTCGACTGACCGGGCCGGATCCCCGCTGCCGCTTTCCAGCCCCGAGACCATAGCCGGCAAGCCCTGACCGCCGAAGCTGGTCTGGGCATCGAGGATGCGTTGCAGGGTTTCCAGCTGCTCCCGTTCGATCTCGGCAATGAGTTCGCGCACGGCGAGCTTGTCCGCCTGAACGGCCAAGTCAGCCTTGCGATCGCCAGTCTCGACGATGTCACGCGCGGTCAGCCCACTGTCATTGGTCGGCACGCCTTGAGACAAGGCGAGACCGGGCAGCAGGCAAAGTGCCAGGATATGAGGCAGGCTAGACTTCAACGTCGCCCTCCGGCGCGCCGAGCGGTGCGAAGTGGCAATCTTGGGATGTCGCTGCCGTCGAGGCGAGAAAGGAAAAGCAATTGGCCTGCGGCTCCCGATACTGTGTGCAGGAGGCCAGCGCGCCGAGCGCAGCCAAAGCGATAAGATTACGGATCATGAAAGCCTCCAAAAATCTGGGCGGTCGCGGTAATCGGCGCCAACAAGCGCTTCGCCCTTTTCCATGCCGCCAAGGATCGTGAGACTGGGCCCAAGGGCGCTCAGATCGGCATCGACGACGATCGAGCCCTGATCGTCGCGGATCAGTGCGAGGCGGCTGTTGCTGCCCGTGTTGAGAAGGACGTCGAGCTCCTTCTCCGTGAGGTTCAGCATGGCGTAGTCCGCAGGCTGCGCGCGGATATTGGGCAGCAGGATCTGCGTCGGAACGGCTTCGACGATGGTCTTGCCGGTCCGGGTGCGCTCAAGCTGGCTGGCATATTGCGTCATCATCACGGCGACGGTGTTCTGCTTGCGCGCAGTCACGAGCCAGTTCGACAACCGTTCGGCGAAATATGCGTTGTCGAGCGCCTTCCAGGCCTCGTCGATCACGATGATGGTGGGGCGGCGGTCCTCGATCTCGCGCTCGACCCGGCGGAAAAGATAGGACAGGACCGCCATCCGTTCCTTGTCGGCCTCGCTGTCTAGAATGCCGGTCAGATCGAAGCCCACGACATCGCCCTTGAGCGAGAACGTGTCCTCGAGGCTCTGCCCGAAGATCCAGCCGTAGCGGCCGTCTTCGGTCCACTCGAGCAGGCGCTGGTGCAGATCGCCGCCGTCATCCGTAGACACAAAAAGCGATGCGAAATCCCGCCAGTTCCGCAGGGCCGGATTGGTGGCCTGGGCATTCTGGCGCACGACCTCTTGGATGCGGTTGGTCTGCGCCGGGGTCAGGGGCTTGTCGGCGCGGTAGAGCAGGGTTGTGAGCCAATCCGAGAGCCAGGCGGTGCCGCGCGCATCGGTCTCTGTCCAGAGCGGGTTTAGACCCGTGGGCTGGCCGGCGTTCAGGGAGGCGTAGCGCCCGCCATTGGCGCGCACCGCCATCTCCATGCCAAGACGGTAATCGAAGACGAAGATCCGCGCCCCTGCGCGACGGGCCTGGGTCATCAGGAAGGCGGACAGCACCGATTTGCCCGACCCGGGTCGTCCCATGATCAGGGTATGGCCGCTGGGCGGTTCTTTGTCGGGCGAGCCCTGCTCGTGATAGGAAAACCGGTAGGCGCTCTGCTCCGGCGTGGGCAAATAAGTTACGACCCGGCCCCATGGGGTTTTCGCGGCGGGTTTGCCGAGCTGTGTCCGGTGAAAGGCCGCAAAATCCGCGAAGTTGCGATTGGTGACGGCGCTGGCACGCACGCGCTTGGGCTGGTTGCCGGGATGCTGGCTGAGGTAATGGGCCTTTGCGGCGACCCGCTCACCGATCATCTTCACGCCTTCGGTCGCGGCGGCGTTCACGATTTCGGCGCTGAGCGTCTGCAGCTCTTCGAGCGTTTCGCAGAAAAGCGTCACGACCATATGGTGTTCGCCGAAGCTTTGGCGCTTGGCCTCGAGATCATCGGCGGCGATATCGAGGGCTTCTAGGAGCGAGAGGGCCGCGTCTTGGCTGGCCTGCATCTGGCGCTTTTGCCGTTTGATGCGGCCCGCCATGAGGTTCGAATTGATCGGGGTGAAGGAATGGGTGACGATCATGTCGACCGGTAGGTTCAGCATGTCGAACATGGTGCAGGAGGTGCCTTCCGAGTATTCCCCGATGGTGAAACTCTTGCCGTAGCGATGCCCCACGACGCCCTCGGAAAGCTCGAAATGGTCGCCGTGAAACGTCACGCGGGTATTGGCGACGTTGAAGGACAAAAAGCCGTAGGTGTTGGCCGGGTAGAGCGGCAGCTCGGTGCCCGTGTTGAGCGCGCCCAGAAACCCCACCAATTCCCCCGATGCAGCCGACAGCAGGCGCGGTTTGAGCTCTGCGAGGCCGGACAGGAAGACGTTCACGGCCTCGCCCAGGCGCTGCAGGCGTTTGCGGGTCTCCTCTCTCAGCCGGTCCGGCGCGCTGCGGCTGAGGAACGGCAGGAGGCTTTTCGGGGGTGGGCGGTGAATGACGGTGAGCGTCAGCGTCTTGTCGCGCAGCCCGCTGGTCTCGAGTTTCGCGCGCCAGCGCCGGTCAACCTCGCCTGCGAAGCTGTCCTCACGGATCGGGTCGAGATCAGGTTTGATGGCCTTGGAGACCTTGTGGACGTAATAGCTGAATTCCGGCCCGAGCTGCGCGACGATGCGGGCAAAGAGCGCCGTCACCTTGTCGAGATAGGCATCGTCGGTCGTGTAGCTGTTGATCCCCTCGAGCCGGATGCAGCGGAAGAGTTCGTTCACCCGGGTCCGCACGGTCTGGTCGTCGACGAGGCTCACATAGGGCAGCATATGCGCGAGGCGGGTCTCGCGCGCATACCAGTCTGGCGTCATTGTGCGGGCATCGAGCGCAGCATCACGGGCGTCATCACGGGGCATAGCTGTCCCCGCCATGGATGGACCTGTTGCGCGTGGGCGATGTCTCCTGCAGGGCCGTCATCATTACGTCGATGAAACGCGGGTCCCAATCCGCGGCCTTCCAAAGCACCGGATAGAGCAGGGCGGCGAAACCCAGCACCGCGATGTGCTGGACCCAGACGAACAAGAGCACCGAACCGAAGAGCCAGACCATCGCATACATGATGGGCAGGCCCAGAAGCTTCGGCGGGCGCACGAGCCCAAGAAAGAGGGGCGAGCGTTCAGCCACCGGCAAAGACCGCAGCAACGATCGTCGGGGCAGCCGCGACACCGGCGATGCCGACCAGGACCCAGAGCGCCTGGCGCAGATCAATGATGTTGAAGAACCAGCTCAGGAAAACTCCCAGAACGGCGAGCGTGGCAATGACGACCCCAAGCGGGCCGGTCAGGGCATCGACGATGCCCTGCAACAGGCTTTGGATCGGGGAGAGATCAATGCTTTGTGCGAGGGCCGGTTCTGCGACGAGCAGGAAGAGCGCCAACGAGGCGATAAAGAGGTTTGAAACCCAACTTGTTTGGAAAATTCGGTATCGCCAATGCACTGCCGCGCTGCGCGCTCTCGTGACATTGCCGATAAGTGTTTTGAGGAATGATTTCCAAAAAGGTTGGGACATCATGAATTTGATCCTTCCAATCGGGCCACGACGGCCATGACGCGGGCCACGTGGTTCTGGGTTTCTCGGTAGGGGGGAATGCCACCGTGCTGGCGCACGGCGTCCGGCCCCGCGTTGTAGGCCGCCAGCGCCAGATGCGGATCGCCGAAGCGTTCCAGCATCATCGCGAGGTAACGGGCAGAGCCGTCGAGGTTCTGTTGGGGGTCACGCGGGTCAACGCCCAGATCACGCGCCGTCGCAGGCATCAATTGACCAAGGCCAATAGCACCTGCACTTGAAATCGCATCCTGCCGGTAGGCGCTCTCAACCTCGATATTGGCCCGATAGAGAGCCAGCCAATCCGTGACGGACAGTCCCGCGCGGCGCAAACCGGGATGGCCGGCATAACGCAGGGCTGTTGCCTCGATGCCCAAGAGAACGTCTGCGCGGGGCAGGGGTGCTGGCTGGGCGAGTGCCGCAAACCTCAGCGCGTCAGGTTTGGGCGCTGCTTCCGTCTCACCAAGGATAGCCAAACCATCGGACGCCGATCCCTGACCAACGCCGTCATTGTAGTTCTGGGCAAAACCGCTCTGAGACCGGGATGGGGTCAGAGAGCCGTCGCTATCCATGACCAGGACCATCTGTGCAGAGGCTGGGGCGGCGACCAGCCAGAGACAGACGAGGTTAGTTGCCAGTGCCCTTGTCTGATGGGGCTTTGTCTGGCGGGGCGAATTTGTGCGTACGGCTTGTCCCCGCCTCAAGCGGCAGGTCGACATGCGCAAAGCCAAGGCCAATGAAGAATGACACCACGCCGGAGATCGTCTTGAACTCGCGGATCTTGATATCGTTGTAGGTCGTCCGCGTGCGGGCGGTGACGAGGAGCTTTTCCACGCCCTCGTCAGAGACAACGCGCATGATCCAGACCCCGTAATAGCTGGGGCCTTTCTTATGAGCCGACTCCTGGCACAGGATTTCTGCGCTATAGCCGCTTTCCACGAGTTCGCGGAACCTGGCTTCCGTAACCACATTTGGTGCTTCGATGTCCCAGTTCATGGCCCGGCTCACGCTTTCTCCAATGGCGGGAC
>NZ_LWEX01000195.1 GCF_001634885.1 Sulfitobacter sp. HI0040 | reverse complement strand
AGCCATCCGCGCGATGTGCTCTGGGCCATGGAGGAGGGGGCCGCCTGCGGGGGGCTGGCCGCCGTGGTGGGCGAAATCCATGGCGCGCCCGAAGTGCTGAGCTTTACCGCCACCAAGCGGCTGGCGCTGCGGGCCGAGGCTGCCGAGGTGCCAGTATGGCTGATCCGGTCGGGCGATCCCGGTACGCTGAGTGCCGCGCGCGAACGCTGGCGCGTCTCGTCGCTTCCGTCCGCTTCGCATCCCCACAATACGCAGGCCCCCGGCGCCCCCCTGTGGGAGGCCGATCTGTTTCGTGCGCGGGGGCGGGCGCCCGGGGTCTGGGTGGCCAGCCATGACCGACAGGCGCGACAGGCAAAGGATCGTCTCCGCCTGGTTTCCCGATCTGGCGATGGACCGTTGGCGGCGGATCACGGCGCAGCAGCGGACGCTGCCGGCTGACGAGGTGCCCGTGGTGCTGGCCGCGCCGGGTACCCATGGTCCTGTGGTCCATGCGTTGGGCAAGCCCGCGCGGGAACGGGGGATCACACCCGGCGCCCGGATCGTGGACGTACAGGCCATCCATCCCGACCTGCATGTGGAACAGGCCGATCCGCGCGGGGATCAGGCGCTGCTGGGGCGGGTGGCCATGTGGGCGCGGCGCTGGTGCCCGTGGACGGTGCGGGACACGGATGACGGGATTATCCTCGACGTAACCGGGGCCGGGCATCTTTTCGGGGGCGAGGCGGCGATGCTGCGGGACATGGCGGCGCGGTTCAAGATGCAGGGGCTGACCGCGCGGCTGGCGCTGGCGCCCACGCGGGGTGGGGCACAGATGCTGGCGCGGCACGGTTCTCCGGGGTGTATCTGCGGGCCTGAGGAATTGGGCGACCGGCTGGCAGGCTTGCCGGTGGCGGCCCTGCGGATCACGCCCGATACCGCGCGCCTGCTGGACCGTCTGGGGCTGAAGACCGTCGCGGCCCTGCGGGACGTGCCGCGCGTGGCGCTGATGCGGCGGTTCGGCCATCTGCCCGAAGAGGACAATCCGCTCATCCTGCTCGACCGGGCCACGGGCCGCACCCCCGATCCGCTGAACGCGCCGCAGGATGCCCGCCGCTGGCTTGTGCGGCGGCGCCTGCCGGAACCGGTGATCGACCCGGTGCCCCATCTGGCCGGTCTCGCGGAAGACCTGTGCCTGCAGTTGTCGCGGGCTGAACTGGGGGCACGCCAGTTGCGGCTGACGATCTACCGCGTCGATGGGGAGTGGCGCAGCCGGGATGTGGCGACGGCGCAGGCCAGCCGCGATGCCGCGCATGTGGTGCGCCTGCTGGAAGGCAAGCTCGACGGCATCGACCCCGGTTTCGGTTTCGATCTGCTGACGCTGGAGGCGCTGCGGGTGGAAGCCCTGGCGCTGCATCAGGATTACCTCGACGGCAAGCGCGATCCCGGCAAGGACGTGGCCGCCCTGTTGGATAGGCTGACCGCGCGGCTCGGCCCGGAGAAGGTGACATGGTCGGCTTGGGTGGAAAGCCATTTGCCCGAACGGGTGGAGGCGCAGGTGCCCGCGCTTACCCATGTGCCGCAGGCCCCGCCGGTGGTGCCGCGCGAACGGCCCCTGCGGTTGCTGGACCCGGCAGAAGAGATCTTCGTGCTTTACGCCGTGCCCGAAGGCCCCCCGGCGCGGTTTCGCTGGCGCGGGGTGGCCTATCTGACCACGCGCCATGAAGGCCCCGAAAGGCTCGCCCCGGAATGGTGGCGCGCCCGCGCCGGCACCCGGCTGCGGGATTACTACAAGGTGGAAGTCGGCGATGGGCGGCGCTTCTGGATGTACCGTGAGGGGGTGCTGGGCGACGGGCGCGGCGACGATCCGCGCTGGTTCCTGCATGGGTTGTTCGGGTGACGGGGGATTGAGCCATGCCGGAGCAGGAAGGACACAGGCGGCGCACGCTGGAGGATGAGGACCCGTTCCGCTGGCATCCTCCCGCACCTTATGTGGAGTTGGGGTTGGCGAGCTGCTTTTCCTTTCTGCGCGCGGCCTCGGATGCGGTCGACCTGACCGCAACGGCAAACTTGCTGGGCTACGACAGTATCGGTATTGCCGATCACAACACGCTGGCCGGTGTCGTCCGCATCCATACGGAGGCGAAGAAGGCCAAGGTCCGGCCGGTGATCGGGGCGCGGCTGGTGCTCATGTGCGGTGCCGATCTGCTGGCCTATCCGCGGGACCGCGACGCCTATGCACGGCTCTCCACGCTGCTCAGCAAGGGCAAGATGTCGGACGTGGATGGCGGCTGGCAGGAAAAGGGCGAAACCCATCTGACGCTGGAGATGCTGGCGGCCCATGCCGAAGGCCTGCACCTGATCGCCATGCCGGGCGAGAACCTCGACATGTTCGCCGCTGGCCTGCCCCGGCTGGTCCGGGCGCTGCCGGGGATGCGCTACGTGGGGGCGGCCTATCTCTACCGGGGGGATGACGTGGCGCGGATCAACCGGCTCGATGCCATCGCGCGGAGGCAGGGGCTGCGGATACTGGCCACCAATGATGTGCTCTACCACGCCCCCATGCGCCGCCCCCTGCAGGACGTGATGGTCTGCATCCGCGAAGGCACGACGATCGCGCAGGCGGGTTTCCTGCTGGAGGCGAACGCCGAGCGTTACCTCAAACCTCCGTCGGAAATGTGCCGCCTGTTCAGCGCATGGCCCCATGCCATCGCGGCGACCCGTACCGTCGCGGAGGATTGCACCTTTTCGCTGGGCGATCTGAAGTACGAATACCCGCATGAGATCGTGCCCGAAGGCCGCAGCGCGCAGGAGGAGTTGGAGCGGCTCACATGGGAAGGGGCGGCGCGGCGCTATCCGGAGGGGATCCCTGAAAAGATCGCCCCGATTATCGAGAAGGAATTCGCGCTGATCCGTTCGAAGAAGATCGCGCGCTATTTCCTGACCATCAACGACATCGTGCGCTTCGCCCGGGAGGAGGCCAGCCCGCCGATCCTGTGTCAGGGTCGTGGGTCGGCGGCCAATTCCGCCGTTTGCTTCTGCCTCGGCATCACCTCGGTCGATCCGGCGGAGCACGACGTGCTGTTCGAACGCTTCCTGAGTGAGGAACGCGACGAGCCGCCCGACATCGACGTGGATTTCGAACATGAACGCCGCGAAGAGGTGATCCAGTACATGTACGCGAAATATGGCCGCGCCCGCGCCGGGCTCTGTGCCACCGTGATCCACTACCGCCCCCGCAGCGCCATCCGCGAGGTCGGCAAGGCCATGGGACTGAGCGAGGATGTGACCAGCAAGCTCGCCAGTACGGTCTGGGGCAGCCATGAACCCGAGGTGGGCGATGCCCGGGTCAGGGAAGCGGGCATGGACCTGAGCGATCCCTACCTGCGGCGGGTCATCCATCTGGCCCGGCAGATGACGGGCATGCCGCGCCACCTCAGCCAGCATGTGGGCGGCTTCATCCTGACCGAACGCCCCCTGACCGAGATCGTGCCCATCGGCAACGGTGCCATGCCCGACAGATCCTTCATCGAGTGGGACAAGGACGACATCGATGCGCTGGATATCTTCAAGGTCGATATTCTGGCGCTCGGGATGCTGACCTGTATCGCCAAGTGTTTCGACCTGATGCGCGCGCATTACGGCGAGGACCACGATCTTGCTAGCATCCCGCCGGATGATACGCAGACTTATGACATGCTCTGCGCGGGCGATTCCCTTGGCGTCTTTCAGGTGGAAAGCCGTGCCCAGATGGCGATGTTGCCCAAACTGCGGCCCCGGCGGTTCTATGATCTGGTGATCGAAGTGGCCATCGTGCGCCCCGGCCCGATTCAGGGCGATATGGTGCATCCCTTCCTGCGCCGCCGCCAACGGCTGGAGGGGGTCAGCTATCCGGCACCGGGGCCGGAGCATCCGCAGGACGAACTGCTGAAGATCCTCGGACGGACGCTCGGGGTGCCGATCTTTCAGGAGCAGGCAATGAAGATCGCCATTGAGGCGGCGCGGTTCTCGCCCGCCGAAGCGAACCAGTTGCGCAAGGCCATGGCCACCTTCCGGTCCCGCGGGCAGATCGAGACGCTGCAGAAAAAGATGGTGGGGCGCATGACGGAGCGGGGCTACGACCCCGACTTCGCGCAGCGGTGCTTCGATCAGATCAAGGGCTTCGGCGAATACGGGTTTCCTGAAAGTCACGCGGCGAGCTTTGCCAAGCTTGTCTACGTGTCGTCCTGGATGAAGTGCCACCACCCGGCGGCTTTCGCCTGCGCGCTGCTCAACAGCCAACCCATGGGGTTCTATGCGCCCGCGCAGATCGTGCGGGATGCGCGCGAACATGGGGTGGAGGTGCGCGGCGTGGATGTGAACCTGTCGGAATGGGATTGCACGCTGGAGCCCTGCGGGGCGGGCGGCTTTGCCCTGCGGCTGGGTTTCCGTCAGGTGGATGGCCTGCGCGAAGAGGCGGGACGCCGCATCGTGGCCATGCGCGCCATGCCTTTCGCCGATGTGGCGGACCTCAAGACCCGGGTAAAGCTGGACCGTGGCACGGTCCGGCGTCTGGCGGCGGCGGATGCCATGCGCAGCATGGGGATCGACCGGCGGCAGGCGCTCTGGCAGGCGCAGGGGCTGAAGGACGCCCCCGATCTGCCGATCTTTACCCATGCGGAGGCGCGGGATGAAGGCGCCGAACCGGCGGTGAGCCTACCCGCGATGCCCCGGGCGGAACATGTGGTCGCCGATTACCAGACGCTGCGGTTGTCCCTGAAGGCGCATCCCATGAGCTTTTTCCGCGCCAGCCTGCGGGGGCAGGGCTTTGCTTCCACGGACCAGTTGCCGGGGATGCCGCACGGGCGCAAGGTCTCGCTCGCCGGGCTGGTTCTGGTGCGGCAGAAGCCCGGCAGCGCCAAGGGCGTCTGCTTCATCACGCTGGAGGATGAAGCGGGGGTCGCGAACCTCGTGATCTGGCCCAAGATGTTCGAGGCCCACCGCGCCACGGTGATGGCCGCCCGCCTGCTGGTGGTGCATGGCCGGGTCCAGAGCGACGGACAGGTCATACATGTGGTGGCGGATGCGCTGGAGAACCGCACGGCGCGGCTGGAGGCTTTGTCCGAAGAGCCTATCCCCAGCGTCACCAGCCGGGGCGATCATCCGACCCATCCGATCACCGGACAGGTCGGGGGCCGCGCCCATCCGCGTGACGTTCGTGTGATCCCCAAGTCGCGCGATTTTCATTGACGTTCGGCTGGGATAGTTATTGGCGCAATGAAATCTGCAACGGACGAGGGGCGCTGCCCCTCGCGCTCCCCGAAGTATTTGGAATCATGAGAATGAAGAACAGGCGGCAGTTTGATCGTTGATCCCCCCCTCACGCGGGACCTCGTGCTGGTGGGGGGTGGCCATGCCCATGCGCTGGTACTGCGCCGCTGGGGCATGGCGCCGATGCCGGGGGCACGGCTGACCGTGATCGATCCCGGCCCCACCGCGCCCTATACCGGCATGCTGCCGGGGCATGTCGCCGGACATTATGCGCGGGACGAACTGGACATCGACCTCGTGCAGCTTTGCCGTTTCGCGGGTGCGCGGCTGATCATCGACCGCGCCTGCGGGATCGACCGCACCGAGAGGCGTATCCATCTGGAGGGGCGCGGCCCCGTGGCCTATGACGTGGCATCGCTCGATATCGGGATCACCGCCCGGATGCAGATTCCGGGGTTCGCCGAACATGCGGTCGGCGCCAAGCCGTTGGGCGCTTATGCCCAGCGTTGGCGTGGTTTTCTGGATCGGGTCACGGAAGAAAAGGCGCCGCCGGAGGTCGCGGTGATCGGCGGCGGCGTGGCGGGATGCGAACTGGCCATGGCGATGTCCTTTGCATTGCGCGGCGTGGGACCGCCACCGCGGGTCGCGGTCATCGAGGCTGGGCCGGAAATTTCCGGCGTCGGTGCGCGGGCGCGCGACAGGCTGCGCCGGGAACTCGCCCGGCAGGAGGTGGTGGTGCATACCCGCGCCGAGGTGCGCCGGATCGAGGCGGACCGCGTGGTGTTGGCGGATGGCTCCTCCATTGCCGCCGCGTTCTGCGTGGGCGCCGCGGGAGCGTATCCGCATGAATGGCTCACCCGAACGGATCTGCCGCTGGAAGATGGTTTCATCGCTGTCGGTCCCGGCCTGCAGGTCCGGGGCGATTCCCGGCTTTTTGCCGTCGGGGATTGCGCGCATCTGGATTTCGCGCCCCGGCCCAAGGCGGGGGTATATGCCGTTCGCGCAGCGCCGGTGCTGCATGACAATCTGCGCAGTGCCCTGCGCGAGGATGGCAGCCTGCGGCGTTTCAAACCACAGAAGAACTACCTCAAGCTGGTGTCGCTGGGGCGCAAGGCCGCGCTTGCGGAGAAATGGGGTTTCGCCGTTGCAGGCAGTGCCCTGTGGCAATGTAAGGACCGGATCGACCGGGCCTTCATGGACAAGTTTCGCGACCTGCCGGTCATGGGCGTGCCGAAGGCGCCCCGCGGTGCTGCCGCCGGGGTGGCGGATATCCTCGACGGTGCGCCGCTTTGCGGGGGGTGTGGGGCGAAGGTCGGGCAGGGGGTTCTGGCAGATGCGCTTTCC
>NZ_LWEX01000194.1 GCF_001634885.1 Sulfitobacter sp. HI0040 | reverse complement strand
TTGCGCCAGCCCCGGAAGATCGCGGGCCAGCGGGCGCGTTCGCCCGAGGTATCGGCCGCTGCGGCGGGGTCCGGGGTGGGGGCGTGTTGCTGCATAGGGCGCTTTCCTGCTTGGAGTTCTAGATGCGCACAAACGGCCCCGATTGAAAGGCGGGAGGACGCGATTGCGGCGCCATGTCGCAAATTCCCGCCGGTGCCGTGGTCAAAGCAGGCAGGGTGCCCGCATTTTTCGGACAGGCCGGTTCGCCGCCGGGCGCGCGCTTCATCCGGCAGCGAAAAAATTTCGACGGAAAATCCCCGGTCTTCCGTTTGACCGGGTATCGCCACGCAGAAAGGCGCGGCGTCAATGAAAACGGAGTATGACATGAAACATCAGGCAAATATCCGCATCGCCACTCTCAGCGCGCTTCTGGTGCTGGGCGCGGGGGCCACGCTGGCGCAGGGACCGGACCGGGCGGCGTTTTTCGCCACGCTCGACGCGGACGGCAACGGCAGCCTCACAAGGGCGGAGCTGGAGGCCCATGCAGAGGCGCGCTTTGCCAGTGCCGATGCCGACGGCGACGGTTTCCTGACAGCGGATGAACTGCGCGCGGCGCAGCACGCCCACCGCGAAGATCACGGCAAACGCATGCTGGAACGGCTCGACAGCGACGGGGACGGCAAGCTCGACGCCGCCGAACTGGCCAAGGGCAAGAAGGGCAAGGCCGATCACCGGGCCGGGCGTATGATCGAAAGGCTCGATACCGACAATGATGCCCGCCTGTCCAGGGCCGAACTGCTGTCGCGCCACGATCCCGCACGCCTCTTTGGCCGATTGGATGCCAATGCCGACGGTGCTGTCACGGCAGAGGAATTCGCCCAAGGCCATGCCAAGGGCGCGGGCCATGGCCGCCGGCATCAGGCGGATTGAGGCTGGTCCGGCGCCCCGCGGCTTGCGCGGCGCGGCGCCGGACCTTAGCGATGGATGCCATGCAGAACCGGACCGACGCAGCGCAGGCCGAGGCGGATGCCGATTTGCTGGCACGCTACGCCGCGGGCGACGCCGCCGCGGCCCGGCTTCTGAGTGCGCGGCTGACGCCCCGGCTCTATGCCCACGCGGTGCGGGTGCTGGGCGACACCGCCGAGGCCGAGGATGTCACGCAGGAGGCGATGCTGCGCCTCTGGCGGATCGCACCCGATTGGCGGCGCGGCGAGGCGCAGGTTTCCACCTGGGCCTACCGGGTGGTCGCCAACCTCTGCACGGACCGGCTGCGCAGGCGGCCCGCGACCCCGTTGGAGGCCGTGGCCGAACCATCCGATCCCGCACCGGGGCCGGAGGCGCTGCTGCAGGCGCAGGCCCGCGATGCCGCGTTGCAGCAGGCGCTCAACACGCTGCCCGCGCGGCAAAGACAGGCGGTGGTGTTGCGCCATATCGACGGGCTGGGCAATGTGGAGATCGCGCAGGTGCTGCAGATCGGGATCGAAGCGGTGGAAAGCCTGACGGCGCGGGGCAAACGCGCGCTGAAGGCCGCACTCGCCGGGCGCAGGGACGAACTGGGGTACGAAGATGACTGAGCGTGACCGGAACAAGTCGGACAATGGGGCAGAGGACGCCGGGGCCGAAGCCGGGCTGGAGGCGCTTTTTGACGAAGCCCGGCGCAGCCCGCCTGCCCCCTCCCGCACCCTGCTGGCCCGGATCGAGGCGGACGCCCGCGCCCTGCAGACCCCGGCGCGGGGTGCCGTAACCGGGGCGGGGGGCAGGCTGCGCGGCTGGTGGCGGCTTTTGGGTGGGGCGCCCGGCATCGGCGGGCTGGCCACCAGTGCTGTGCTGGGCTTCTGGATCGGCTTCGCGCCGCCCGCCGCGCTGGACGCGCTGGATGACAGCCTGTCGCCCCTGACCGGCGCGGCAGAAGATGTGAATGCGGCCCTGCCCGAAGACGGCTTCGGCTGGACCATGGCGGAGGCGGAAGGATGACGGCGAACCCGATCCCCCCGAAACGCTCCCCGGGGCGGGGCCTGCGCATCGCACTGGTCCTGTCGCTCGCGGTGAACCTGCTGATCCTCGGGGCGGTGGCGGGGATGCTCTGGCGTCACGCGGGGCCTGACGGTCTGCGGATGCGCGGCGCGCCCCCCGGTCTGGGCAGCTATGCGCTCCCTTATGTGCAGGCGCTGCCGGTGCAGGACCGCCGCGCCCTGCATGACGCCCTGCGCGAAGGCGAGGCGGGGCGCCGCCAGTCCCGCGCCGCGCGGCGTGCGGCCTATGCCGATGTGCTTTCCGCCCTGCGGGCCGAGCCGTTCGATGCCGATGTGCTGCGGGCCGCGCTGGCCCGGCAGCGCGACACGGTGATGACGGTGCAGGACCGCGCGCAGACGCTCTGGCTTGACCGGGTGCGGATGATGGACGCCCCGGCACGCGCCGCTTTCGCCGACCGGATCGAAGAGGCGCTGAGCGCCCCGCGCCATCACCCGGGGCGGGGGGGCCGCCC
>NZ_LWEX01000193.1 GCF_001634885.1 Sulfitobacter sp. HI0040 | reverse complement strand
GGCAGGAAGTACGAAAACTGCGGCATCAGATCGACGCGCAGGGCTTCGTCCTCCACCCCGACATGCACGTGCATCCCGCAGATCAACATGCGCCGTGCCACGAGCGCCAGTTCCGATTCCAGCGACTCGTAGCGTTCCTTGTCGGTGGTGTCCTGCTGCTTCCAGTCCGAAAACGGATGGCAGGAGGCGGAGATCGGCACGAGGTTGAAGCGTCCTGCCACCTCGGACACGGTGCTGCGCAACCGGCGGAGTTCTTCCCGTGCCGAGGCGACATCGCCGCAGACCTGCGTGCCGATCTCGATCTGGCACTGCATGAATTCCGGGCTCACCTGATCTTCGAGCGCGTGTTTGCAGGCGTCCATCAGCGCGTCGGGCGCGGCACAGAGCGCCAGCGAATCCTTGTCCACCAACAGGTATTCTTCTTCGATGCCTATGGTGAATTCAGATTGCATGGCGGGGCCTCCGGGGTCGGGGCCCCGCCGGTCTTGCTTGGACGGGCGGCGGGGCCGGTTCAGGTCATTCCATCACGGGGATGGAAAATTCGCCGCCTTCCTTGATGCCGCTGGGCCACCGGGCCGTCACGGTCTTGGTGCGGGTGTAGAATTTGAACGCATCCGGGCCGTGCTGGTTCAGATCGCCGAAGACCGATTTTTTCCAGCCGCCGAAGGTGTGGTAGGCCAGCGGCACCGGGATCGGCACGTTGATGCCCACCATCCCGATGTTGATGCGGTTGGCAAAGTCACGGGCGGCGTCGCCGTCGCGGGTGAAGATCGCGGTGCCGTTGCCGTATTCATGGTCCATCGCGAGGCCGAGCGCCTCTTCATAGGTCTTGGCACGCACGCAGGTCAGCACGGGGCCGAAGATTTCCTGCGTGTAGATGTCCATGTCCTTGGTGGCGCGGTCAAAGAGGTGCGGGCCGATGAAATAGCCGTCCTCGTAGCCCTGAAGCTTGAAGTCGCGTCCGTCGACGACCAGTTCGGCGCCCTGATCGATGCCCGTCTGCACAAGCCGTTCGATATTGGCCTTGGCCGCCGCGGTCACGACGGGGCCGTAATCCACATCATTGCCGGCGGTGTAGGGCCCGACCTTCAGCTTTTCGATCCGCGGGACCAGCTTTTCGATGAGCCGGTCGGCGGTTTCCTCACCGACCGGGACGGCGACCGAGATCGCCATGCAGCGTTCGCCTGCAGCACCATAGCCCGCGCCCACCAGCGCGTCGGCGGCCTGATCCATGTCGGCGTCGGGCATGACGATCATGTGGTTCTTGGCGCCGCCGAAGCACTGCACGCGTTTGCCGTTGGCGCAGCCCGTCGCATAGATGTATTCGGCAATCGGGGTGGAGCCGACGAAGCCGATGGACTGGATGACATCGTCGTGCAGGATCGCGTCGACGGCTTCCTTGTCGCCGTTGACCACCTGCAGGATGCCCTTGGGCAGGCCCGCTTCCTCGGCCAGTTCGGCCAGCATCAGCGGGACGGAGGGGTCACGCT
>NZ_LWEX01000192.1 GCF_001634885.1 Sulfitobacter sp. HI0040 | reverse complement strand
TGCCGCCTGCCGTCGGGCGGCCTGCCCCAGCGCGCGGGGCAGCAGCGCCATGACCTCCGCCGGGCTGCGCGCCGTCAGAACCGCGCGGCGCACGTCGGCGGGTGTGCCACAACCGTCCATGTACCAGCCAAGGTGTTTGCGCGCGACCCGCAGCCCCAGATCCGCTCCGTAGAAAGACAGAATGTCTTCGTAATGGCCCGCGACGATATTCACCAGCGCGGCACCTTCGGGCACCACGGGCGCCGGCGTGCCAAAGAGATCGCGCGCGATTTCGGCCAGCAGCCAGGGGCGCCCCCGCGCCCCGCGCCCCACCATGATCCCGTCGGCCTGCGACGCCGCCATCGCCTGTCGGGCCGTGATGCTGTCGGTGATGTCGCCATTGGCGATGAGCGGGATGGAGACCGCCGCGCGCACCTCCGCGATGGCGGCCCAGTCGGCGGTGCCCTTGTAGAATTGGCAGCGCGTGCGACCATGCACCGTGATCATGCGGATCCCCGCCGATTCGGCCCTGCGGGCGATCTGCGCGGCATTGCGACTGTCGTCATCCCAGCCGAGCCGGGTCTTGAGCGTCACCGGCACATCGACCGCGCCCACCACCGCCTCAATGAGCCGCAGCGCGTGATCGGGCGCGCGCATCAGGGCAGAGCCGGAATAGCCCTGCGTTACTTTCTTGGCGGGACAGCCCATGTTGATGTCGATAAGCCGGGCGCCCTGCCCCGCGATCCGCCGCGCGGCTTCGGCCATCACCTCCGCCTCGCAGCCCGCGATCTGGACCGACGTCCCCTCGACCCCCAGCCCCAATTCGGCTTTCTCCCGCGTGCCGGGCCGCGCGCAGAGAAGCTCCCGGCTGGCGACCATTTCCGACACCACGAGCCCGGCGCCGAAGGACGCCACCAGCTTGCGGTACGGCAGATCGGTGATTCCGGCCATCGGGGCCAGAAGCACCGGCGGCGCGATGGGAACGGGAAACGCGGGGGCGGTCAAATGCCTAATCCTTGTGCAGTTGTCCTTGGCATATCCTGTCATGGTCCAAGTCTCAACGCTGCAGCGCCGCTTTACGGGGCCTGCCGGGACCGTTTGCCTAAAAAACAGGCAACACGCCCTGCCGATTGCGCCCCGCACGGGCATTGCCTAGACAGTCGCCATGACGACGACGATTTTCTCATGACAACCTCTGCCCTGATCGTGGCCGCCGGGCGCGGTGTGCGCGCGGGCGGTGGCGTGCCCAAACAATGGCGGCCCCTCGGCGG
>NZ_LWEX01000191.1 GCF_001634885.1 Sulfitobacter sp. HI0040 | reverse complement strand
ACGCTGCTGTCCGCCGTTCCGCAGATGCATGCCCTGCTGATGCAATACACCAAGGAGCAGGGTCTCACCTCGCTCGGCTCGGACCGGCTGCGCTATGTTTCCTCCGGGGCGGCGCCGCTCGATCCTGCGTGGAAACGCAAGGCGGAGGCGTTCTATGGCGTGGCCCTGCAGAACGGCTACGGCATGACGGAAACGACCGCGGGCGTCTGCGCCACGCGCAATCCCATCGGTTCGCCCGATACCTCGACGGGGCCCGCCTTGCCCGGTGTCGAAGTCCGTATCGACGACAGCGTGCCGGGCGGCGGCGAAGGCTCGGGCGAGGTGCAGACGCGCGGCGCGCATATCATGAAGGGCTACTACCGCAATCCCGAAGAGACGGCCAAGGCGCTGGACGCCGAAGGATGGCTGCGGACCGGCGATCTGGGCCGGATCGACGAACATGGTCACCTTCATATTCTGGGGCGCAGCAAGGAATTGATCATCCACGGGGGATTCAACGTCTATCCGCCCGAGGTCGAAGCGGCGCTGAACGATCACCCCAAGGTGATCCAGTCAGCGGTCATTGGCAGGATGAAAGACGGCGACGAGGAGGTGCTGGCCTTCGTCCAGATCGCGCCCGGGGACGATGTGACGGCTGAGGAACTGCGCACCTTCGTCAAGGAGCAGCTTGCAGGCTACAAACGTCCCAGCCAGATCGTGCTGGCGACGGAACTGCCCGCGGCACCCACGGGCAAGATACTTAAGCATCGGCTGTTGGCCGCGTTCGCGGACAGGCTCGACTGACGGCGCGGGGCGAAGGGTATGCCCCGCCCCAGACTGATCAGGTCCAGGTGCCTTCCGCCGCGGCGCGAATGGCGCGGATGTTTTCGCCGTAGGGCGCCGGATCCTGAACCGAGCCGCCCTTGAACACCGCAGATCCGGCCACGAGCACATCAGCGCCCGCCTTGACGACCGCCGGGGCGGTGCCGGGATCGACCCCGCCGTCGATCTCGATATGCACGGGGCGGTCGCCGATCATCTGGCGCAGCTTGCGGATCTTGTCTGTCATGTCGATGAACTTCTGCCCGCCGAAGCCGGGGTTCACCGTCATGACGCAGACAAGGTCCGTCAGATCGAGCAGATCCGCCACTGCTTCGGCAGGGGTGCCGGGGTTGATCGCCACCCCCCCCTTGCAGCCCGCCGCGCGGATCGCCTGCAGGGTGCGGTGAATATGCGGCCCCGCCTCGACATGGGCGGTCAGGATATCCGCCCCCGCCGCTGCGAAAGCGTCGATATAAGGGTCCACAGGCGCGATCATCAGGTGAACGTCCATCACGCCCTTGATATGCGGACGAATGGCGGCACAGGTTGCGGGGCCGAAGCTGATGTTGGGCACGAAGTGACCGTCCATCACATCAACATGCACCCAATCTGCGCCCTGCGCCTCCACCGCTTCGCATTCCGCGCCGAAGGCGGCGAAATCTGCGGCAAGGATGGAGGGGGCGATTTTCAGCGAACGGTCGAACGTCATGGCGGGCCTCTTTGGGGAACTGCGCGCGTCATAGCCGCCCGGGGCGCTGTTGGAAAGCGGCGGAGCCTCCGGCGGGGATTTTTTGCCATTTGGAAGCAGGATCAGAGATCGATTTCGACGATCCCGCCCGGTTCGGCTGCGCGGGATTGGCACAGGATGATCCGCTCTTTCCGCTGGGCTTGCGACAGGACATGATCGCGGTGGTCAACCGCGCCTCCGCGCAGACCGCATTGGCAGACCCCGCAGATGCCATCGCTGCATTTCAGTGGAACCGGAATGCCAGCGCGTACGAGCGCTTCGGCGGCAGACTGGTTTTGGGCGACCTCTACCATTCGCCCCGAGGCGAGCCGCAGCGTGAAGGGGTGGTTGGGCCGGTCCGGTACGGTCGGGGCGGCGAAATATTCGCGGTGAATGTTCGCTTCCGGCAGGCCCGCGTCTGCAGCCGCGCGGAGCATGTCAGCCATGTAGGTTTCGGGGCCGCAGATGTAGACATGGCTCCCTTGGGGCAGATCGGTCAAAAGCCGGGTCGCATTCAGGCGGCTGCCTTCGTCAGAGAGGTGCAGATAGGTTGCTTTGTGCCATTCCGTAGCGGCGAGATAATCGGCGAACCCGGCGCGTTCGCGCGTGGGGGCGGAGTAATGCAGCGCAAAGCCCCGCCCGAGGGCGTGCAGGCGGTGCGCGAAGGCGATCATCGGAGTGATCCCGATGCCCCCGCCCAGCAGGAGCGAGAAGGGGGCGGCTTCCTCCAGCGGGAAATGGTTCGCGGGTCGGGCCGCGAAGATGCGCCGCCCCGGCGTGAAAATCCGATGGGCCAGATCCGATCCGCCGCGTCCGGCGGTTTCGCGCAGCACGGCGATGCGGTAGCGGTGCCGGTCGGCGGGATCGCCTGTCAGGGAATAAGGTCTCAGAAATTCGGGTGCGACCACGATGTCGAGATGCGCGCCCGCCTCCCATCCCGGCAGGGGGCTACCGTCGGCTGCGCGCAGGTCAAAGAGGGTGACGCCCCCACCCAATGGGCTTACCCGGTCGATGCGCAGGTCGAGCACCGGGCGATCGGCGGGCGGGGAATAGCGGTGCAGGTGATCCGTC
>NZ_LWEX01000190.1 GCF_001634885.1 Sulfitobacter sp. HI0040 | reverse complement strand
GCCTCGGCATCATCCTGACCGCCGGGCTCGCTTCGGCGCGGCTGCGTTCATCCTAGTCCCATTGCCCGGCGGCACGGATCGCAGTGGACGACGCGTCGGTCATCGCCACATTCACGAAACACCACGCCGGGGCCTTGGCCTGCGCCAAGAGCTGCGACTGGCTCCCCGGGATGCGGTAGCGGGCATAAAGCGCCGATGCGCGGCTCATCCGGGCCGATATGCGCTGCCCGGGCCGGGCGAGAACACCTACCGGGACCGCCTCCATGATCGCGCGCCAATCCTGCCACAGATGAAACTGCGCAAGGTTATCGGCCCCCATCAACCAGACGAAGCGAACATCCGGGTAGAGCGCGCACAACCGCGCCAGCGTCTCTGCCGTATAGCGGGTGTCCAGACGTGCCTCTATGTCGGTCACATCGACGCGTGGATGGTCCATGACCAGCCGGGCCCGCGCCATCCGCCGTTCGAGGGGGGCGGGGCCTTTCGGTTTCAGCGGATTGCCCGGGCTTACCAGCCACCACACCCGGTCGAGGCCAAAGCGCTTCAACGCTTCCCGCGTGATATGGGCATGCCCTTCATGCGCAGGATCGAAAGACCCGCCCAATAAGCCGACGACCTGTCCCGGTCCGGTCAGTGGATAGTCGAAACGCAAGAAAACCGGCCCCCGGTGTTGGCTGCATCAGGGGCCGAAGGGAGGGGCTTTGCCGAGGTTTGTCAATCGCGGCGCAGAGAATGGCGCCGACAATAACCCCACGCTCCGGGCAATTTCAGCCGCGCGTTACCGGCTTTCCTGTACCAATGCGTCGTCCGGCAAGGGCTCAACCCTGTCGCCGACCGCAATGCGGCCCGGCCGCAGCACGCGCGCACACCATCCGCCATGACCGCGCAGGGCACTGTAACCGCCCTCCCCCAGCGCCTTTTCAATCCGGCTGCAGGGTGCACAGACGGTCGTCCATTCCAGCACCGCACCACCCACGGCGACGCGCCGACCCTTCAAGGCAACAAGGTTGATACCGGAGACCACCAGATTACGCCGGAGCTTCCGCGCCTCTACCGGGCCTTGCCCCAGCAATGCGCCAACCACTGCCAGATGCTCCGCCTGTATCAATGTCACCGCACGCTTTCCGGGTCGGGCGTGATCACCCGAAAGGCCTTTTTCCACGATCTGAGCGTCCTGAACGGAAACAGGCTCCGCAAGCCGCCCGGGACGCAACCAGATTTCCTCGATTCGCCCCGGCTGGGCATAGGTTGAGACGAGCGTCTTGAGATCACGCATGATGGCGCTCCACGCAGGGTTTGATCTTGGCAGCCGCGAAGGATATTGGACGGCAACTCATTTCTGTCCGAGGATTCCCATGGCAGCCTACCAATACGTCTATCACATGTCCGGTGTTTCGAAGACCTATCCGGGCGGCAAGAAGACTTTCGAGAACATCAATCTGAATTTCCTGCCCGGTGTAAAAATCGGTGTGGTCGGTGTGAACGGCGCGGGTAAGTCCACCCTGCTGAAGATCATGGCCGGTCTCGACAAGGATTTTTCTGGCGAGGCTTGGTCCGCGGAGGGCGCAAAGGTCGGCTATTTGCCGCAGGAACCGAAGCTCGACCCGGACCTCACCGTGCGTGAGAACGTCATGCTGGGCGTGGCGCCCAAGAAGGCGATCCTCGACCGCTACAACGACCTCGCGATGAACTACTCGGACGAAACGGCGGACGAGATGGCGAAGCTGCAGGACGATATCGACGCGCAGAACCTGTGGGATCTGGACAGCCAGATCGACGTGGCGATGGAAGCCCTGCGCTGCCCCCCGGACGACGCCAATATCGCCGATCTGTCGGGCGGTGAAGCGCGCCGCGTGGCGCTATGCAAGCTGCTGCTCGAAGCGCCCGACATGCTGCTTCTCGACGAACCGACCAACCACCTCGACGCTGAAACCATCGCCTGGCTTCAGCAGCACCTGATCGACTACAAGGGCACGATCCTGATCGTCACGCACGACCGCTATTTCCTTGACGATATCACCGGCTGGATTCTCGAGTTGGACCGAGGTCGCGGCGTTCCCTACGAAGGCAATTATTCCGACTGGCTGGAGCAGAAAGCCAAACGACTGGAACAGGAAGCGCGCGAAGACAAGTCCAAGCAGAAGACGCTGGAACGCGAACTGGAATGGATGCGGCAGGGCGCCAAGGCGCGGCAGGCAAAGTCCAAGGCCCGGATCAACGCCTATAACGAGCTTGCCGAGACCTCCGAACGGGAAAAGCTCGCCCGTGCGCAGATCGTCATCCCCAACGGCCCCCGCCTCGGCAACAAGGTGATCGAGGTCGAAGGCCTGAAGAAACACATGGGCGACAAGCAATTGATCGACGGGCTGGACTTCTCCCTGCCGCCCGGGGGCATCGTGGGCGTGATCGGCCCCAACGGCGCCGGTAAATCGACCCTGTTCAAGATGCTGACCGGGCAGGAAAAGCCCGATGCGGGAAGCATCGAATACGGCGATACGGTCGATCTGTCCTATGTCGATCAGTCGCGCGATGACCTCAATGCCGACGATACCGTCTGGCAGGCAATCACCGGCGGCGCCGAGATCATCAAGCTGGGCGATGCGGAGGTAAACTCACGCGCCTATTGCTCGTCCTTCAATTTCAAGGGCGGCGACCAGCAGAAGAAGGTGGGTCTGCTGTCGGGTGGTGAACGCAACCGGGTGCATATGGCGCGCCTGCTGAAAGAGGGCGGCAACGTTCTGCTGCTCGACGAACCGACGAACGATTTGGATGTCGAAACCCTGCGCGCGCTCGAAGATGCCTTGGTGGATTTCGCGGGCTGCGCCGTCGTCATCAGCCACGACCGCTTCTTCCTTGACCGGATCTGCACACATATCCTCGCTTTCGAAGGCGAGGCGCATGTCGAATGGTTCGAAGGCAACTTCGAAGACTACGAAGAGGACAAGAAGCGCCGCCTCGGTGCCGACGCTCTGGAACCCAAACGCCTGAAGCACAAGAAGTTCGTGCGCTAATAGCTCTGGTCGCCCCCGACCCGAACGACTCACAACTGACAGGCCCGGCGCATCCATGCGGCGGGCCTATGGCTTCGAAAAAGGCGGTTGCCCCAGAATGTGTCGCGAATTGCCATAATTTAGCCACAGCGCCCGTCTCTCATGTCTTTCGACAAGCAAGGAGCTGGCAATGGCCGTAGTCGCGCTGATGATCGCAAGTATTACCGGCACCCTCGGGTTTCTCACCGCATGGTTCGTGGTGGGTACCGGGCTGCTGATCGCGCTGGTCTTCTATGCTGCTGTCGGCACCATGACTTTCTTCGCCGTCATCGCTCTGGTGCTACTCTCTCAGGAAGGAAACGAAGATTCCACCCTGGCGGATACCGCCCGCGCCTGATAAAATTCCGCTTCGACACCCCGGCCCGCGCATGTCGCGGGCTCTTTCATGGGCCATGACGAACCCCGCGGTCGAAAGCCCCCTCCCAAGAAAAAAAAACCGCCGCTCCTTTCGGTGCGACGGTTTCCCACATCCCCGCGGTGGTAATGGCGGGCCTACTTGTCTTCGGCCATCACCATTTTCTGCATACGTTCGAACAGATTGTCCGAACGGTCATCCGCCAGGCCATGCAGTGGATCGGCAGAGTTGAGATATTCCCGCAGCTTGTTGCTCGCCGCGAGACCGGACCAGACCCGCTGACTGGTCACGCTTTCGACCCGGATCGCCGGTGCCTTGGCCACGCCGGTCAGTTCCGGCTCCCAGTTTTCCTGCAGCCGTTCGGAAACCGCTTGGGCGATCTTTTCGTTGTCCATCCGCGCGCGGCCCATCACGATACCGACGAAACGACCGCTGCCCGCATAGGCAATCTGGCAGTCCCGGTCCTGCAGGGCATCGATGGCCGCATGGGCGATCTGTTCGAGGTTCTGCCGGAAAGCCGCAGGCCGAACAGAGCGGAAGACTGCCCTCAGCCCCACCACATCCAGCGAAAATAGGCTCATCGCGTAGCAACCCGCCGGCAGACGCAGCAGATGATTTTCCAATGACAGAAGGTCACTGACATGGGGGATCCCCAGGTTGATGCCTTCATCGAATTTCAGTTTTGTAAGGGCAGTCAGTTCTGCCAGCGTATGCTGGGCTTCCCGCTCCCGCAGCAGGCTGGCGTTCAGCATACCTGCGGAATTGACGCGCGCACCCAACTCCATTCCATCGAGCGGCTTGCTGATGAAATCGGTCGCACCCGCCTCGAAAGCACGCTGCATCAGCGTGGGCTCGCGGCTGGCCGTGACCATCAGAACCGGCGTTGTCCGGTACTCGGTCTTCTCGCGCAAGATCTTGCACATTTCGATGCCGTCCACCCCCGGCAACATGATGTCGAGGAGGAAGCAGTCAAATGGCATCTCCGTGCTTGAAATCGTTTTCAACGCTGCCTCGGCAGTGTCGCAGCACGTCAGTTCGTATTCCCCCACACGCCCGAGACAGCTTCTGAGCAGTTCGAGAATGACGGGGTCGTCATCCACAGCCAATATACGCATTGCACCAATATCCTTCGCTACGGCAGTTCCGTCATCGCGACGGGTGAGATTGTTCTGTCCATAGAAAGCCATTGATTACGGGCAATGGTGAGACCGATTTGAGGCGATACTTTGGAAGGGTTTGAGTCGCGCCTTCAATAAAACAAGGGATGGATCCGAAATAGAGGCGCAAACGTGCCGCTCAGAGGGTCATCCTGCGACTAGACTTGTACGAATCCCCCTCGGGTGCCATATAGGCGCTGCAGACGTTATTCTATTTCGACCCACTGTCTCCCTTACCGGCGCTCAGTCTTCGATCTCGACCGACTACGCCGGGCTATCGCAACAACGCGGATAGCAACTATAGGAGACAACGGAATGGCCACTGGCACCGTAAAATGGTTCAACACAACTAAAGGCTTCGGCTTCATCGCACCCGACGGCGGCAGCAAGGACGTTTTCGTCCATATTTCCGCAGTTGAGCGTGCCGGCCTCACAGGTCTGGCCGACAACCAGAAAGTGACGTTCGACATCGAATCCGGCCGTGACGGCCGCGAATCCGCGACGAACATCCAACTGGCATAATGCCTGAGGGGGCCTGCCCCCCGCACATGAATTTGACCGGCCCCGTCGCAGGACAGGGCCGGTTTTTCTTTTACAGGGGTTGCCAAGCCTCTTGCGGGGGCCAACACTCTATCCAATCCTTCTTGCAAGAACCCCATGGAGCCTCCGATGCGCCGCCGTACATTCCTTGCCACGTCCCTTGCCGCTGCCACCTTTCCCCAATTCGCCGGTGCCCAGGCAGCGGCCTATGATCCGACGCCGCAGATGGTGTCAGTAAAGGCGCGATACGCGCCGGGCGAGTTGATCGTGCTGCCCCGCAGCCATTACCTCTATCTCGTGACCGCACCGGGCCGGGCCATGCGTTACGGCGTCGGGGTCGGCAGGGCAGGCCTCGAATTTACCGGTAAGGCCAATATCGCGGTAAAAAAGGAATGGCCCACGTGGCGCCCCACGGATGAGATGATCGAACGGGAGCCCGAAACCTACAAACGTTTCATCGGCAATACCGACGCCCAGCCGGGCGGTCCCGGCAATCCGCTCGGGGCACGGGCGCTCTATCTCTTCCAGAACGGGCGGGACACGTTCTACCGCATCCATGGCACGACCGAACCCGGCAGCATCGGCAGGTCAGTCTCCAACGGCTGTATCCGTATGCTGAACGCACATGTCGTCGACCTCTATGAACGCGTGCCCATCGGCACCACCGTTACGGTGCTCTGACCGCTCAATTACGAAACATCTCGGGGCCGGTGCATCACATCAGCCTTTTTCGGTCAAAGGACGTTCCCGTACGCAAAAAGGCCCGGCATCGCTGCCGGGCCTTCTCTTCGTCATGGGCGACGATTTAGTTCAGTGCCTTGTCCGTGATCTCATGGGTCCAGGCGCCCTCCGGCTCCTTGGTGATCACGGGATCCGACCCGCCGGACAGCAACGACTGTACGGTACGCTCGTAATCCGCTTCATCCAGCGTGCCATCGCTGCCTTCGGTCAGCTTCGCGATCTCCCGCATCATGCGCTTCTGATGCTCTTCGGTCTGGGCGCCGGAGGCATCGTTCTCCAACACGATTTCTGCCGCTTCGTCCGGGTTCTCCTCGGCGTATTTCCAGCCCTTCATCGAGGCGCGCACAAACCGCACCATCTTGTCGGCGAACTCCGGGTCCTCCAGCTTGTCTTCGAGCACGTAAAGACCGTCTTCCAGCGTCGCAACGCCCTGATCCTCATACTTGAAGACAGTAAGCTCCTCGGGTGTCAGGCCCGCGTCGATCACCTGCCAGTACTCGTTGTAGGTCATTGTCGATACGCAGGCGGCCTGGTTCTGCAGCAGGGGATCGACGTTGAACCCCTGTTTGAGCACGGTCACCCCGTCCTCTCCGCCTTCGGTCGGCAGGTCGAGCTTGCTCATCCAGCTGAGGAAGGGAAATTCGTTCCCGAAGAACCAGACGCCCAGCGTCTTGCCCTTGAAGTCATCGGTCGTTTCAACGCCCGCGTCCTTGCGGCAGGTCAACATCATGCCGGATTTCTTGAACGGCTGCGCGATGTTTACCATCGGCAAACCCTTTTCCCGCGCGGAAAGCGCAGAGGGCATCCAATCCACGGTCACATCCGCGCCGCCGCCCGCCAGCACCTGCGTGGGCGCGATATCCGGCCCCCCGGGTTTGATGGTGACGTTCAGGCCCTCTTCTTCGTAGAAGCCCTTTTCCTGCGCGACGTAATAGCCCGCGAACTGGGCCTGCGTCACCCATTTGAGCTGCAGGGTCACGTCGTCGGCGGCCTGGGCGATCGTGCCCCACAGCCCGACAGCCGCGCCGGCGGCAATGCTGCGTAATGTTGTCATCGTTTTCTCCCTTCGGTTTATCGTTGTCGTTGATCGTTTTGTCAGCGGGTTCCCCGCTGGCTAGGATGCCAGAAAGTGACTGTTTTTTCCACCAGAGCCATCGCCCCGTAAAAGGCTGACCCCGCGATGGCGGCCACGACGATCTCCGCCCAGACGAGGTCCAGCGCCAGTTGCCCCACCGAGGTCGAGATGCGAAAGCCCATCCCCTTGATGGGCGAGCCGAAGAATTCCGCCACGATCGCCCCGATGAGCGCGAGCGTGGTGCCGATCTTCAGCCCGTTGAATACGAACGGCATGGCAGCAGGCAGCCGCAGTTTCAGCAAGGTGCGCCAGTAGCCGGCGGCATAGGTCCGCATCAGATCGCGCTGCATGGCATCGGTGTCCTGCAGCCCCTGCACGGTATTCACCAGCACGGGAAAGAACACCATGACCACCACGACGGCAGCCTTCGACTGCCAATCAAAGCCGAACCACATCACCAGGATCGGCGCCATGCCAATCACCGGAAGCGCCGCGACGAAGTTGCCAACGGGCAGCAATCCGCGCTGCAGGAAGGGAAAGCGGTCAATCGCCAGCGCGGTGAGAAAGGCGGCCCCGCAGCCGATGATATAGCCGGTCAACGCGCCTTTCAGCACAGTCTGGACGAAGTCGACCCACAGGATTCCCGTGGAGGTCACGAAGCGGGCGGCGATGGCCGAAGGCGCAGGCAGCAAGACCTGGTTGATCCCGAACCCGTGCACGATCCCTTCCCAGACGGCGATGAGGGTGATCCCGAAAACCACGGGTGCCAGAACGCCTGCCCAGCGCCCGTCCGGTCGCCGCGCGAGGGCCATGTTGATCGCCATGCCCGCAATCCACGCCAATACGGCAAAGATCAGCCACCCGGTCATGCCATGCCCATCCGTTTCAGGGTGACCCGCTGAATGATCCCGATGGTGCCCACCAGCGCCGCCGCCAATGCCGCCGCCATGATCAGCGCGCTCCAGATCTGGATCGTCTGGCCATAGTAGCTGCCGCCCAGCAAACGCGCCCCCAGCCCGGCCACCGCCCCCGTCGGCAGTTCACCCACAATCGCCCCGACGAGTGAGGCCGCCATGGCGATCTTCAGCGACGTAAAGAAATAGGGCATCGAGGCAGGCAACCTCAGCTTCCAGAAGGTCTGCGCCGCACTGGCGTTCCACGTGCGCATCTGATCGAGCTGCATCGCATCGGGGCTGCGCAGACCCTTCACCATGCCGACAACAACCGGGAAGAACGACAGATACATGCTGATCATCGCCTTGGGCAACAGCCCGGAAATTCCCACCGCGTTCAGCACGACGATGATCATCGGTGCGATGGCAAGGATCGGAATGGTCTGGCTCGCGATGACCCAGGGCATCACGCTCATGTCCATGGTGCGGTTGAAGACGATGCCGACAGCCAGCAGGATGCCGAGCCCGGTCCCCAGGACAAATCCCAGCAGCGTCGCGCTCAGCGTGATCCATGCGTGATAAACCAGCGACCGCTTCGATGTGACCTTCTTTTGAACGGTGGTCTCCCACAATTCCGCACCCACCTGATGGGGCGCCGGCAGCTTCGGCTTGTCCTGCGCCCAGGTGTCGGAGACAAGCGCGGGAAGCGTCAGTTCCACCCCGGCCCGCTGCGCCTTGTCATAGGCCCATGGCGCATTCAGCGCGACCGCAGCGGCGTACCAGATCACCCCGATGAAGGCGAGGACGGTCAGAACCGGCAACAGGCTCCGGCTCATGCGCGCGCCCTCCCCTTCACCCTTTCGGAAATACTCCTGCGGCAGCCCCCGCGATCAGACCGACGTTCACTCATCCTGATGCCCCGCCCGCAAACCTTCGCGCACCCGGTGCGCCACTTCGAGAAACTCGGGCGTGTCCCGGATGTCCAGCGGGCGCTCCTTCGGCAAGGGGCTTTCGATGACATCGGTGATCCGCCCCGGCCGGGGCGACATCACGACGATCTTGGTCGACAGATACACCGCTTCGGGTATCGAATGGGTGACAAAGGCGATCGTCTTGCCTGTCCGTTCCCAAAGCTTCAGCAACTGCTCGTTCAGATGGTCGCGCACGATCTCGTCCAGCGCGCCAAAGGGCTCATCCATCAGCAGAATATCCGCATCGAAGCTGAGCGCCCGCGCGATGGAGGCGCGCTGCTGCATCCCACCCGAAAGCTGCCATGGAAACTTCTTCTCGAACCCGCCCAACTCGACCAGCTCGAGCACGCGGCGCACCCGTTCAGCCTGTTCCGCCCGCGGTATCCCCATGATCTCCAACGGCAGGCGGATATTGCCCCCGATTGTCCGCCACGGATAAAGCCCCGCCGCCTGAAAGACATAGCCATAGGCCCGGGCCCGCCGCGCCTCCGCCGGGGTGACCCCGTTGACGGTCACGCTGCCCCCCGTCGGCTCTTCGAGATCAGCCATCACCCGCAGGAAGGTCGTCTTGCCGCAGCCCGACGGGCCGATGAAACTGACGAAATCGCCTTTCGCGATATCGAGCGATACGTCGCGCAGCGCATGGACGGGGCCGTCATTGGTCTGGAAGGTCAAGTCGAGGCCACGCGCCGCGATGACCGGCGTGCCCGGAGCGGTTTCGATTGTCTGTGTGATGGTCGCCTCGTTCATATGTTTGTTCATGCTTGTCGTCCGGCAGAACGATAAGGCTGCAGGCATGCGCGCTCAACAGAAACCGCTGATGGGGCCAACCTTCAAATCCCCGCCGGAATATTCAGCGGATCGCGCTTGATCATCTTGGGGCTGTTCAACTCCTTCCACTTGCTCAGCGCGACATTCGCACTCGGGAAGGCCGGTCGGGGAATGAACCGCCCCCTGCCCGGATTGGGCTGGCTGTTCTGCCCCCAGGCCCAGATGACCTCGCCCCGGTTGAGCGTATAGCGGCTTTGCGCCTTGACCTCGAAGCCTTCGAACACGTTGTAATCCAGAACCGAATGATGGTTCGACGTGCTGATGGTCTTGGTGATCTTCGGATCCCAGACGACGATATCGGCATCTGCCCCTTCCACCAGCGCCCCCTTGCGCGGATAGATATTCAGGATCTTCGCCACATTGGTGGAGGTGCATGCCACGAATTCATTCGGGGTAAGCCGCCCCGTTTCGACGCCTTCGGTCCACAGCACGGCCAGCCGTTCCTCCAACCCGTTCGACCCGTTGGGAATGATGCGGAAATCCTCACGGCCCGCGCGCTTCTGTTCAGTGTTGAAGGCGGCGTGGTCCGTGGCGACAACCTGCAGCGAACCCGCCTGCAACCCGGCCCAGAGGCTATCCTGATGGTCCTTCGACCGGAACGGCGGGCTCATTACCCGGCGCGCGGCGTGGTCCCAGTCCTTGTTGAAATACTCCGACTCATCCAGCGTCAGGAACTGGATCAGCGGCTCTCCGTAAACCCGCATCCCCTTCTGGCGCGCCCGCCGGATGGCCTCATGGGTCTGCTCGCAGGAGACATGCACGATATAAAGCGGCACGCCGGCGGTATCGGCGATGGTGATCGCGCGGTTGGCGGCCTCCCCCTCCAGCTCCGGCGGGCGGGAATAGGCGTGACCCTCCGGCCCGGTGATGCCCTGATCGAAATACTTCTGCTGAAGCTCCGCCACCAGATCGCCGTTCTCGGCATGAACCATCGGCAGCGCGCCCAGTTCCGCGCAGCGCTTGAAGGAGGCGAACATCTCGTCGTCCTCGATCATCAGGGCGCCCTTGTAAGCCATGAAATGCTTGAACGAGTTCACGCCCATCTCGACGGCATCCTTCATCTCGTTGAAGACGTTCTCGTCCCAGCCGGTGATCGCCATATGATAGCCCACGTCCGAACAGATCTGCGGCGCGGACTTGCGGTGCCATTCGTTGATCGCGTTCTTGATGCTGCCATCGGCGCCCGGCAGGCAGAAATCGACGACCATCGTGGTGCCGCCCGCCGCCGCGGCCCATGTGCCGGATTCGAAGGTTTCCGCCGCGGTCGTCCCCATGAACGGCATCTCGAGATGCGTGTGCGGATCGATACCGCCGGGTATCACATAGGCCCCTTCCGCATCGATATATTCGTCACCCGAAAGATCCTCGCCGATCCGGCTGATGGTTTCGCCTTCGATCAGAACATCGGCCTTCCAGGTCCGGTCCGCCGTGCAGACCGTTCCGCCCTTGATCACCTTGCTCATCGCGTCTCTCCCTCGTCCTTCCAAATGGTTTCAAATCCCGGGGGTCCGGGGGCAGGCCCCCGGCTCAGACCGACCCGAAACACCCCAGCGCCGGCCCGTGCACCCCGATATCCAGCGGCCCGAAATCGCTCTCCACGCAGAGCGAAAAATACCCCGCGGTCGGCAGGTAAACGACCCGGTAGGTCCCGTCGCCCCGCGCGACCGACCAGCACCGCTGGGTGATGCCGCCCGAAAAATTGACCGTCACCTCACGCGGAACGCGTCGTACCTGCGCAAAGGCCCGCGCGGTCCGCCGGGTGATCCGGTCCGCGCTGCGCGACGCCTCGGCCAGTTCCGCGTCGATCAGCGCGTCGATCCGTCCGGCAATATCGAGATCGGGATCGATCACCGCAGCCTCCGTTCAGCCGACGACTTCGGCGGTTTCGACCACTGCATGCATCAGCACGTCGGCACCCGCCTGCGCCCATTCGCGGCTGATCTCTTCGGCCTCGTTGTGGCTCAGCCCGTCGACACAGGGGCACATCACCATCGCCGTGGGAGCCACCCGGTTGATCCAGCAGGCGTCATGCCCTGCGCCGGAAATCAGGTTCATGTGACTGTAGCCCAAACGCTCCGCCGCATTCCGCACGGCTCTCACGCAGCCTTCGTCAAAGGCCACGGGATCGAAACCGCCCACCTTTTCGAATGAAACCTCCAGCCCCATATCCTCGGCGATCTTGCCGGCCTCTTCGCGCAGGCGCGATTCCATATCCTCGATCACGTCAAGCTCGGGCGAACGGAAATCGACGGTAAAGACCACCTTGCCGGGGATCACGTTGCGCGAGTTCGGATAGACGTCGATATGCCCCGCCGCCCCCACCGCGTGTGGCGCATGGCTCAGCGCGATTTCGTTCACCTTTTCCAGAATGCGCGCCATGCCGAGGCCCGCGTCATGCCGCATGGGCATGGGGGTCGATCCGGTATGGCTGTCCTTGCCGGTCACGGTGACTTGGGTCCAGGACAGGCCCTGCCCATGGGTCACCACGCCGATCTCCTTGCCTTCGGCTTCCAGTATGGGCCCCTGTTCGATATGCAGTTCGAAAAAGGCATGCATCTTGCGCGCGCCGACTTCCTCGTCGCCCTTCCAGCCGATCCGGTCCAATTCGTCGCCGAAGCGCTTGCCCTCCGCATCCTCGCGGGCATAGGCCCAGTCCTGCGTGTGGATGCCCGCGAAGACCCCCGAAGAGAGCATGGCAGGCGCGTAGCGCGTTCCCTCTTCATTGGTGAAATTCGTCACCACGATGGGGTGTTTCGTCTTGATGCCCAGATCGTTCAGCGTGCGGATGATTTCCAGACCACCCAAGACGCCGAGCACACCGTCGTATTTGCCCCCCGTGGGCTGGGTGTCGAGGTGGCTGCCCACGTAGACGGGCAGCGCCTCCGGGTCCTGGCCTTCGCGCCGCGCAAACATGTTGCCCATCTGGTCCAGACCCATGGTGCATCCCGCCGCCTCGCACCAAGATTGAAAGAGCGCGCGGCCTTCGGCATCCGCGTCTGTCAGCGTCTGGCGGTTGTTGCCGCCCGCGACGCCGGGTCCGATCTTGGCCATCTCCATCAGGCTGTCCCAAAGCCGGTCGGGATTGATCTTCAGGTTCTCTCCGGGCGCGGCCATTCGGGGCTCCTCTTTGTCATTCCACCAAAGGTAAAATTTTTACCATTTGGTAAATCCACGATTGCGTCTAGTCTTGTTTCTGTCAAGAACTGCTTTCCCGACGGGGGTGCAGCGCGGAACCTGTGCCGCAAATTCAGGCACCAGAGCGAGGGGCGCCCATGCCGGACGGCAGCCAGAAGAAACCGAGCCGCATCCAGAAACGGAACCGCCGCGTGATTCTCGACGCCGCGCTGGAAGTCTTTTCCCGCCATGGCTACCGCGGTTCGACGTTGGACCAGATCGCCACCGAGGCGGGACTGAGCAAACCCAACATACTTTATTATTTCGATGGCAAGGAAGCGATCCACGTGGAGCTTCTGGCCAAACTCATGTCCGAATGGCTCGCTCCGCTGGAAGAGATGGACCCCGACGGCGACCCCCAGAAAGAGCTTCTGGGCTATATCACCAAGAAGATGGAGATGAGCCGCGCCTATCCGCGCCAGAGCAGGCTGTTCGCTAATGAGATCATTCAGGGCGCCCCGCGTATGCAGCCGCATCTGCAATCCGGCCTGAAGCCGCTCTTCGATGCGAAATGCGACCTGATCCGCGCGTGGATGGACGCCGGAAAGCTTGCCCGGATGGATCCTGCGCACCTCATCCTGTCGATCTGGGCGATCACCCAGCATTACGCGGATTTCGAGGCGCAGCTTCAGGTCCTGCTGCCTGACCCCCAGACCGCATGGGACGGGGCGGAAAGCCACGTCGCCTTCATGTTCCGCAAGCTGCTCACCCCCTGAAGACGCCCCCGGGGGGCGAAACCTGAGCCTACTCTGCCGCCTTGGCCGCCGGGTTATTGGGGTGCGTCGTCCAGTTGGCATACTCCGGCTGTACCACGTCGCCTGTGCGCGGATCGGTTTGGCCTGCCGCCATAGGCTCCATGGTGATGCAATCCTCCACCGGGCAAACATTGACGCAGAGGTTGCAGGCCACGCATTCCTCGTCGATCACGGTGAACTTGCGATCGTCGGACATGGCGATGGCCTGATGGCTGGTATCCTCACAGGCGGCGAAGCAGCGACCGCAGGATATGCACAGATCCTGATTGATTGCCGCCTTGGCGACGTAGTTCAGGTTCAGTTGGTTCCAGTCCGTCACATTGGGCACCGCACGACCCACCAGTTCATCGACCGAGGTCATGCCCTTTTCGTCCATGTAGTCGCTCAGCCCGCTGATCATCTCTTGCACGACTTTGAAACCGTAGGTCATGGCCGCCGTACAGACCTGAACATTTCCAGCGCCAAGGGCCAGAAATTCAGCCGCGTCGCGCCACGTCGTGATGCCGCCGATCCCGCTGATGGGCAGATCGGCCATATCGGGGGTACGCGCGATTTCGGCCACCATGTTCAGGGCAATGGGCTTGACGGCAGGTCCGCAATAGCCGCCATGCGCGCCCTTGCCGTCGATCGTCGGCTCCGGTGCGAAGAGGTCCAGATCCACGCTGGTGATCGAATTGATCGTATTGATCAGGCTCACTGCATCCGCCCCGCCACGCATGGCGGCCTCCGCCGGTTTGCGCACGTCGGTGATATTGGGCGTCAGCTTCACGATCACCGGCATCCGCGTGTTGGCCTTCACCCAGCGGGTGACCATTTCGATATATTCGGGCACCTGCCCCACGGCACTGCCCATGCCGCGCTCGCTCATCCCGTGCGGGCAGCCGAAGTTGAGCTCGACCCCGTCAGCACCCGTCTCCTCCACCAGGGGCAGGATGAATTTCCACGGCTCTTCCTCGCAGGGCACCATGAGCGAGACGACCATGGCACGGTCCGGATAGTCCCGCTTGACGGCCTTGATCTCGCGCAGGTTCACCTCCAGCGGGCGGTCGGTGATCAGTTCGATGTTGTTGAGCCCCAGAAGCCGCCGGTCCGCCCCATGGATCGCGCCGTAGCGCGGGCCGTTCACGTTGACCACATGCGGGTCGAGGCCCAGCGTCTTCCAGACGACACCGCCCCAGCCGGCCTCATAGGCGCGGCGCACGTTGTATTCCTTGTCTGTCGGTGGCGCGGAGGCCAGCCAGAAGGGATTGGGGGATTTGATCCCGATGAAATCGCTTTGCAGATTGGCCATGTTCGATCCTCCACTGTTCCCCCGGGTCCCCGCCCGGCCCGTGCCGCCTCTGCTATGCGATGCGGCAGTTCACTTCTCTCGCACCGGCCCCGAAAGCCCGGCGCCATGCCTCAGCCCCCGGTCAACTGACGGTGAATATCCATCGCCGCGTCGCGCCCCTGCGCCACGGCGGTCACGGTCAGATCATCCCCCGCAGGCGTACAGTCTCCCCCGGCCCAGACGCCCTCGACAGAGGTGCGGCCCGCCGCGTCCGTCCGTATTTTGCGCCCGTCCAGATCGGGCAGATCGTCACCGTGCAGGGTCTGACCGATGGCCTTGAAGACCTGATCCGCGGGGATGCGGAAAGTCTCTCCGCTGCCCCGCATATCCGCATCGACATATTCGAACTCGATTTCCCGTACGCTGCCGTTGCCGTGAATGGCGAGCGGCACGGCGTGGGTGATGATACGCACGCCCTTGCTTGCCGCCAGATCCTGTTCGAACCTGCTGGCGTTCATGCGGTCGCGCCCCCGGCGATAGACCAGCGTGACATTCAGCGCGCCCAGCAACTTGGCCTGCACCGCGGCGTCAACCGCCGTCATCCCGCCCCCGATGACGACAACGTCGCGCCCGATCGGCAGGCCTGACAAGTCATCCGACTGGCGCAGACCCGCAATGAAATCGACGGCGTTGGTAACGTTGTCCTTGTCCTCGCCCTCTGCCCCCAGCGCGTTGACGCCGGCAAGCCCGAGGCCCAGAAAGACCGCATCGTGATCCTTTTTCAGCGCCGCCAGCGTGATGTCGCGCCCGAGTGCTGCGTCGTGGCGAAAGGTGATGCCCCCGATTTGCATGAGCCAGTCGACCTCGGCCTGCGCGAAACCTTCCGGGGTCTTGTAGGCGGCGATCCCGTATTCGTTCAAACCGCCGGGCTTTGGCCGTGCGTCGTAGATCGTGACATCGTGGCCCAGCATCGCCAGCCGGTGCGCACAGGAAAGGCCCGCAGGCCCTGCCCCCACCACCGCGATGGTCTTGCCGGTCGCCGCCGCTCGGGTGAACGGATGCTTGCCCTGCGCCTGCAAATGGTCGGTCGCATATCGCTGAAGCTGGCCGATCAGAACGGGTTTGCCCTCTGCCACTTCACGCACGCAGACCTCCTCGCACAGTGTTTCCGTCGGACAGACCCGCGCGCACATGCCGCCCAGAATGTTCTGGCTCAGGATCGTCTTGGCCGCGGCATCCGGCGTTCCGGTGGCGATCTGTCGAATGAAAAGCGGGATATCGATATCCGTGGGGCAGGCCGTCATGCAGGGCGCGTCATGGCAGAAATAGCAGCGATCGGCCTGAACCAGCGCCTCATGATCGTCGAGCGGCGGGTGCAGATCGGAAAACCCTTCACGGTAGGCCTCCGGCTCCAGCCGCCCCGCGGCGATACCCGGTGCGAACATGTCTCGTGCCATCTGACCCTCCCTAGGCGGACTTCCTTCCCCAAACGCTCACATGGATTCAAAATTTTATCAACTGGTAAAATTATTGCAAAACGGTGAAATTCGATGCGCAAAGGTCCGCCAGTGCCGGGATCGCGGTCAGAATCGCTTGATTTTCAGAAGGACGCTTTCAATATCGAAGGGCGACGCGAAGACCATCGACCACTGCTCCTCAAGGCTTCGGTACGATCAATTCCGGTAAGCCACGCTGCCGCATCCCGCGGGCAGATCAACACAGGAGAGACGGAGCATGGCGACAGGCACCGTAAAATGGTTCAACACGACTAAAGGCTACGGCTTCATCGCGCCTGACAGCGGCGGAAAGGACATCTTTGTCCATATCTCGGCCGTCGAGCGCGCTGGTCTGACCGGTCTGGCCGATAACCAAAAGGTGACATACGACGTCGAAGCCGGGCGGGACGGTCGCGAAAGCGCCGCCAATATCGCTTTAGCCTGATCCTTCCGCCGGGCGCGCCTGCCCCGGTTGCAAGGAGCGGAACGGATTTGAACGGGGCGCCGCCGCGCCCCGCAGAGAGTTGCATTTTCGCGCGGCGCTTCAGTCGGCCTCTACCCGCTCCACTAGTTCGAGCACGGCCGGCCCGATCCCTTCGACGATCCGGCTGACGCCTTCGGCGTTGGGATGCAGGCCATCCGGCAGGAAATACTTCTGAAGGGACACCGAGGTTCCGCCCTCACCTTCTGGCACGAGGCCCGCAAAGAAATTGCGGAAATAGCCGGTACCGTATTCAGCCGCGAGATCGGGATAGATCGCGTCGAAAGCTGTCTTGTACTCGGGGCCGAAGTTCCCCGGTGCCTGCAGGCCAACTAACAGCACTTCCACCTCGGCGTCTTCCGCAGCATCGAGAATCCCGGTGAGGTTCGTCTTTGCCTGCGCGGGATCCAATCCGCGCAGCAGGTCGTTCCCGCCCAGCGTGACGATCATGCCGTCAACCTCGGGTGTCAGCGCCCATCCGATGCGCGCCAGCCCGCCCGCCGTCGTGTCCCCCGACACACCCGCATTGATCAGGCGAACATCGGCCCCGGCCTCGTCCAACCAATTCTGAAGCTGTGCGACGAAACCGTCCTCGGGGACCAGCCCGTACCCTTGCGTCAGTGAATCTCCGAAGGCGGCGATTACCGTTTCAGCGCTCGCGGGGGACTGGCCCGCGATCACTGCCGCCGCAATCAACAACTTGCGCATTTCCTCTCGACCTCCATATCGAACGGAACGCAGTGAAAGGCCTTTCATGACCCAGCCGACCGACGCCCCGGTGTTCAACCTCAAAGATGTCACGCTGAGCCTTGAGGGCAATGCCGGGCCGGTCGGGATACTTCACGATATCGCGCTTACGGTTTCCCACGGCGAAAGCCTCGCGCTGACCGGGCCATCCGGTTCCGGCAAGTCATCATTGCTGATGATCATGGGCGGGCTGGAACGTGCGACGGGCGGCACCGTCGAGGCCTTGGGTACGGGTCTCACCCATATGTCCGAAGACGCCCTTGCCCGTTTTCGCCGCGGGAAGGTAGGCATCGTCTTCCAGTCCTTCCACCTTATCCCCACGATGACGGCGCTGGAGAATGTGGCGACCCCGCTGGAACTCTGCGGTAACCGGGACGCTTTCGACCGGGCGGCGCAGGAACTCGAGATGGTCGGCCTCGGGCATCGGCGGGGGCACTACCCGTCGCAGATGTCGGGGGGCGAACAGCAGCGTGTTGCATTGGCCCGCGCATCGGCTCCGCGCCCGGCGATCATTCTGGCGGATGAACCTACCGGCAATCTCGACAGCGCCAATGGCGCGGCCATCATGGACCTGCTCTTCGGCCTGCGGGACCGGCATGGCGCCACGCTCGTCCTCGTGACCCATGATCCGGCCCTTGCCGAACGCTGCGACCGGATCGTGACATTGGCTGACGGTCGTATCGCATGAGCCTGCGACAGGCGACACGCTTGGCCCGGAGGGAGCTGCGCGGCGGCCTGCGTGGCTTCCGCCTCTTCCTCGCCTGTCTCGCACTGGGGGTGGCGGCCATTGCCGCTGTCGGATCGGTCCGCGCGGCAATCGAGGCCGGACTGGCCCGGGAGGGGGCGGCGCTGCTGGGGGGCGATGCCGAACTGCAATTCACCTATCGCTTCGCCGACGCGGAGGAACGT
>NZ_LWEX01000189.1 GCF_001634885.1 Sulfitobacter sp. HI0040 | reverse complement strand
ATCGGGCGACCAGATCATCGGCCCGTTGATGACCCGCTTGATGCCCGCCGCCCCCACCGCGGGCACCCGGTCAATCGCCCGCATCATGTTCTCCTCGATCCGGTCGAGATCGTCGGCGAAAAGCTCATGCCCGAAATCCTGTGGCGTGCCACCCTCTGCCCAAAAGCGCATGTCCCGTTCATAGGCGCCGATCAGCAGGCCCTTGCCTTCCTGCCGCAGGTAATATTCGCCGTCCCTATCCGCCACCGACGGCAGCCGCCGGTCGAGCGCGGCAATCTCCGCAATCGTTTCGGTCACGAAATACTGGTGTTCGGTCGGCTGCAGCGGTAGACAGATGCCCGCCATCGCCGCCACCTCCCTGCCCCAGAGGCCGGCGGCATTGACCACCCACTGGGTATGGATGTCACCCTTGGGCGTCCGCACGATCCAGCTGCCGTCGGGTTGTGGCTCCGTCGCGGTCACGGGGCAGAAGCGGTGGATCTCGGCCCCGTTCTGCCGCGCGCCGGTAGCGTAGGCATTAGTCACGCCCGAAGGGTCGACGTTCCCGCCCGAGGGTTCGAACATGATGCAGCGCACGCCGTCGTAATCGACGAGCGGGTGCAGCGCCTCTGCCTCCGCCCGGTCGATTTCATGGAACTTCAAGCCGTAGTATTTCGCCTTTGCCGCCTGCAGGCGAAGCTGGTGCTCGCGGGCTTCGGTCTGCGCAAGATAGAGGCTGCCGGGCTGGTAAACCCCGCAGGACTGGCCCGTCTCTTCCTCCAGCGCATTGTAGAGGTCCATCGTGTAGTTCTGGATGCGGGTGATGTTGTTGTTGTCGTGCAGCCCGTGGATATTGGCCGCCGCATGCCATGTGGAGCCGGAGGTAAGCTCGTCCCGCTCCAGCAGGACGACATCGCTCCAGCCCGCTTTCGTCAGGTGATAGAGGATGGAGCAACCGATGACGCCGCCCCCGATGACGACCGCCTGAGCATGGGTGCGCATGATATGGATATCCCGTGATGACCCGTTTCCGGCCCAACCTGACGCGCCGCAACAGCGGCCAATTGCCACTGACCGACATATCTGGTCGCGATTGGGATTATCGCATCAGGAGGCGCCGACCCCGTCAGTATCCAGATCCGCTTTGCCTTCGCCGTCCTTCTCATAGGATTTGGCGTCGGTTTCCTTCTCCAGCCGTTCCTGCACGGCATCCCAGACGTCGGAGCGCGCGGCCTTGCGCAGCCGCTCCCGGTCCGGCGCGAAGGAGGTCACGCTGACCGCCCGCAGCAGATGCAATTCAGCCGCGGCACGCGCGGCCTTGCTCAACCCGTCATCGGGATGGCGCATGAGGCCCGAGAGCGTCGCCTGAAGGCGCAACTGCACCTCAACCACGGCATCGCCGTCGCGGGCCATTGCGTTGAAGCCGTCCTCCATCAGGTCGTCGGGGTCGATGGGCGGCACATGCAGATTGGTCAGCCGCACGGGCACGTCCATCCGCGCCTCGTCCCGGTAATCGGACAGGATACGCCCCAGCCGGGTGATCACGTCGATCGCCGTGCCCGGATCGTTCACCCCGGGCGAAAGCGCCTTCGAGCCCACCTCTCCCATCACCACGAGGCCGAATCGCGGATCCTGATCGTAGGTGCGCAGATCGCCGATCACGATACAGTCACGCAGATGGCGTTCGAACTTGTCCCGGTCACGCCCCCCTTCGCGCGTGGGCTCGCCCCGCTGCGCCACCTGCAAAAGC
>NZ_LWEX01000188.1 GCF_001634885.1 Sulfitobacter sp. HI0040 | reverse complement strand
GCAGGACAGACGTCGTCGGGATCTTTCCAAATGAGGCTGCCATACGACGCCTCGTCGGCGCCATCCTCATGGAGCAGACCGAAGAATGGACTGTGCAGCGTGCGCGATACATGACGCTGGAAACCTTGGCACCGGTCTGCGATGATCCCATCATCAGCCTGCCTGCAACGCAGACGGACTGATCAGCTCGGCCGTCGAAAGCGCCCGGCCAGCCGCGAGTTACACCACGCTATGGGGCATGATCGTCGAGCAGGACCACATGGTCAGCTTCCAACCCCTTGGAGGCGTGGATCGTCTTGAAGGTGATATCCAGATCCGGAAACGACCGGCGCAAATCCCTCATTTGCTCTGGCATGGAATGGCGATAGCGTCCCAGCATCAAGACAGTGCCCTGACGTCCATCAGCTTCTGCCCGCAACTGTAATTCTGAGAGGACGCCCCTCAACTTTTCTTCACCATCATGGCGGAAGGTCGAGACGATCCGGATAGCCGCTTCTTCCGTTGTCCCGGCCGGAATTACGATTTTTTCGAGCTGAGTCGGGTTTTGCAAAACAAAATGACGGGCGGCAAAGGCAATCTTGTCGACGGACCGGAAGGTCCGCCCAAGGTCGACAGTTCGATGCACCCCGCTTTTCCCATTGAACGTCCCGCCGAATTCTTCGCCGAAGTTGCGCATCAGATGAATGTCAGATCCGGCAAATCGATAGATGGACTGCCAGTCATCCCCTACCGCAAACAGGCGGGCATCACTGTGTTGGCCAAGCAAGCCTTTGACCAATCTTGCCCGACTTCTTGAAATATCCTGAAACTCATCAACCAGAATATGGCGAAACGGGCTTTTGTATTGGCCCGTTTCAACATAATTGGCCGCACGCAATACCATGTCTTCAAAATCGATCCGCGTGCCGAGGCGGTCCTGATAGGCCTCATAGACAGGCCTGAACACCGACAAAAAAGCGGCGGCGCGTTTGCCAAGCTTTGCGGACTGCGCTTTGCGTTCGCAGTCCTCATATGCATAGCCTCCACTCTTAAAGTTCCGCAGGAAGTTGCCCAAGAGCTGCACAAAACCGTCGACCTGGTTCATCTGCATAACCCGATCGAATAGCTCTTCGCGTGGACGGGGCTTAAGGGTCACGAAAGGCGCGATCTTTTCTGCCAATGCGTCGAGCAGACGGCCTTCTGAATTCTCGTAGCTGTAGGTCTCAAGAAGAATGGTTCCATTCTCCTGATGCACCTGTCGCTTCCAAGCCATCCCTTCGAGGTATTCATCACGATCTACCCAAGGTGCTGTCACCAGCACTTCTTGGCCACCTTGCCCAGATTGCTTACGCACACCGAAATGCTCAAGATAGACGCCGCTCTCTGTCAGACGGAAGTCGGGACAGTAATTGCGGCGGGTCGGGCTGGACGTGTCGACTTCGTAATCAGGTTCATATTCGTATTCGACGCCATTTTCGTACAGCCAGTTGGCTATCAGAAGTTCTTCGTAACTCTTGACCTTTTCCCCTTGGAGCGTGCGAAGGTCTTCCTTTTCCAGATAGGTGTAAAAATCGTGTTTCCTCTGGAAGTCCCATTCGGATTTTGCCTCGAGGCGCGCCGACGTGAACCAACCGAGAATGGCCTTCGATGCCTCCGAGACTTTCAGCGCCAACTCGACAAGAATATCGCGGATCAGCGCCAGAAACGCCTTGTCATCTGTAGCATGCGCAGCAAGGGCAGGTTTGCCGCCTTCCACTTGTCCGATGATGTCGTAGGCTAAAGCATGAAAGGTTCGAGCCTCCACCGGCTCACCGCAACGGTCTTTGATCCGCTCTGACATTTCTGCTGCAGCATCCCGAGCAAAGGCCAGTAGGAGAACCTCATGCGGTTTACGAAGACCTACCTTGATCAGATATCCGGCTTTTGCCGTGATAACGCTGGTTTTCCCGGAACCGGCTCCGGCAAGAACCAGGGTGGCATCCTCATCCACGATGATGGACAGGCGCTGTTCCGGGGTCAGAGGATTGGACTCGAAACTGTCAAAAAAATCTGACCAAAGCTCAAGTTGG
>NZ_LWEX01000187.1 GCF_001634885.1 Sulfitobacter sp. HI0040 | reverse complement strand
GTGGATGAATACGGCTCGCTGCAGGGGTTGATCACCCTTGAGGACATCCTCGAAGAGATCGTGGGCGAGATCACGGACGAATTCGATCCCGACGCCGAACAGCCGCTGCAACCGGCGGAGGACGGGCAATATTACGTGGACGGCGCCATGACGATCCGCGACCTCAATCGCGCGACCGACTGGTCATTGCCCGACGACGAAGCCAACACCGTGGCGGGCCTCGTCATCCACGAAGCGCAGATGATCCCCACGCCAAAACAGGTTTTCAGCTTCCACGGCTTCCGGTTCGAGGTCGTCGCCCGCGAAGGCAACCGGATCACGCAGTTGAAGATCAGGCCGCTCTGACGCCCGCCCCGTCTGCATTGCGCGGCGCGGGCGGATGCCTCCGGCGGAAGTATTTCCGATCATGAGAAGCGGCGGAGCGGGCGTAATCCTCAGGCGCGCAGGCGGCGGCCTTCGGGGTCGAACGGCGGGGCGCTGAGGATTTTGGCGCGGTGCGGGCGGCCCAGCACCATCACCTCCACCTCTGTGCCGGCGTCCACATCCTTCACGAACCCCAGCGCGAGGCTTTGTCCCACCGAATAGCCATAGGCGCCCGAGGTCACGCGCCCCACCCCCCGGCCATCAAGGAAAATCGGCTCACCGCCCGTGGCATCGGCGTTGGACGCATCCGTATCCTGCGGATCGAGCGACAGCAGCACGAGCCGTTCGCGCGGCGGCTCCTGCAGGACGCGCAGCGCCGCGTCGCGGTTGAGGAAGGGCTTGTCGGTCTTGCAGAGCCGGTCGAGCCCGACTTCCTGTGGCCAGTATTCGGGACTGTATTCGCGGCC
>NZ_LWEX01000186.1 GCF_001634885.1 Sulfitobacter sp. HI0040 | reverse complement strand
CATGAACCAGCCGCCATCGGGCGCGATGCCCAGCACCAGCGCCACCAGCAACATCGAACCGCCGAAGACATAGCACCAGAAGCCATAGGCGGTGAGCCGCGGAAAGGCGAGGTCACGGGTGCCCAGCATCTTCGGCAAAAGGTAGATCGCCAGCCCCTCGAAGGTGGGAATGGCGAAGAGGAACATCATGATGGTCCCGTGCATCGTGAAGAACTGGCTGAAGGCGCCTGCATCCACGAAAGCCGAATCGGGGGTCGCCAGCTGGGCGCGGATCAGCATCGCCAGCACGCCCCCCACGAGGAAGAAGAAGAACGACACGATGAGGAACATCCGCCCAAGGTCGGAATGGCTCACGCTGCTGAAACAGCCCTTCCAGCCGGGTTCGGACGCCCAGATTTCGGTAAAGGCCCGGTGGCGGCGCAGCGCGTTCATTTCATGCTCCCTTCGAGGAAGGCGGCCCAGTCTTCGGCGTCATGCACCCGGACGGTAAAGACATGGCCGCTGTAGCCTGTTCCGTTGTATTCGGCGGTGAGGCCCCGGTAGGTGCCGGGGGTGTCGGCTTCGATCCGCAGCACGTTTACGCGGCCCGGGATCGCGTCCAGCTTGCCGGCGAGGCGGGGGACCCAGAAACTGTGGACCACGTCGCGGCTGGTGATCGCCACGTCGACGGGGCGGCCCGCGGGGATATGCAGCACGTCTTCGGTTTCGGCGGCACCGCTGCCCGGATAGGCGAAACGCCACTGCCAGCGCTGCGCCTCTGCCTCCACCCGGATAAGGCCTGTGCCCGCCCGGGGCATCAGCCGTTCGCCCGTCAGCAGGCCGTAGGCAAGCAGCGCGCCCAGCACGCCGAGCGAGAAGACAAGGCCGAGGCCGAGGATCCAGAACCGCTCCTGCACGCTTTCGGGCGCTTCCGTGCGCTTGGCGCGGAAGGCCCCGAACAAGAGCACCATGACGAGCGTGAAGATGGCGGTGGCACCGGCCAGCATCACCCACCAGAGGGTGGCAATCGCCCGGGCGGCGGGTCCGGCGGGATCGACGACCGAAAGCTCCCCGTTGCAACCGGCAAGCAGCAACGACATCATGGCCAGACTCGCCACTTTCGCAAAGGCGCCCAGACGATGCCGGAACAGACTGACAAGACCCAGGAACATTTCTCCGATCCGATCGCGGAAAAGGTCGGCTTCGACCAGACGGAAAGCCGCGTGGAGGTGCACGGCCATCCGATTCACGCGATGAGCGTTTCCTTCCCGATCGCGCTGTCCTTCTGCCTCCTGGGGGCGGATGTGCTCTATTGGTGGACGGCGGATGCCTTCTGGGCGCGGGCCGCGCTCTGGGCAGCGGGAACCGGGTTTCTCTTCGGGATGCTGGCGGGATTCGCGGGCACTGCGGAGCTGCTGCTGGTCAAGGGGATTCGCGCGCGCGCCGCGGCCTGGACCCATGCGATTTTCGCCGTAACGCTTCTGGCGGTGTTGGGGGCCAACTGGGGCCACAGGCTTTATGGCTACGAAGAGGCGGTGCTGCCCTACGGCATCCTGCTGTCGGGTCTGGGCGGCGTTATGGTGGCGTTCACGGGTTGGCATGGCGGCAAGCTCGTTTTCGACTATCGGCTGGGCACGTCGAAGGGCAACTGATGGCCGCGCGGCTGTTCCAGCCATGCGGGCATTTCGATCCAGCCCAGATCGGGTTTGCCCAGAACGAGTGACAGGATCGCCAGCACGATCACGAGGATCGCCGCCAGCGGCAGATAGGGTTTCGGCGGGCGCTGGTGTTCGGGTCGTTCGGCGACCAGTTCCACCATATGCCCGACCCAGGCGTGGGCGGCGGCCAGCGCCCCGACGAAGAGCAGCTTGGCATAGAGCCATGGCACGAAAACCTCGCGGAAGAAGATCAGCCATGTGCCCGCCACCACGGTGATGACGGCGGCGGGGGTGACGATGCCGGTATAGGTCAGATGGGTGGCGCGGCGGACCAGCCGGTAATGTTCCTGCGTGACGGCCGGATCATGGCGCGACAGCATCAGGGGCAGGGCGAGAAGCCCGCCGATCCAGACGATGAGCCCCATGATATGCGCCCCCTTGAAGAGGGAGATGAGGGCGGGAAGCAGATCGTTCATGCAGCGGCCCCCCGTAGCCCGGCCCAGCCGCGTCGCGCCAGAAGGCCCGCGGCAACCGCGTAGGGCAGCCCGGCCGGCACCCACATCAGCAACCCGCCGAGCCGCTGATCCCCCAGCGGGGTCAGCCCCCAGTCGAACGGGGCGGTCATATGGGCGGCATAGAGTGGATCGGGGGCGAAGGTCAGCAGCGCGCCCAGCATCCCCATCTGCGCAAAGCCTGCGACGATGAAGAGGATCCCCTCCACCGGGGGGCGGGGGGCGAAGACGGCGCGCCAGAACCACAGCGCGCTCAGCAGCAGGGTAAACTGCATGACCCAGTAGAGACCCATATGCGCGAGGGCGCGGTCATAGGCGGGCGGCGCGTGCCAGAACCACAGGATCGCGGTGGAGACGGCAAAGGCCAGCGGCAGGGAGCCGCCCCCGCGCCGTGCGGGCCATGCCAGCGCCAGCAGCGGTGCGGCGACCGCCACGAGCAGCACGTGATGCGCCACCCGTGCCGCGAAGAGAGCCGAGGACAGCGCGCAGAGCGGAGAGACAAACGCGATGGCAAGCACGCCCACCGCCGCAAGCCCCCGCCCGTTTCGCGCGAAGACGAGCGCCAGAACGGCCAGCATCACCAGCAGCCACGGATCAAGGTTCCAGCGCGTCCACAGCGCATCCGGCACCGGGGCGGGCCCGCAATAAAGACCGTCGAGACTGCTTGCCAACTGATACCCTCACCACACTGGATCGACCCCCACCGTCCCGGGAGGGGGGCGTTACCCCATAGAACCACAGGTAAAAAGGATCGTCATCCGCTTAACGCCGACAGCGCGCGGATGGTTTCGGATTTGCGCAGGCCTGGCGGTGGAGGTGTTAGCGCCCGTTTTCCTGATCTTCGATCCAGATCGAAAGGAAGGCTTCGTTGCGGGCGGCGGTTTCTGCGCGGTCACGGGTGCGAAGCTCCGACTCGCGGCGGCGGCGGGCCACGAGGTCGATGCGCTTTGCCTCGGCGAAGAGGGTCGACATACGGACGAAGGTTTCGGCGTTGCTTTCCCGCAGGCGCTGCGCCTCGGCCTCTTTGCCGCGCAGGGTTTCTGACACGTTGCGGATGAAGTTCGACAGGACGCGGGTGCTTTCGATCGCGTCGGGGTCGCCGCGTTCATGCAGGCTGTCGCGCAGCTCGCGTCTTTCGGCCTCCAGCTTGCCGAGAGCGCGGTTCAGGTCGGCGATTTCGGCGGCGACGGTTTCAAGCTCGTGCCGTTTGAGCCGGGACAGGGTGGCGAGCCCGTCGCCGCGTTTGCGGCTCATTCGCCGGTACCGGCCTTTTCGGCCAGCCGGGCGCGCATCCGCGCAAGGATCGCGGGATCGAGAATCTCGATCCCGTCGGGCAGTTCGATGTAGCCGATCACTCCGTGGATGCGCAGCGAGCGGGGGAGCAATTGTTCGGTCGCGGCCTGCGCGTCCTTTTCGGTCTTCTCCTCTTCCTTGGCTTCGGGGGCCGTGAGGGCGGGACCGGCCAGAAGCGCCAGAACGAGGGGGAAGGCCGCGCGCGCCGACATCATGCCGCGGGCAGTTCCCGCTGCGCCGCCTCGACGCTGGAGAAACCCGGCTGCTTCGGCGTGGGGATGTTGCCGCGGCCCAGTTCGATGCAGACGCTGGGCGGGTGGCCTGCCACCATGGCCACGATGATGTCGCGGATCACCGTATAGATGGCGCCATCCTCCTCCTCGATCTGCTTGAGCCGTCCGGCGACGGGCTGCACCATGCAATAGGCAAGGAAAACACCAAGAAACGTACCGACAAGCGCCCCGCCGATCATCTTGCCGAGAATTTCCGGCGGCTTGTCGATGGAGGACATGGTCTTGATCACCCCCAGAACCGCCGCGACGATGCCGATGGCGGGCAGACCGTCGGCCATCTGCTGGATGGCATGGGCGGAGACGAGCTTTTCATGGTGGTGTTTCTTGATCTTGCGGTTCAGCACGTCTTCCATCTGGAAGTGGTCGTCGAACTGCATGGACATCATGCGAAAGCTGTCCGAGATGAGGTCGGTCAGGAAGTGGTCCTTCATCAGGCGGGGATAACGCTGGAAGATCGCGCTGTTGGCCGGATCCTCGATATGGTCGTCCATCGCGACGATACCCTTGGTCCGGTAGAGGCGCGCGAGTTCGAACATGAGGTTCAGCAGGTCATTATAGTCCGATGACTTCCACTGCGGCCCTTTGATGACCCGCATCACACCCTTGGCCGATGATTTGACGACCCCGAAACTGTTGGCGACCACAAAGGCACCGAGCGAGGCGCCGCCGATCATCATGCCTTCGTAGGGCAGGGCGGCCATCACGATGTCCAGATTACCGCCAGAAAGCATGAATCCGCCGAAGACGAGGCCGAAAACCATCGCGAGACCAATAAACAGCATCATGTCATGAAGATCCTTCTTCAAACCTTGTTGTGCTTATTTATTCTTGATAAAATTTTTCAACACAAGTATTATCGATGTGTAATCTTGGATATCGGCTATGGATAGTGGTTTTTCGGACAGCAAGACGGAGGCGGGGCAGAACAAGACTGCCGCCGAACCCGATGCCTTTGCCTACTTCGTAGACCCCGAGGAAGTCGCCCTGCTGATGCCGAACTGGCCGGAGTGCATGCATCTGGTGCTTTGCATGGATGCGGCGGGCCTTTGCGAATTCGTGGTCTTCCATGATGACGAGACCGACACGATCCTGAACCGGGTGGCCGAAGTGCTGGATCGGCCCACGGGCGGTTTCGCGGCGAGCCCGGCCATCGAAGGCTATCCCACGCGGACGCTGCTGTTTTCGGAAGAGAATGCGCTGCTGAAGGCTGTGCAGAGCAGTGACAGCCTGCAGGAGATCGCGGCGGATTACCTGATCAACTACAACTTCGCGCGCGAAGAGGGGCTTGACCTCGACAAGTTCATGCGCCCGCGCGACGCGCGGAGCGACCTGTCGCTGCGCGTCACGACGGACAAGATCTTTCCGGTGCGGGGCAAGGCCACGGGCGGTCGCCGCCGGGGCCGTGCCGCAGCACCCGAGGGATATACCCTCGCCGGTGAGGCCGGGCTGGGCGAAAGCTAT
>NZ_LWEX01000185.1 GCF_001634885.1 Sulfitobacter sp. HI0040 | reverse complement strand
TGGGCGAAAAGGCTCCAGTAATAGAGAATGCTGGGAATGGCGGCGGCCAGTGCGATCTCCACATAGGGGCGCGACAGGAACGAGGCCATGATGAAGGCCGTGGCCCCCATGATCGGTGGCATCAGCACCCCGCCGGTCGACGCGCAGGCCTCTGTCGCGGCGGCGGTCCTTGCGGAAAAGCCCGTGCGCTTCATGGCCGGGATCGATACCGCGCCAGTGGTCAGCACGTTGGAAATGACGGAGCCCGACATCGACCCCATGAAACCGCTGGCAAAGATCGACACCTTTGCCGCGCCACCGCGATAGCCGCCCACCATGCCAAGCGCCAGATCGTTGAAGAACTGCCCGCCCCCGGTTCTTTGCAGCACCGCGCCAAAGAGGATGAACCCGATGACAACGCCGCCGAAAGCCTTCATCGGAATGCCGAAGGAGCTTTCGGACGAATAGATATGATAGGGCACCGTCTGCATGAACGTGCTCTGAAAGCCCGAGAACGGGTCCGGCACCACGCCTGCAAAGGTGGGATAGAAAGCGAAGAAGGTCACGATGATGAAAAGCACCAGCCCACCGGCCCGGCGCGTCGCCTCAAGGATCAGAAAGAAGAATACGACCGAGACATATTGCGCGAGTTCCGGCGCCGCGTATTCCCAGCCCTGGCTGAGGTTCTGCTGCGCGGTCTGCGCGAGGTAGCCGGTGCTGGCCAGCGACAGTGCAAAGAGGATCCAGTCGATGATGCTCGGTTGGCCACCCTTGCCGCCGCCCATCTGGAAGATCAGGAAGCTCAGCGCCAGAAAAAGCCCGCCCAGAATATAGAGATACCGTCCCTCGATCAGCACGATGCCTGCGATCTGAAGATTGAAGAGCTGGTTGATGACAAGCACCAGCGACGCCAGCGTTCCGGTGATCACAGCCCAGCGGGCCGGCCCCGAAATGCGCTCTGCCGGGGTTTCGCCGTCGATGGCGATTTTCTCGTGGCCTTCGGCCTTGGGGGGCTGCTGGTGGCTGCTGTCTGACATGGGATCACTCGGCTGCTGGGCAGAACGGGAGAACCGGCCTGCGGGTGCAGGCCGGTTCTTGTCGGCTTGTGGTCAGCTTAGAAGGTGACGTCGAAGCCGCCCTCTTCTAGCGCGGCCTTGCGCGCCTCGGTCCAGGCGGCGGTCCAATCGTCGGGATCCTGCGCCTTCAATTCCTCCCAGGCAGCGGCGAGCGCTTCCTGCCGGGCGATCAGGTCATCGTTATGCGCCTGTGCTTCTTCGTTCCAGATGCCCTGCTCTTCGAAGTAGCGGATAGCACCCGCGTGATAGGGGACAACCCACTTCATGTCCTGCTTGTCGAGCGCCCAGCCGGAGATTCCCGGCGCCTTGCCATCGTACTGGTCGAACAGTTCGACCATCGCCTTGGTCATGTTGTAGACGAGGTCATCCTCGGTGCTCTCCATCGCGGTCAGTACCGGATAGGCATAGCCCGCCCCCTGATAGCCATCGGTGCCGTCGATCGTGGCACCGACCATCGCCTTGTTGATGACGAAGAAGGGCGCGATACTGGTCATCGCCTCGAAGCCTTCGGTGTTTTCGGGGTCGATGGGCGGCCAGAACAGACCGCGCGGCCCTGCTTCGGCCTCATAGGCCTTGCCCGAGTTGGTCGAGGCAAAGGCCGCATCCACCTGATCCTCGATCAGGCCGGTCCAGCTGGCCCCGAAGCCGCCGAAATCCACCCGCTCCACGTCATCCCAGGTCAGCCCGCCATAGGCGAGGTAGGCCTCGGTGTTAACGTTCAGGGCGGGCGCTCCGACGATATAGGCCACGCGCTTGCCCTTGAGGTCGGCATAGGTCTCGATCCCCTCGTCGGCGGCGACGCCAACCGCGAGGTTGATCGCGCCGCCGTTGTTGGCCAACAGCACGCGAATGGGCTGCGGCCCCCAGTTTTCCGCACCGAAGTCGAACACGCCTTCCTGTGCCATATAGCTGCCGCCCACGCCGGTGGCCGAGAACTGCACACGCCCCTGGCGCAGCGGTTCGGTGCGCGACACGTCGTTCTTGCCCGGCAACACGCGCAGGTTCACGCCCGTTGCGTCCTGCAGCGCGGCCCCGATGGCGACCGATTGGTTATAGCCGGCCGATCCGGTGCCATAGGCTGTCCAGGACAATTGTTTCGGCAGATCGATGTCCTGCGCCGCCGCCGTCGTTGCGGTCAGGCAAACCGCCAATGCGGCTGTCTTCAGATGTTTCATGATGTTCCTCCCGGTTATTATTGTCAGCGCCACCCTTCGGAAAGTTTCCTCCCCCCGCCTCCGGATGACATCGCTTAGGACGACACTATGAATTATGAGACTGTGGTGTCAATTGAACGCCTCCGCCGAGCGCGTCCCCGCTGAAATTCGGCGGTGATGATCACGGGCACCGGGGAATGCCGAACTCCTGAATGGGGTTCGGTCCTTTCAGTATGGTTCTTCAGCGCCTTGAAATCGCCCTTCAAGCGGTAACGATCACGGCCCCTACAACGCTCACCTGTCTCTCTCAGGCCGACTCGAGCGGTTGATCTTCCGCGTTCTCGACGCTCTGGGGGCCTGCAACAGGGACATTGTCGATGAGCCGCACACCGTCGAGCCAGGCGGCCAGGAAAAGACGACCGGGGCGGTCGGCCTCAGTCATCACCTGCAGGTCGGGGTCGCTGCGCAGTTCGAGGTAGTCGATGCTGTCGAACCCGGCGGCGAGCAGTGCTTTTCTGGCCTCTCCAAGCGCCTGCGCGACTTTTCCACCCCTTCGGATGTCATTTGCCGCGATCGCCAACACCCGGGCGATCACCGACGCCGTTTCGCGCGGGCCGGCAGCCAACCGCAGGTTGCGCGAGGACATGGCGAGCCCGTCGTCTTCGCGCACGGTCGGGC
>NZ_LWEX01000184.1 GCF_001634885.1 Sulfitobacter sp. HI0040 | reverse complement strand
GTTTTTTGCAGATCGCCGATGCCTACCTTCGCGCCGAAGACACCCTGCCCGACAGCGAAGCGAGGCAGCGCCAGCTTGTCGAACGGATCATTGCCCATTGGCGGGAAGCGCCCCCCGCCCATCCCGTCATCCTCGCCGGATCGACCGGCTCCCGCGGGACCACGGCACTGCTGATGGAGGCGATCGCGCGTTTGCCGCAGGGCGCGGTGGTGCTGCCCGGTTTCGATTTCGAGATGCCGACCGCGATCTGGAACGCGCTGGATGACCAGCTTTTGTCACAGGATCATCCGCAATACCGCTTTCATCACCTGATCCGGCAGTTGCAACTGCCCAGCGCGGCGGTCCGCCGATGGGCCGGGACCAAGCCGCCCAGTACCGCACGCAATGCGCTGGTTTCGCTGTCGCTGCGCCCGGCCCCCGTCACCCACGCCTGGCTGACAGAGGGGCCGAAATTGAAAGATATCGCCGGTGCGACGCGGGATCTCACCCTGATCGAGGCGGATACCCCCCGCAAAGAGGCGCTCGCCATCGCTTTGCGACTGCGCAAGGCGGTGGACGAAGGAAAGACGGCAGCGCTCATCACGCCTGACAGGATGCTGACACGGCAGGTCACCTCGGCGCTGGATCGGTGGGACATCCTGCCGGATGACAGCGCCGGTACGCCGCTGCAGCTTTCGCCCCCGGGGCGGTTCCTGCGCCATGTCGCAGCCCTGCTGGCAGAGCCATTGGATGCCGAGGGCCTGCTGACGCTGCTCAAGCACCCGTTGACCCACAGCGGGGCGGATCGCGGCTATCACCAGTTGCACACCCAGCGGCTGGAAATGGCGATCCGTCGCACGGGCCTGCCCTACCCCGACGCCGCCGGTCTGCACGGCGTGGCGGAAACCGCGGCGGAAGGTCTGGAGGACCCTGTTTCTTTCACGCGCTGGGCGGACTGGGTGGCAGCCACCCTGACCGGACGGAAGACCCAGGGGGAACGACCGCTCACCGAATGGGTGGCGCTCCACCTCGATCTGGCCAGCCGCCTCGCTGCAGGGCAGGACGGGCCGGAGGCGGGCGAGCTGTGGCAGAAGAAGGCCGGACAGAAAGCGCTGGGCTGCATGACGAACCTGCAGGAACAAGCGATCCACGGCGGAATGATGGGGCCGGGCGATTACGCCGATCTGCTGGGCGCCCTGCTGTCGCAGGAAGAGGTTCGGGACAGGGACGCGCCACGCAGTGACGTGATGATCTGGGGCACGCTCGAAGCGCGCGTACAGGGGGCCGATCTGGTCATTCTCGGCGGGCTGAACGATGGTGTCTGGCCCGAAGCCCCGGCACCGGACCCGTGGCTGAACCGCCAGATGCGGCTCGACGCGGGTTTGCTTTTGCCGGAACGGCGGATCGGGCTTTCCGCGCATGACTATCAACAGGCCATCGCCGCGCCCGAGGTTGTGCTCAGCCGGTCCCTGCGGTCGGACGAAGCGGAAACCGTCCCCTCGCGCTGGCTGAACCGGCTCGGTAACCTGTTGCAGGGTCTTCCCGAACAGGGCGGTAAAGCCGCGTGGGAAGACATGCGCGTCCGGGGCAACCGGTGGCTCGCGCAGGTCGAAGCG
>NZ_LWEX01000183.1 GCF_001634885.1 Sulfitobacter sp. HI0040 | reverse complement strand
CTGGACGCGCTGGCGGCTGTCATCGCCCGTGCCATTCCCGAAGACGGCATCGTCGTGGACGAATCCGTGACCAGCGGGCGCGGGTTCTCTCCCGCTACGAAGGGGGCGGCACGGCATACATGGCTGAATAACTGCGGTGGCTCCATCGGGTACGGAATGCCACTGGCCATCGGCTGCGCCATTGCCTGCCCGGAACGCAAGGTTCTGGGTCTGATCGGCGACGGCTCGGCGATGTATACCGTGCAGGCGCTTTGGACCATGGCGCGGGAGGCGCTGGACATCACGGTGCTGATCTTTGCCAACCAGAGCTACCGGATCCTGCACGGAGAGCTGACCAACGTGGGCGTCCAGAACCCCGGCCCGCGCGCCATCGACATGCTGACGCTGAACCGCCCCACGCTCGACTGGGTGCAGATGTCGCGGTCCATGGGTGTGGAGGCACAGCGCGTCACCACCTGCGAAGAACTGGAGGCCGCGATGGACGCAGGCCTTACCGGCTCTGGCCCTTCGCTGATCGAGGTGGCGCTTTAGACCTGAGGAAGGGCGGAACCCGAACGCAGGTGCGCAGGATAGCTCTGACAATGTCCACCCTTCCCGAACAGCTATGGTACCAGAACAGGCCGCTCCTCCCGAAAGCTCAGCGGCTTTTCTGTAATAAGGTCCAGCTCAATCCAGAACGTCGTTCCCACGCCTTCGACGGAACTGAACCCGATCTCACCCCCCAGCAAGTCAATCAGTTGTTTTGAAATGCTCAGACCCAGACCGCTGCTTTTGATGGAACCTGTTGTGCCCGGGTTGACCTGATGAAAAGGCAAAAAGATCGCGTGCTGTCGTTCCGCCGGTATTCCCATCCCGTGGTCCGTGACCTCGATACGCGCCTTTTCGTCTATCTTCCTCAAACTCACCGTCGCCACATCCCCCGAGGTCGTGAACTTCGCCGCGTTCGAAATAAGATTGGCCAGAACTTGTGTAACGCGCGCGCTGTCAGTCAGAGCTTCGAGCTTTCCCGCCGGAACGTCGACGTCGAAAGTGACCCCGAGTTTCTCGGTATAGGCCCGGCAGTTTTCGACTGCCGAAACGACCACTTTCGTGAGGTCCACGGGTTTACGCGTCACCGATACCTTGCCCTCGCTCAGGGCTTGGGCATCCAGAATATCGTTGACGAGAACCAGCAGCCTGTCGCCATTCCGGGTCGCCGTATCGAGCAGTTTGAGCGCGGTTTTGTCCTCGATCGTGCCAAGCCGATGCTTCAGCAATGCCAAACCACCGAGGATGGAGGTGAGGGGCGTACGCAACTCATGACTGACGACACTCATGAAATTCATCTTCATCCGGGCCGCCGATGATGCTTCTTCCGCAAGTACGCGCATTTCGTCTTCCGCGTCGCGGGCGGCCCTGATTTCAAGCAGAAGAAAGAAGATAAAGATGGCGAGCAGGCTCAAAATCGTCGCACTGATATAGCTGATCATACGAGAAAGGGAGAGGAGGTCGGTTCTGAAATTCGACATCTCCCTCGATTTTTCGTGGGACATCGCCAAAAGAAACTCTCTCAGCGACAGGTCGAAACCTTCAAGGGCGCGCAGGATCTCCTCTGCCCTGTCCCGGCGCGCCTCGATTGTCAGATCGTTCGTGCGAAGGCTCTGAATGGCAGGTTCCAACCTTTGGAAAGTGGTCTCCAACTCGGTCACAACCGCGTCGCTGATCCCGAAACTCTCGAGAACGCGCGGCATATGGCCTTCCTGCAGGACGTTGATCTGACTCCAGGCGATATCGAAGCGCAACATCAAGTCATCAGCTGACGTATAGCCAAGGGAAAACTCCGCGATGTCTTTCTCAAGGCGCAGGAACTCAAAGTGCAGTTGCGACGCGATCCAGAGAGGATTGCTCTGTTCGGCGGTCTGGATCTGCTGGACCCTGTTTTCCAGCTTGGAAGTCGCAATAACTCCGAAAAGGGCTGCACCCATGAATAAGATCATGCCCCATAGCGTGGTGTAACTCGCGGCTGGCCGGGCGCTTTCGACGGCCGAGCTGATCAGTCCGTCTGCGTTGCAGGCAGGCTGATGATGGGATCATCGCAGACCGGTGCCAAGGTTTCCAGCGTCATGTATCGCGCACGCTGCACAGTCCATTCTTCGGTCTGCTCCATGAGGATGGCGCCGACGAGGCGTCGTATGGCAGCCTCATTTGGAAAGATCCCGACGACGTCTGTCCTGCGCTTGATCTCGCCGTTCAAACGTTCAATCGGATTCGTCGAATGCAACTTCGTCCGATGCTGTTGGGGAAAGGTCATGTAGGCGAGCACGTCTTCCTCGGCATCATCCATCAGCCCAGAGAGCCTGGGCAGCTGGGACCGCATCTGGTCGGCGACGTTGCGCCATTGGACTTTCGCCGCCGCATGGTCTGGCTGTGCAAAAGCGGTTGCGATAAAGGCGGAGACGA
>NZ_LWEX01000182.1 GCF_001634885.1 Sulfitobacter sp. HI0040 | reverse complement strand
TAATCCGCCAGAACCGAACGCACCCAAGGCGCACCGCGCCCCGCCCCGGGCGCCCCCCCGTGGTCCTGACCCCGCAGTGCAAAGACACCGCGCCGGTTTCGCCGAAAGGGCCAGGGGGCAACGATGGGGCGCTCGGCGTCGAGCAGAATGTAGTCGATCGAATAGCGGAAGGCGTTGGCTATGTCGCCTTTGCGGCCATGGTAGGTTTCGCCCGCGATATGTTCGACCTTGCCTGCCATCCTACACGCAGGCGCCCTATTCCGCCGCGAAACGCAAGGCCGCCCCTTCGCGGATACCATCCACGACGTCCAGCGCGCTCGACAATCCGTCTTCGTGGAAACCGTTGCGCATCCACGCGCCGCAGAACCATGTGCCATCACGACCGTTGAGTTTGCGCATTTCCTGCTGCGCCGCCAGCGCGCCCAGATCATAGACCGGATGGCGCAGGGTGACCTGATCGTAGATCAACTCCTCGCGGATCGTGCGCTTGGTATTCAGGGTAACGAAATGCAGGTCGTCCTGCGGGATCGGCTGAAGCGAGTTCATCCAATAGGTGAGGTCGATCCGGTCCGAACGCTTGTCCGCGTCCTCGGTATAGACCCAGCTTGCCCAAGTCGCCCTGCGTTTGGGCATCAGCGAGGCATCGGCGTGCAGCACCACGTCATTGGGCTGATACCGTATCGCCCCCAAAGCCGCCGCCTCGTCCGGGCGCGCGTCCGACAGCATCGCGAGCGCATCGTCGGAATGGGTGGCAAAGATCACCTGATCGAAGCTTTCCCATTCCGCGCCCTGGACCCGGAGTTCCACGCCCAGAGCCGTGCGGCGGACGGCGCTGACCGGTGCGGAAACCCGCATCGCCACCCCGGCGCGCAGCATCGCGGCCTCCAACCTGTCGACATATTGCTGGGATCCGCCCTTCACCGTGTACCACTGATGCTGGCCGGAATAGTTCAGCAACGCATGGTTGTGGAAGAAATTCACCATCGCATGGGCGGGAAAATCCATGATCCGTTCCGTGGGGGTGGACCAGATCGCACCAGACAGGGGCGACAGGTAATAGTCCCGGAAATAGCTGCCCGTGCCCAGAACCCGCAGGAATTCACCGATGGTCAGGGATTGATCGCGCGCCACGTCCAAAGCCCGCCGGTTGAACTTCAGAATGTCATTAAGCATGCGGATGAACGAAGGGTTCAGCAGGTTCCGCCGCTGCGCAAAGACCGCATTCATGCTGGTCAGCGCATATTCCAGCCGCCCCCCGTCGATGGAGGCCCCGAAGCTCATGTTCGAGGGAACCACCGGCACATCGAGCGCGTCGAACAGTTCCGCAAGACGGGGGTAATTGGCATAGTTGAATACGATGAAGCCCGTATCGACGGGCTGATCGCCATTCTTGCCGGCAATGACTGTCCGCGCGTGGCCGCCAAGCCGGGAACCCGCTTCGAACAGGGTGACGCGGTGATCCGCAGACAGGGCATGGGCCGCGCCCATGCCCGAAATGCCGGCGCCGATGACGGCAATATTCTGACGATAGGGCTGAGGCGCCTGTGCCTGCACCGGCGCGGATTCGAATGGCATAATGGTTAAATTTCCTGTCACATCTGCTTTGTTATTGTGCGGGGTTCAGCACAGTCACGAAGGAACCTGCATGCGAGTTGCAAAGATTCCGTTCGATTCCATCCCGTCCCCTGTCGAAAAACACGCAGTCCTGCTCTGCCTTGCCCACGCGCGAATACGCGCGCCGGTTGAACGCTACCGCCTATTTCGTCTGTGCCGCCATATAGGGCGGATCACCGGTTGGAAAACAAAAACCGCGTGAAGTGTTTTTTGCCTAGAGGTCGAGAAGACGTTCCACTGCACCGGCCCCTCTGGTCAGCAGGGTTGCATAGCCTGCTACATCGATGTTCGCACCGCAGATGACGAGACCGACCCGTCGCCCGGCCAACCGCTGCCGCAGGGGCCCCAGCGCGGCAGCCAGAACCGCGCCCGCGGCCGGTTCAACGGCGAGTTTCGCCTCCTGCTGGCACAGGGCCATGCCAGCACAGATCAAATCATCGTCAAGCGTCACCATATCGTCGACGTATGCCTGACACAGGGCGAGCCCCAGCGGCAGCGCCATGGGCGGGCCGAGGCTGTCGGCCACCGTCTCCACCTTGTCGAGCGTGACCGGCGCCCCGTGGGCAAGGCTGCGCGTCATGGCATCGGCGCCGCGTGGCTCTACCCCGAAAACCTCACAAGACGGGCTCAACGCCTTGACCGCCGCAGCCACCCCGCCGATCAATCCGCCCCCGCCGACCGAGACGACAACGGCGTCGAGGTCCGGAACGTCCTGTAGGAACTCCAGCCCGACACCGGCGGTCCCCAGTACCGTGTGCAGCCCGTCGAAAGGATGGATGAAACTGCGGCCTTCCTCCGACACCAGCCGTTCGGCTTCGGCAAAGGTGGCGGCGCCGGGTGCCTTAAGGATCACATCCGCCCCCGTCGCCCGGGCGAGCGTCACCCGGTAGGGATTGGCATTGTCCTGCATCACAACCTTGGCCGGGCACCCCATACGCGCCGCCGCCCAGCCCGCCGCGATGGCGTGATTGCCCGCACTTGCGGCGGTGATCCCGCACTTCCTTTCCTCATCCGACAGGGCCATCAGGTTGGACAGCGCACCCCGCGCCTTGAAGGTCCCGGTATGCTGAAAACATTCGAGCTTCATCGTCAGAGTTGCCCCGGGGAAGGCTTTGGTCAGCAGCGGCGTCTGCAAAGGAATGGTCGGCGTGTGCCGGATTATGCCCGAAAGCTCGTCGTGCCGGGCCTGCATGGCATCGAGGGTCAGGGCGGACAGATCAGGGCTCCCCATGTCAAACTCCGGGTCCGGCGCCATTGGGCGCACGCGAAAGAATCCCGCCTGCTCCATCAGCGCTATCGGCGGGGGCGAGTTCTTCGAAATCGAAGTTATGGAGACGCCCGGCGCGTTTCGCGGCCTTTTCGCTGCTGATCATGATGTCCTCCACATCCTTGCGGGCCTGCCCGAAATGCCGGTCGAGGTTGCCCACCCGCGCGACCAGACGTTCAACATCCGCGTGCAGTGCCCCCAGCTCCTTGCGGATCGAACCGGCCTGCTCGCGCATCCGTGCATCCTTCAGGATTGCACGCATGGTGTTCAGAGTGGCCATGCAGGTCGTCGGCGACACGATCCAGACCCGCGCGGCGAAACCTTCGCGCACCAGTTCGGGGAAATTGCCATGCAGCTCGGCATAGACCGCCTCGGACGGCAGGAACATAAGCGCGCCGTCGGCGGTCTCTCCCTCGATGATGTATTTCTGCGCGATGGCAGAAATATGGGTGCGAACGGCGGCGCGCATGGCCCGCGCGGCCTCCCGCAGAGCCTGGTCGCTATCCGCCCGGCGCA
>NZ_LWEX01000181.1 GCF_001634885.1 Sulfitobacter sp. HI0040 | reverse complement strand
GCGCCAGACCGAGTGCCAGCCCCGGCACGACCGGCCCCAGCCCCAGCAGCCCGCCCAGCGCATGGGCGACACCATCCGGTTGCCCGGTTTCGAGCGCGCGGGGGAAGAGATAGACGCGAAGGAAGGCCAGCGGCCCCGTCAGCGTGGCAAAGGCGGCAAGGCCCATGACCAGCACGATGACAAAGCTGCGCAGGTCGCCCCCGCCCAGCCGCGCCAGCGCCCCATAGGCGCAGTTGCCCGACATCGCCATGCCGTAGCCGAAGGCGAGCCCGCCAAGGATGGAGGCCGAGGCCGAGAAGGTCACACCGAGGTAGAGGGTCTGACCCAGCGGCAGCAGCCCCAGCGCCGCCAGTCCGAAGGTGCCGAGGATGGAGACCCCGATGGCCATGCCCCACATGCGCAGCCGGAGGAACGACCCGCCATAGAGCGCGTCTTCGATGGCGCCCAGCGTGCAGAAGCGGCCCAGCCGCGCGGCAAGCCCCAACAGGACACCGCCGAAAGCGCCCGCGAGGGCCGCCGTCAGCGGTTGTCCGATGAGATCAATCATCTTTGCAGAAAAGCTCGTAGACGAGTTCGAGCATCTTGCGCGGGCGGTCGTCGGCCAGCCGGTAGTAAATGGTCTTGCCCTCGCGGCGCGGCACCACCAGCCTTTCGAGCCGCAGCCGCGACAGCTGCTGGGACACCGCCGCCTGCCGGGCGGACAAAAGGTCTTCGAGTTCGGTGACGGATTTCTCACCCGACACAAGATGGCACAGGATCATCAGGCGGCCTTCGTGGCTGATCGCCTTGAGGAAGTTGGAGGCGGTCACCGCGTTCGAAAGCATCCGGTCCATGTCCTCTTCGGACATGTCGGGCGTGATCTTGGGCAATGCGGTCATTGTGCTGGCTTCCTCAAAACGTGCCGTCCTCCGCGATGGTGCCTATCCGGGAGGGCGCGATGGCCCTCAGTGTATGTTTCATCCGTCCTCTCCCGCATAGTCGGTCACATCGCGCAGCATACGGTCCAGCAGGGGCCAGAAAAAGTCCGGGCCGGGGTAACCTTCGATCCGGGCCAGCTCGGCCTCATCCTCCACCACGATAAAGGTGGGGGTGAAGTTCACCCGGCGGTCCAGCTCGATCGCCTCGTCGATGTCACCGATGTCGATCTTGCGCAGGGGGGCGAACCTGCCTTCGGCGGTCTTGGGATAGATGGGGCCGATTTCCGCGTTCCACTGTTCGCAGTAGATGCAGCCCTTTTCATCCACCATCACCAGTTCCGCCGCATGGGCGGGGGTGACGAATGCCGCAGCAGTAAGGCCAGCCGCAAGGGTCATGCAAAGGGTGAGGATCCGGGCCAAGGGGGTACATCCGATTGACGAGAGCGTGACACTCAACGTAATTTGAATATGTGAATTATTCAAGCGTCCTGCCGGACGCGCTGAAAGGCCACGAATGTTCGATATCACCTTCATCGGCGCGCTGCTGGCCGGGTTGCTCAGCTTCCTCACCCCCTGCGTGTTGCCCATGCTGCCGTTCTACCTGTCCTACATGGGCGGGCTGGGCATGTCCGAACTGCGGGGGGACGGGGCCATCGCACCCGGCGCGCAGCGGCGCTTGCTGCTGTCTTCCGTGCTTTTCGCGCTGGGGGTCACGACGATCTTCGTGC
>NZ_LWEX01000180.1 GCF_001634885.1 Sulfitobacter sp. HI0040 | reverse complement strand
GCGTGCCGTTCCGCGATGCCGCCCCCCGGGGGCGGATCGTCGATTGCACGGGGATGGCCGCGCGGCACGTCCTGCCGGGGCTGCGGGTGGTGCGGGGCGAGATGCTGGAGCTTCGCGCGCCTGATGTCACCCTGACGCTGACAATCCGGCTGCTGCATCCGCGTTTTCCGGTCTATGTCGTGCCGCGCGGCGAGGGCCGCTACATGGTCGGGGCCACCATGGTCGAAAGCGACGATTCCCGCGCCGTCACGGCGCGCGGCATGATGGAACTGCTGTCGGCGGCCTATACCGTCCATCCCGGTTTCGCCGAAGCCGAGGTGATCCGCACCGCCGCCGGATTGCGCCCCGCCTTTCCCGACAACCTGCCCGCCCTGCGGCTCCGCGGCGCGGCGATCCATATCAACGGCCTTTATCGCCACGGCTTTCTGATGGCCCCGGCCCTGGCCACGGACCTCGTGGCGCATCTGGAAAAGGAGATGACCCATGCGCATTGATCTCAACGGCGATCCCTATACGACCCGGTCCCGAACGCTCGCCGCATTGGTGGAGGAAACCGGCGCGGAGGCCGGTGCCGTGGCGACCGCGCTCGACGGTGCGTTCGTGCCGCGCGGGCTGCGGGCGAAAACGGCCCTGCGCGCCGGGGTGCGGGTCGAAATCCTGTCGCCGATGCAGGGGGGCTGAGATGTTCTACGGCACGGAACTCACCAGCCGGCTGATGCTGGGCACCGCGCAATACCCGTCACCCAGTGTGCTGCGCGACGCGATCGCCGCCTCGGGCGCCGAGGTGATCACCGCCTCGCTGCGGCGCGAGGGCAAGGGCGGGGCAGGCTTTCGCGATATCCTGAAAGAGAGCGGTTGCCGCATCCTGCCCAACACCGCCGGGTGCCACAGCGCGCGCGAGGCGATCACCACGGCGCAGATGGCCCGCGAAGTCTTTAACACCACCTGGATCAAGCTGGAGGTCATCGGCCATGCCGATACGCTCCAGCCCGATCCATTCGCGCTGGTGGAGGCGGCGCGGGTCCTTTGCAGCGAGGGGTTCGAGGTCTTTCCCTATACCACCGACGATCTGATCGTCGGGGAACGGCTGGTGGAGGCGGGCTGCCGGGTGCTGATGCCATGGGGCGCGCCCATCGGGTCGGGGCAGGGGCTGCGCAACATCGGGGCCCTGCGCAGCATGCGCACGCATTTTCCGGATATCCCGCTGGTCGTCGACGCGGGTATCGGCAGCCCGTCGCAGGCGGCGCAGGCGATGGAACTGGGCTATGACGCCGTGTTGCTCAATACCGCCGTGGCCCGGGCGCGCGATCCCGTCGCCATGGCGCGCGCCTTCGGGCTGGCGGTCACGGCGGGCCGCACCGCGCAGGAGGCAGGGGTGATGCCGGCGCGCGACATGGGCCGCGCCTCCACCCCCGTCTTCGGGATGGCGGAGTTGTTGGGATGAAGCTGGACCCTTTCTACCTGATCGTGGGGGATGTGGCGCTGCTGCGCCGCCTTCTGCCCTGTGGGGTGCGGCTGGTGCAACTGCGCCTGAAGGACCTGCCCGAGCCGGAGGTGCGCCGCCAGATCGCGCAGGCAAAGGAGATCGCCGCCCGCCACGGCGCACAGCTTGTCGTCAACGATCACTGGCAACTGGCCCGCGATCTGGGCTGCGACGCGGTGCATCTGGGGCAGGAGGATATGGACACGGCCGATCTGAAGGCGCTGCGCCGCGCAGGCATCGCCTATGGGCTTTCCACCCACGACGCGGCGGAGCTTGACCGCGCGCTGGCGCAGGATCCGGCCTATGTGGCGCTCGGCCCGGTCTGGGAGACGTTGTTGAAGAAGATGAAATGGGGGCCGCAGGGGCTGGAGCGTGTGACGGAGTGGAAGCGCCGCGCCGGGCGGGTCCCGCTGGTGGGGATCGGGGGCATCACGCCGGAGCGCTTGCCTGCGCTCTTCGCCGCAGGGGCCGACAGTGCCGCCGTGGTAACCGACATCGCGCAGGCGGCGGACCCGCAAGCGCGCTGCGCCCAATGGATCGCCGCGACGGAGCACAGACGATGAGCCGCTATGCCCGGCAAGAGATCCTGCCCGAGGTGGGACCGCGCGGACAGGCGCGGCTGACCGGGGCGCATGTTCTCG
>NZ_LWEX01000179.1 GCF_001634885.1 Sulfitobacter sp. HI0040 | reverse complement strand
ATGGACAAGATCGCGGCGCATGAGGATTCCCTGCGGGATTACGCGGCGGCGCGGCTGGGGGATCTCAACTGGTTGCAGATGCAGGGCCGCACGCCGGACAAGGCCGCGATTTTCAGCTTCACGCTCAGCGGTGCCGCCCATGCCCATGATATTTCGACCATCCTCGACAAGAAGGGTGTCGCCGTGCGCGCGGGGCATCACTGCGCCGGGCCGCTCATGGCACATCTGGGTGTGACGGCGACCTGCCGCGCCTCCTTCGGGCTCTATAACACCAAGGAAGAAGTCGATACGTTGGTCGAGGCGCTTGAACTCGCACATGATCTCTTCGGATAGGCGTTTTGTGTTTGCAGGACGCGGTGCGCGTGGCTATACCGCAGCCGTGGACCATTAGCTCAGCTGGATAGAGCGCTGCCCTCCGAAGGCAGAGGCCAGAGGTTCGAATCCTCTATGGTCCGCCACTCTTCCACACCGCCGTAATTTTTTCTGATTTTTTTCGGAACCACTTCGTCTTGGCGGGGTTCCCTCTGCAGACGATGTAAAATCGCTTGACTGACTGCGGACACTCCCCTGTCCGCTTCCAAAAAAAAAGAGGCGCCCGAAGGCGCCCGTTTTTACATAGCAGCGAAGATGGGTGGCTCAGCCGCCCCAGCTGCGTACGTTGCCGCAATCCATGTGGGTGAAGTTGGAGTTTGAATAACGTCCGACCCCGCCTGCGTTGCATGCAATGGCTGCCCGCGCCACCTGATGAACGGAGCGTGAGGAAAGCCGCAGATCGGCCGCCTGACCCTTCATATGCAGCGAATTCTTTGCAACGCCGCCTGAGCGGGAGCGCAACATCGCGTTCGTCTTGGGGCTGCGATAGCCGGAAAGCAGCATATAAGGTTCGCTGACATCCAGAAGATTATGCGCGGCTGCCATGATATCAACGGTGCGCAGGTCGATATTGGCGATGCCATCGGTGCGCCAATCGCGCATGAAGTAGTTGATTTCCTTGACAGCATCCGCGATGTACTGGCCTTCGATCCAGTAGATCATATCGATCCGTTCACCGGTGCGGCCCGAATACATCCGAACGCGGCGGATATCGCCCGCGCCACGCAGGAAGCCTGCCGCGTTGCCGAATGTCGGTGCTGCTGTGAGTGTGGTTGCTGCGAATGCACCCAAGAGGGCGCGCCGGGTCATCCCCGAAGAGCATGTGCCTGTCATGTGTTCCTGTCCCAATCTGCCTAAGTCGTACCCAAGATGTTACATGGGCAATACATCTCATCCCCAGATGCAACATCGTTATTACATAGGCCCCAAATCGAACCAAGAGATGAATCCGGACGGTTCCGGATCACGACAAGTTTAGGCAAGTTTTTGCGCAAATCGGCGTTTCGGTGCGTTTGTGTCAGGAATAGTGGCATCTGCGCATCAGGGGTTTCCTTGGGCCAAGTCGCACCCATTTGTGAATGGACACTTACCCGGCACGGACCCGAAAAAGGAGGGTGCTCGCCAGAGTTATTGAAGGAGAATCCTGATGTTAAGCTACACAGCAACGGCTCGGTCCCAGGCCACGAAAGCCTTCGGCGCAGCCGCCATCACGGTATTCAGTCTGCTGTCCGGCCCCCTTGCCGCGCAGGTCACCGCCTTCAAGCAAGCCGTCGCCCAGAGCGCCGCGCAGGACGAAGACATCGCCGCCTTCTACCGCGACACCGATTATGCACCCGTCTGGACCGGCGCGGAGGAAACCCACCGCGAGCGCCGCTCGGAACTGCTGCGCGCGCTTGCCAACGCCCGCGCCCATGGTCTGCCGGAGGCAAAATACGATGCCCGCGGCCTGCTCGAAGACTTGGGGGAGGCCGATACCGCGTGGGAGCGCGGCGTGGCCGAAGTGACGCTTACGAAAGCATACCTCGAATATGCCCGCGACATTCAGACGGGCATTCTGATCCCGTCCCGGGTGGACAACGGCATCAAGCGCGAAGTGCCCTACCGCGAACGCCGGAGCTATCTGGTGGATATCACCAGCAAACCCTCCGCCGCCGTTTTCCGCAGCCTGCCGCCCACGACGCTCGAATACAACGCGCTGCTCAAGCAGAAGCTGACGATGGAGCGGCTGCTGGTGCGCGGCGGATGGGGCCCCCAGGTACCTTCGGCCAAGCTTGAGCGGGGCGATTCCGGTGCCGCCGTGGTGGCGCTGCGCAACCGGCTCATTGCCATGGGCTTTCTCGCCCGCAGCAACACGCAGGTCTATGACGCGGAGATTGAGAACGCGGTCTTTGCCTTCCAGCGCAGCCATGGGTTGGAAGAAGACGGCGTCGCCGGTGAAAACACCCTCGTACAGATCAACAAGACCGTGGCCGAACGGCTGCAGTCCGTCGTCGTGGCGCTGGAGCGGGAGCGCTGGCTGAACGTCGAGCGGGGCGAACGCCATATCCTCGTGAACCTGCCCGACTTCCACACCCGGATCATCGACAACGGCAAGCTGACCTTCATGACCCGCTCCGTCGTCGGCGCGCGGCAGGACGATCGCCCCACGCCGGAATTCTCGGACGTGATGGATCACATGGTCATCAACCCGAGCTGGTACGTTCCGCGTTCCATCGCGACGAAGGAATATCTGCCGGTGCTGAAACGCAATCCCTATGCGCTCCAGCATATGGAGATCACGGACAACCGGGGCCGCAAGGTGAACCGGGGGTCGGCCAACTTCCGGGCCTTTTCGGCGCGCAGCTTTCCCTATTCCATGCGGCAGCCCCCCAGTCGGGACAATGCGCTGGGTCTGGTGAAGTTCATGTTCCCCAACAAGTACAATATCTACCTGCATGACACGCCCGCCAAATCGCTTTTCGATCAGAATGTGCGTGACTTCAGCCATGGCTGCGTGCGGCTGGCCGAACCTTTCGAATTCGCCTATGCGCTTCTGGCACGGCAAACGGACGATCCCGAGGGTCTGTTCAAGAAGCATCTGAACTCCGGCCGCGAAACCCGGGTGAACCTCGAGCAGCCGGTGCCGGTCCATCTGATCTACCGCACCGCCTTTACCAATGCCCGTGGCGTCACCGAATACCGTGAAGACGTTTATGGCCGCGACGGGCGCATCTGGGATGCACTGAGCCGCGCGGGGGTGACATTGGGCGGCGTCCAAGGCTAGACCACGGCAACACCTCTTTTGGAGATTGCCGATGTACACCGTTCAGCAGATCGCCGACGCGCTGGGAGCCGAGGCAGAAGGAGACCTGTCGCTTGAGGTGACGGGTCTCGCCGAGCCTGACGCCGCGCGCAAAGGGCAACTGGCCCTTGCGATGGATCCGAAATACGCGGGCAAACTGGCAGAAGGCGCGGCCGAGGCCGCGATGCTCTGGCAGGGGGCCGATTGGAAAAGCCACGGGTTGAAGGCGGCGATTTTCCCCGCCCGCCCGCGATTTGCCATGTCCGGTCTGACGCGGATGATGGACCCGGGCGCGGGCTATGACAGGGGCATCCATCCCAGTGCGGTCATCGATCCCGACGCGGAACTGGGCGACAATGTCAGCGTCGGGCCGCTCGCCGTGATTTCCCGGGGGGCGCGGATCGGAGCCGACAGCGTGATCGGCCCGCTTGCCTTCGTGGGCGTGGATGCGGTGATCGGCAAAGAGGCTCTGCTGCGCGAACATGCGAGCATCGGGGCGCGGGTTCATATCGGCGACCGTTTCATCGCACAACCTGGCGCGCGGGTAGGTGGCGACGGGTTTTCCTATGTCACCCCCGAACCCAGCACCGTCGAACAGGCGCGCAAGACATTGGGCGACCGGGGCGACACGCAGGCGCAGGACTGGGCGCGCATCCATTCGCTGGGATCGGTCCGCATCGGCGACGACGTGGAACTCGGCATGGGTGCCACCATCGACAGGGGCACCATTCGTGACACGGTGGTGGGCGACAATACCAAGCTCGATAACCAGGCGCATCTGGGTCACAATACCGTGGTCGGGCGCAACTGCCTTTTGTGCGGACAGGTGGGCGTCGCAGGCTCCGTTCGCATCGGCGACAACGTCGTGCTGGGCGGCAAGGTCGGCGTGGGCGACAATATCTTTATCGGTGAAGGGGTCATCGCGGGGGGCGGCACCAACATTCTTTCCAACGTGCCCGCGGGCCGTACCATCCTTGGCTACCCGGCCACGCAGATGGACAAGCAGATGGAAATCTACAAGAACCAGCGCAAACTGCCGCGTATCCTGCGGGACATCGCCGCGCTGCAAAAGGCGGTTTTCAAATCGGGTGAGGGTGACTAAATCAGGCAGGCGGCAAGAACGGGACATGCCCTGATGGACATCGAAAGACAGGTAATCGAGATTATAGCGGAACAGGCGATGATCCCGCCGGAGGACGTGCATCTGGACAGCACGCCCGAGTCGCTCGGCATCGACAGCCTCGGCCTTGTGGAAAGCATTTTCGCCATCGAAGAAACTTTCGACATTTCGGTTCCCTTCAACGCCAACAACCCCGAAGAGTCCGATTTCGATATTTCGTCGGTCGCGCAGATCGTGGCGGGGATCAAGCGGCTGAAGGCGGAACAGGGGTAGCCCATGCACCGCGTCGTCATCACCGGTGCGGGCACGATCAACGCGCTGGCATCGAACGTGCCGGGCACCATGCAGGCCATGCGCGATGGGGTCTGCGGCATCGGGCCGCTCGATTTCCGCGATACCGACCGGCTTTCGATCCGTATCGGCGGGCAGGTCCACGGCTTTACCCCCGAAAATCATTTCAATCGGCAGCAACTCTCGCTCTACGACAGGTTCACGCAGTTCGCACTGGTGGCGGCGCGGGAGGCGATCGTCCAGTCGGGGCTGACCTTTGACGATGAACTCGCCATGCGCACCGGGGTCATACTGGGCACCGCCGGCGGCGGCATCGGCACCTCGGATGACAATTACCGCGCGGTCTACGAGGAAGGAAAGAACCGCGTTCACCCCTTCGTCGTGCCCCGGCTGATGAACAGCGCGGCGGCAAGCCATATCAGCATGGAATGGAACCTGCAGGGGCCGTCCTTCACCGTGTCTACGGCCTGTGCGTCGTCGAACCACGCCATGGCGCAGGCCTTCGCCTTCGTGCGCTCCGGTGTCAGCCCCGTCATGATCACCGGCGGGTCGGAATCGATGCTCTGCTTTGGCGGGGTGAAGGCCTGGGAAGGCCTGCGCGTCATGAGCCGCGACGCCTGCCGCCCCTTTTCGGCCAATCGCAACGGGATGGTTCAGGGCGAAGGCGCGGGTATCTTCGTCTTCGAGGAGTACGAACATGCAAAGGCCCGGGGCGCGGATATCCTGTGCGAGGTATCGGGTTTCTCCATGACGTCGGATGCCTCCGACATCGTGATGCCCTCGCGGGACGGGGCCGTGCGCGCCATGCGCGGCGCGCTGCAGAATGCGGGCATCGACCGCAGCGAGGTGGGCTATATCAACGCCCATGGCACCGGAACCGCCGCCAATGACAGAACGGAATGCGCCGCCGTGCGCGAGATTTTCGGCAGCCATGCCGACGCGCTCATGATCAGTTCGACGAAATCGATGCATGGGCATGCCATCGGGGCCACCGGGGCAGTGGAGCTGCTGGCCTGCATCATGGCGCTGCGGGACGGCGTGGTGGCCCCCACCATCGGCCATGAGCAGCACGACCCGGAATGCGATCTCGATGTGGTGCCGAACGAAGCGCGCGAAGCCCGCGTGACCGTCGCGCTGTCGAACGCCTTCGCCTTTGGTGGCATGAACGCGGTACTGGCCCTGCGCGCCGTCTGAGGCTGGGCCGGGCGCGATGCGGCGCTGCCCGGCGGCGCGATGCGCCTTTGCTTTGGGCGGGTACGACGTCGGGACTGTCTGCATAACGATCAACGCGCCCGCAAGGCTCTGCGTCGGAGGCTACACCCCGAAACGCAAAGGGCCGCCCCATGGGCGGCCCTTCGTCATTCTAGCAAAGAGGGAGCCTAGGCTCACTCCTGAATGACAGATGCCTTATCGAAGCTCGCGGTGAACCCGTCGAGCGACAGGTCCAGCTCTACCTTTTGGTCAGGTGCCAGTGCGGGCACGATAGTGATGACCGCCTTGTTGCCCCGCTTGAAGGCATTTACGTCGTCCTCTGTCAGGCCGAGGCGGGCATAGCAGCCGACCGGGTTGCAGAAGGCATAGGGATAGCGCCGCGCCTTGCCGCCATCGACGGCGATGTTCAATTGCTGGGGCAGGGCGGTTTCGAGCGGTACGACGATGGTCGCGCCCGCAGTCGCCTTGCCGCCCGCAGGCAGACGGAACAGCGAGAATTCGGCGACGGCATTGCCCTCACCATCCTCCAGAAGCTGATACATCTGGCAGGGGTCCTGCTCTTCCTCGGTGCGGATGCATTTCAGTTCCCATGCGCCGATGGTTTCACCGGTATAGGTCTGGCCAAGCTGGTTCGGCTGATCGGCGTCTTCGCCAAGGCTCAGCTGATCCACGACGCTGGCGCCGCCGGACTGAGCCTCTTCCGATGCCTCCGTTTCGGTTTCTGTCGTCGCGGTGCTCTCAGCTTCGGCAGCGGTATCGGTCTGTGCCGCATCGTCGGTCTGGGCGGTTGTGTCGGTCTCTACCTTTGTGCCGGTGGATGCCGTTTGTGCAAGGGCGGCAAAGGGTGCCACCGAAAGCGCGAGGCATACGGGCAGGGCGGTGTAAAACTTGCTCATGTCGGTTCCACTATTGTTGGGTCACGGCCCTTTAACATGCTGTTGCGGACATGTCAGCGGGGATCCCCCCGCGCGGGTGCATCAGGTGGCAAGTTTTCGCGGACCGCCCCGTGAAGGCTAGGCCGCAAGCCTAGGGGCCCAAACGAAAAAGAAGGTGCCGAGGCACCTTCTTTCACGTTCTTCTCTCCCCGTCGGACTGGGCCGACTTATTGACGCCACGTTACGAAAGCGGCGAACGACGGTCAACAGCAAAAATGCGACTTTAGTGGCACGAAATATGGGCCAAGCCCCTGACGGAAAAAGGGCCGCACCCGAAGGCGCGGCCAGTCTGACAGGGAGGAAATGCCCCGCCCCGGCAGAACCGGCGCGGAACGATTTCGACTATCGCGAACAGAGGTTAAATTTGTATGCTGCGGCGGACGTTTCATACCCCTCCCCGGCGAAAGGACATTCCGTGACCCAAGACATCTTCATCGGCGGCGGCGGCGAGGGCTACGCGGACAAACAATACCTCAGTCTGCGCTACGCGAACCGGCACGGGTTGATCGCCGGGGCCACCGGAACGGGTAAGACCGTAACTCTGCAGATTCTGGCCGAAGGGTTTTCGGCCGCGGGCGTTCCGGTCTTTCTGTCCGATGTGAAGGGCGATCTTTCGGGGCTCGCCAAACCCGGCAGCGAAACCCACAAGTTGCACGGTCCCTTCATGGAGCGCGCGGAAAAGATCGGTTTCGACGATTATACCTACGCGGGCTTTCCGGTCACCTTCTGGGATCTCTTCGGCGAACAAGGCCATCCGGTACGCACCACGGTATCGGAAATGGGGCCGCTGCTGCTGTCGCAACTGCTCGACCTCAGCGAGGCGCAGGAAGGCATCCTCAACATCGCCTTCCGCGTCGCGGACGAGGACGGCCTGCCCATGCTCGACCTGAAGGACCTTCGCGCCCTGCTCGTCTGGGTGGGGGAGAACGCCTCCGATCTGTCCCTGCGCTATGGCAACATCTCCACCGCCTCGGTGGGTGCCATCCAGCGCCGGTTGCTGGTGCTGGAAAATCAGGGGGCGGCGCAGTTTTTCGGCGAACCGGCACTTGCGCTCAGCGACATGATGCGCGTGGGTCCGGACGGGCGCGGCTCCGTCAATATCCTTGCCGCGGACCGGCTGATGAGCGCGCCGCGCCTCTATGCGACCTTCCTGCTCTGGCTGCTGTCGGAGCTTTTCGAGGAACTGCCCGAGGTTGGTGACCCGGACAAGCCGAAGCTGGTGTTCTTCTTCGACGAGGCGCATCTGCTGTTCGAAGACGCCCCCAAGGCATTGGTGGACAAGGTGGAACAGGTTGCCCGGCTGATCCGTTCCAAAGGTGTCGGCGTCTATTTCGTGACGCAGAACCCCGCCGACGTGCCTGACGATGTGCTGGGCCAGCTTGGCAACCGCATACAGCACGCGCTGCGCGCCTTTACCGCGCGGGACCGGCGCGAGTTGCGCCACGCGGCAGAGACCTACCGCGAAAATCCGCGTTTCGATACGGAGGACGCGATCCGCGACGTGGGCGTGGGCGAAGCCGTCACCTCCATGCTGCAGAAAAAGGGCGCGCCCGGGATCGTCGAACGCACACTGATCCGGCCCCCGTCGTCCCAGCTTGGCCCCATCACGTCGGATGAACGCGCCGAAATCATCGCGGCCTCAGACCTGCGCGACAGCTATGCGACAGCGCTCGACCGCGAATCCGCGTTCGAGATGCTGCGCACCCGGGCGGAACAGGCGGCGGCAGAGGCCAGGCCGGAAGAAGAGGCCGCAGAGCAGGCGGCCGAGGCGGAGAAACGCGAATACAGCAAGGGTCGGCGCTACGGCGGGGGCCATTCCCCGGCGGGCCGGGGGGCAGGCCGCCGGGATGCGGAAAGCGTAGGCGGGGCTATCGCCTCCGTCGTGATCAAGGAACTGAAGGGGACCACCGGGCGGCGCATCGTGCGCGGCATCCTCGGCGGTCTGTTCAAGGGGCGCTGACTTCACGGGGCGGCCCGGACCGTGACGGTCCGGGCTCACGCCTCATTTCTCGGGGATCAACCCGCGCGGGCTGAACCGCAACACAATGAGCAGCACCAACCCCATGGTCAGCAGCCGCATATGGGCCGCGCTGTCGATCAGATGCGCCTTCAGCGGCGATCCTTCGGCCATGCCATAGGTGATGACATTCATGAGCCAAAGGCCGATGGGCTCCACCTGCACCCAGAGGAACCAGATCAGGAAGCCACCAAGCACCGCGCCGAAGTTGTTGCCGGAACCGCCGACGATCACCATCACCCAAATCAGGAAGGTGAACCGCAGCGGCTGGTAGGTGCCCGGGGTAAGCTGACTGTCCATCGTCGTCATCATCGCCCCCGCGATGCCACAGACCGCCGAGCCGAGGATGAAGACCTGCAGATGCCGCGCCGTCACGTCCTTGCCCATGGCTTCGGCGGCGACTTCGTTGTCGCGGATGGCGCGCAGCATCCGGCCCCAGGGGCTGTGCAGGGCGCGCTGGCTCATCCACAGAAGGATCAGCAGGACCGCCCCGAATAGCAGCACGTAAAGGAACTTCACCCAGAGGGTCGAGCCTTCGACCGGGTCCATCCCCAGTTGCGCCGCCCGCTCCACGAAGCTGGGATCGTTCTGCAGATCGATTTCATAGGGGACGGGGCGGGGCACACCGATGACGTTCTTGACCCCGCGCGTCAGCCAATCCTCGTTCTTCATCACGGCGATGATGATCTCAGCGATGCCCAGCGTCGCGATGGCCAGGTAGTCGGACCGCAGGCCAAGTGCCGTCTTGCCGATCAGCCAAGCCGCACCGGCGGCAAAGAGGCCGCCCACCGGCCAGGCAAGCAGAACCGGCCAGCCAAGACCGCCGAGATAGCCGTATTCAGCCGGGTTGATCTCCTCGATCCGGGCCACCGACGGGTCAAGGAGGGCGCGGAACACGAAGAAACCGCCCACCAGCAGAACGATTACGACCACGGTCCGCAGCCAGCCCTTGCGCATCTTCTTGGTGGCATAGACAGCCGCCGCGATCGTGGCGCCCCCCATGAGCAGGGCCACCAGCACGCCCACGCCCCCGGCAGAGAATCCGCCGGGCGTGGGCGGCATGCCCACCAGCACGGCGGCCAGCCCGCCAAGCGCCACGAAACCCATGATGCCCACGTTGAAAAGACCGGCGAACCCCCATTGCAGGTTCACCCCAAGCGCCATGATCGACGACAAAAGCCCCATCGCAATGATGAGCAGCGCCGAGTTCAGGCTCTGCGCATAGCCCACATAGGTAATGAGCCCCGCCACCAGCAGAAAGAGAAGCGTATTCCGGATGCCTTCGCTCATACCGCCTGTCCCTTGAACAATCCCGTGGGTTTGACCAGCAACACGATCAGCAGGATCACGAAGCTGACCGCGAACTTGTAATCGGTGCTGAGAAGCTGCACGAGGCCGCTGGGCTCAAGGCTCTCGGGCAACAGATAGCCCAGCACCTTTTTCCACGCATAGGTGATCGTGACCTCTGAAAAGGCGATCACGAAACCGCCCGCGATGGCCCCCACCGGATTGCCCAACCCGCCCACGATAGCGCTGGCGAATATCGGCAGAAGCAACTGGAAATAGGTGAAAGGCTTGAACGACTTGTCGAGCCCGTAAAGCACGCCCGCCACCGTCGCCAGCACCGCCACGATCAACCATGTGATCATCACCACACGCTCGGGGTTGATGCCCGACAGCAGGGCCAGGTCCTCATTGTCCGAATAGGCGCGCATCGACTTGCCCGACCGCGTCTTGTTGAGGAACCAGAACAGGGCCGCCACGATGATCATGGCGGTGACGATGGTGATCAACTGCGTGGTGCGAAAGGCGAGCCCCTCGTCCAGCCCGGTCATGGTCTTGAAATCGCGCGCCGAGATGATGAAGCGTTCCCCGTCGAGAAAATTGATGTCATCCGCGCCGATGATGAAACGCACGATCCCGTTCATAATGAACATCACACCCAGCGACACGATCACGAGGATCACGGGCTTGGCCTTCTGCGCCCGGTAGAACCGATAGACGAAACGATCCGTCAAAAGCAGTAACCCCATGGTCCCCAGAATACCGAGCGGCAGCGCGATGAGCGCGGTGGGCAGCGGGCCGAGGCTTAGCCCCATCGACTGGAACCACCATGTGAACAGGATCGTCACCATGGCCCCGAACGCCATCGTGTCCCCGTGGGCGAAGTTGGAAAAGCGCAGAATGCCGTAGACCAGCGTCACGCCAAGCGCGCCCAGTGCCAGCTGGCTGCCATAGGCGATGCCCGGAATGAGCACATAGTTCGATAGCGCCACGATGGCGTTGAGAAACTCCATGCCTCAGCCTCCCAGAAATGATTTGCGGACTTCCGGATCGGCCAGCAATTCCTTGCCGCTGCCGGTATAGGCGTTGCGGCCCTGTACCAGAACATATCCCTTGTCGGCGATTTCCAGCGCCTGCCGGGCATTCTGTTCCACCATGAGGATGGGAATGCCGGTGCGCGCCACTTCGATGATGCGGTCGAACAATTCGTCCATCACGATGGGCGAAACCCCGGCGGTGGGCTCATCCAGCATCAGGACCTTGGGGCGCGTCATCAGCGCGCGGCCCACGGCCACCTGCTGGCGCTGCCCGCCCGAAAGCTCCCCCGCGGCCTGAAACCGTTTCTCCTTCAGGATCGGGAACAGGTCATAGACCTGCGTCATGGTATCGCGGAAGTCATCGCGCCGGATGAAGGCCCCCATCTCGAGGTTCTCCTCCACCGTCATCGAGGTGAAGATGTTGGATGTCTGGGGCACGAAACCCATGCCCTTGGCCACGCGGTCCTGCGGGGACAGGGCGGTGATATCCTCACTGTCCAGCTTCACGCGGCCCTCGCGCAGGTCCAGCATGCCGAAGACCGCCTTCATGCCCGTGGACTTGCCCGCACCATTCGGCCCAACGATGACGGCGATCTCGCCCTCGTCGACGGAGATCGTGCAATCATGCAGGATATCGGGGCCCTTGCCGTAGCCCCCGGTCATGTTCTCTCCGATCAGGAAGGGGCCGCCGGCGGCGGGCTCCACGGCGCCGCTCTTTTGTATCGGCTGGGCGCTTCCCATGCCCTTCGGATTGGCAATCGAGACATCCTTGTTGCCCCGGTCGGAATAGGGATCGCTCATCCTTCTTCACCCTTTTTCAAATACTCGGGGGGTCTGGGGGCGCGCCCCCAGGACGGATCGGCAGCGCCGCGCCCGCGCATCGCGGTCACGCGTTCACCTTCGACTTGTTCTTCAGCCCGGTGCCCAGATAGGCCTCGATCACCTGTTCGTTGGCCTTGATCTCGTCCAGCGTGCCGGTGGCCAGCACATGCCCCTCGGCCATGCAGATCACCGGGTCGCAAAGCCGCCCGATGAAATCCATGTCATGCTCGATGACGACGAAAGTATAGCCGCGCTCAGCGTTGAGCCGCAGGATCGCGTCGCCGATGGTGTTGAGCAGGGTCCGGTTCACCCCGGCCCCCACTTCGTCGAGAAATACGATCTTGGCATCGACCATCATGGTCCGGCCCAGTTCCAGCAGTTTTTTCTGCCCGCCGGAGATTTGCCCGGCCTTCTGGTCGGCCAGATGTTCGACGGTCAGGAATTCCAGCACCTCGTCGGCCTTGGCACGTAGCGCGCGCTCCTCGTCGGCGATGCGCTTGCGTCCAAACCACGTGTTCCACAGTTTCTCGCCCGATTGACCACCCGGCACCATCATCAGGTTCTCGCGGCAGGTCATGGAGGAGAATTCATGCGCGATCTGGAAGGTGCGCAGCAGCCCCTTGTGGAACAGCTCATGCGGCGGCAGGCCGGTGATATCCTCGCCGTCCATGGTGACACGACCGGAGGTCGGTTTCAGCACCCCGGCGATCACGTTGAAGAGGGTGGTCTTGCCCGCACCGTTGGGGCCGATCAGCCCCGTGATGGATCCCTTTTCGATCGACAGGCTTGCGCCGTCGACGGCGTGGAATCCCCCGAATTGCTTGTGTACGTCGTCAACGACGATCATCTGTCCATCCCTGTCCGCTCCACTTTGCGCAGATGCGTTATCATTGGTGCGATACAGCCCGAAGCGGGCTCCGGGCTGTATCGTTTTCGTAAAGGACCGTCGGGCTTACTTGAAGCCGATAGTCTCGTTCTTGCCGTCGCGTACTTCGATCATGCGATAGGTGCCCGCGGATTCACCGGGTCCGATCAGTTCCACTGCGGAGGCGCCGACATAGTCGATGTCCGTCCCGTTCGCGATCATTTCCAGGGCCTTGCCAAGCTCACCGGGATAGACCTTTTCGCCGGGGGCGTTGGCCACTTCCATGATCTTGTCCTTGTACTCTGCCGGGTCTGTCGAACCGGCGGCCTGCATGGCCAGCAGGAAGAGCGCCGCCGCATCGTAGGACTCGGGCGCATAGGGCGATGTGCCGTCAAAGCCTGCTTCTTCGGCCATCTTGGCGAATGTATCGATGCCCTTGCCTTCGGAACCCGCGATCTGGCCGTAGGAGCCGTCGAGGTCGGGGCCGATGTTCTTGGGCAGGTTTTCACCGATCATGCCGCCGGGCAGGCCGAAGGTATCCCATGCGCCGGAGTCGAGCGCCGCCTTGATGATGCCCGCACCACCCTGGTCGAGATAGCCCGCAACAACCAGCAGGTCGCCACCGGCGGAGGCAAGCGCACCCATTTCGGCGGAGTAGTCGGCCTTGCCGTCCTCATGCGCCGCAACGATCGTGACTTCGCCGCCCGCGGCCTTAAAGCTGGATTCAATCGCGTCCGCGAGACCCTTGCCGTAATCGTTGTTGGTATAGGTCAGGGCGATGGATTCGACGCCACGCTCCTTAAGGATTTCCGCCATCACTTCGCCTTCGCGCGCATCCGACGGCGAGGTGCGGAAGAACAGGCCGTTGTCTTCCATGGTGGTCAGGCCGGGCGAGGTTGCGGAGGGCGAGATCATGACCATGCCGTTCGGAATGGCGACGTTCTGCAGCACGGCGCCCGTCACGCCGGAGCAATCCGCGCCGATCAGCCCGTTGATGCCATCGGCAATCAGGCGTTCCGCGGAAGAGACGGCGAGGCCGTTGTCGATGCAACCGGAATCCGCGCGCAGCGCGGTGACCATGGCGCCGTCCATCAGCATGCCGCTGTCGGTGACTTCTTTCATCGCCATTTCGGCACCGGCCGCCATGGGCCCGGTCAGGGATTCGATGGGGCCGGTGAAGCCGAATTCGATACCCAGTTTGACTTCCTTGGAATGGGCATCCGCCCAGGCGTTCGTCGCGAGAAGTGCCGCAGCCGTTGTGGCCATAAGCATCTTTTTCATGGTATTCTCCCTAGTTGGAACTTGACGTTCGGTAGGGACGTTAGGATGCGTTTCGCGAAAAGAAAAGCCAATTTTTGGAAGGGTCCCGCGGGTCAACCCGGCGCATCGCACCGATTTCGCGGAGCTTTTGTTCACGGCTTCCACCGTAGCTGAATAAATTATCCGGAATTCGGTCTAAACGCAGGCTTTCGCGGATGATCTTTCCGCGTCGTAAGAGGGATGCGAATTGCCCTCAAGCGGCCCTTTCGCCCGTCAGATCGACAGCCGTGCCGCGTGACTGCCGCGTTCGCGGTAGGGGGTCGTGTCATAATGCGACCGGTAGCACTTGGAAAAATGTGAGGGCGAGGCGAAGCCGCAGGCGAGCGCCACGTTGATCACGCTCATATCAGTCTGCATCAACAGGTTCCGCGCCTTTTGCAGGCGCAGTTCCATGTAGTACCGCTTGGGGCTGCGGTTCAGATAGCGGCGGAACAGGCGTTCCAGCTGCCGGGTGGACATGCCAACATCCCGCGCCAGCACCGAGGGGCTGATGGGTTCCTCGATATTCGTTTCCATCATCTGGATGACCTGGCTCAGTTTCGGATGGCGCACGCCGATGCGCGTGGGCACCGAAAGGCGCTGGGTATCCTGATCGGTGCGGATCGATGAATATATCAGCTGGTCCGCCACCGCGTTCGCCAGTTCCTCCCCCTGCTGATCCGCGATGAGCTTGAGCATGAGGTCGATGGAAGAGGTCCCGCCCGCCGTGGTCAGGCGATTGCCATCCACCACGAAGACGGATTTCGTGAGGTCCACTTCCTGAAACTCTTCGGCGAAACTGTCCTGATTTTCCCAGTGGATGGTGGCCTTCTTGCCGTCCAGCAGGCCGGCCCGCGCCAGTGTGTAGGCCGCCGTGCACAGCCCGCCCACGGCCATGCCCTTGCGGGATTCGCGGCGCACCCAGCCCAGCAGACGCTTCGTGGTCGCGGCCTGCACGTCGATGCCCCCGCAGAGCATGATGGTATCGTCGCGCGACAGCTCATCAAGATCGCCGTCGAGCGTGAAGCGCGCCCCGGCAGAGCTTGTCACCTCTTCGCCGCCTTCGCCGATGATGCGCCAGTCATAGGCCTGCCAGCCCATCATCCGGTTGGCGATGCGCAGGCATTCCACGGCAGAGGCAAAGCTGAGAAGCGTGAAGTTTTCCAGCAGGACGAAGACGAACCTTCTGGGACGGTCGAAATCCTTCGATATCCGGGGGGCCTGTCGCGGTTCTGACATCGCGCGTCTTTCTTCTGGTATGGTCCCGGCGCGCCCTGACCGCATGTTTCACGGAGGCCGCACGACTTGCCGCGAAGCTTGCTCACGCCCGGGGGGACAGGTCAAGAGGCGGAATTTGGGTTCTGGCGTCTCATCGCACGCTTTTGTATAGGAGGCAGGGGACAGGCGCGGTCCCACTTTGCGCGCCGCAACCGGAGGGCCGAACATGCGAGAATGGACCAAATCCAGCTGGCGCGACAAACCGCGTATCCAGATGCCCGATTATCCCGATCAGGCAGCGCTGAACGCCGTTGAGGCGCAACTGGCCCGCTATCCCGTCCTCGTGTTTGCCGGGGAAGCGCGCCGCCTGAAGAAACACCTCGGCGCCGCCGGGCGGGGCGAGGCGTTTTTGCTGCAGGGCGGCGATTGCGCCGAAAGCTTCGAACAGTTCAGCTCCGACATGATCCGCGACACCTTCAAGGTGATGCTGCAGATGGCCATCGTGCTGACCCACGGCGCCAAGGTGCCGGTGATCAAGCTGGGCCGCATGGCCGGTCAGTTCGCCAAGCCGCGCTCCGCCCCGACGGAGGTGGTCAATGGCGTGGAACTGCCCAGCTACCGCGGTGACATCATCAACGAGTTGGACTTCACCGCCGAAGCCCGGATCCCCGATCCGCAGAAGATGCTGCGCGCCTACACGCAGGCGGCGGCGACGCTGAACCTGATCCGCGCATTTTCGACGGGCGGCTACGCCGATGTGCATGAGGTGCATCGCTGGACCCTCGGCTTCACCGACAACGAGAAGGCCGAGAAGTACCGCGAGATCGCCAACCGCATTTCCGACACGCTGGACTTCATGGCAGCCGCGGGCGTCACTTCGGAAACCGCGCATACGCTTCAGTCGGTGGAATTCTACACCAGCCACGAGTCGCTGCTGCTGGAATACGAAGAGGCCCTGTGCCGTCAGGAAAGCCAGACCGGCAAATGGCTGGCGGGATCGGGTCACATGATCTGGATCGGCGACCGGACACGCCAGCCCGACGGCGCGCATGTCGAATTCGCCCGTGGCGTGCAGAACCCCATCGGGCTCAAGTGCGGCCCCAGCATGACCGAGGATGACCTCAAGCGGCTGATGGCCACGCTGAACCCCGACAATGAGGCCGGGCGGCTCACGCTCATCGCGCGTTTCGGCGCCGGTGCGGTGGGGGAACATCTGCCGCGGCTCATCCGCACAGTGGAGCAGGAGGGCGCGTCGGTCGTCTGGACCTGCGATGCCATGCACGGGAACACGATCAAGGCCAGCAACGGCTACAAGACGCGGCCCTTCGACTCGGTCCTGCGGGAAGTGCGCGAATTCTTCGCCGTTCATGCCGCAGAAGGCACCGTGCCGGGTGGCGTGCATTTCGAGATGACGGGGCAGGACGTGACGGAATGCACCGGCGGTGTCCGGTCCGTCAGTGACGAGGACCTGTCGGACCGTTACCACACCGCCTGCGACCCGCGGCTGAACGCCAGCCAGTCGCTCGAACTGGCCTTCCTCGTGGCGGAGGAGCTTTCCGCCCGCCGTTCCGCGCAGGCCACACAGGCCGCGGGCTAGGGGAGAGGCGTTCTAGTCGTCCGACTTTACCAATCGAAGATGGGGGCGCGCCACGGGCGCGCCCTTTCTGTCAAAGGGGGTCGCGGGGGCCGCGAACCCCGTGCCGCCGATACTGCCCGCGGCGGTGGGGTCTTCCCCCCGTGTAATAGCCCGCGCCATCTCTGCCGCCTCAGCGCCCGGTTCGATCTTTTGTATCATCTGGTCGAGAATGGAGAACTGGCGTGGGGCAGCACCGACCTGACCCAAAGCAACGAAGCAACCAAGCAGGCGTTCGACTTTACCGTTGTCATCGCGCAGGGGCAAAAGGTTCATGCGGGCATCCAATATGCGCCCCGTGCCGTCGCCCTGGGCACGCAACCTTAAGATGCAAGTGGCGGGCATGGTGCATACCTCTTCGACAATGCGGGCGAAACGCAGGCGGTCTTCCTGACGAAAGAGCAGCGGCACAGGCGCACGCCGCGCATCGCGCCCCATGAGAGCGACGAGATGCGCCCCCGCCACCCGGAACTGCGCACCGTCGGGCGTCCGCTCTGCGATAAAGGCAAAATCCAGCGCCGCATCGATGCCGCGCGGGTCCACATCCGCGCGGTCAGGCAACAGATCTGCGCCGCGCAGAGCCTCCCAATAGCTTTCGATGAGGGAAAGGGCCGCGAAGCCCGGTGCGATACGATGTCCAGTCATGTCGTTCCGTTTTGGCGGATGAGCCTTCCAACCACCCCGAGAAGCCGGGGAAGCCGCGCTTTTCCACAGAGCAAAAACCCTTTCTCCATACTAGTCACAATCGCCCTATGGTTGTCAAAAGCCGATCTGCGTGGTTAACGAAATCGTCAGATCGGCCTGACCCGGGGGTTGCCGCCAACGGCGGTTTGGCCGTAAAGCTGGCTCCGCCCCAGCACGGAAGGTACCCGCCCATGATCAGATCCATGACCGGCTTTGCCTCTGCCAGCGGAACCCATGGCGCCTTTGGCTGGAGCACCGAGATACGCGCGGTCAATGGCAAGGGGCTCGATATTCGGGTGCGCGCGCCCGATTGGGTCGAAGGGCTGGAGGCCGGGCTGCGCAAGCAGGTGGCCTCCGTGGCCAACCGGGGGAACGTGACCGTCTCGCTCCGGCTCAGCCGCGAGGATACCGGCGGCACGCTCGCCGTGAACACCGCCCAGCTTGAAGCGGTCCTCGCCGCCCTGCAACAGATCGAGGACCGGGCGATGGAGGCGGGCCTGTCGCTTGCGCCGTCCCGCGCGACCGATCTGGCCGGGATGCGCGGCGTGCTGGAGCAGACCAATCCCACCGAAGAGGTCGAAGGTCTCGACCGCGCATTGCTGGATCAGTTCGGCGAAACGCTCGCGGCCTTCGACGCGATGCGGCAAGCCGAGGGCGCGGCGCTGGAGGCGTTGCTGCGGGGCCAGATCGACGAGATCGAGGCGCTGACTGCCGAAGCCGTGAACGCCGTCAAGGCCCGCGCGGCCCAGATCGGCGAGACGCTGCGCCGCAACCTCGCCAAGGTGATGGACAATGCCGATGGCGCGGACCCCGATCGCGTCGCGCAGGAACTCGCGCTGATCGCGGTAAAATCCGACGTGACCGAGGAAACGGACCGCTTGTCGGCCCATGTCGCCGCGGCACGCGCGCTGATCGACGAAGGCGGCGCGGTGGGCCGCCGGCTCGATTTCCTGATGCAGGAATTCAATCGCGAAGCGAACACCCTGTGCTCAAAAGCGCAGAACACCGATGTCACGCGCGTCGGTCTGGCGCTGAAGGCCGTGATCGACCAGATGCGCGAACAGGTCCAGAATGTGGAGTAACCCGATATGACCGCCAAGCGACGCGGCCTGCTGATCATCCTGTCCTCGCCCTCGGGTGCCGGTAAATCGACGCTGGCGCATCGCCTGCGCGCCTGGGACGAAGGGCTGACCTTTTCCGTCTCCGCCACCACCCGGGCGATGCGCGCGGGTGAGGTGGACGGCGCGGATTATCATTTCATGTCGGAAAAGAAGTTCAAGGAGCAGGTCGCCGCCGACGCGATGCTGGAACATGCCCATGTCTTCGGCAATTTCTACGGCTCGCCCCGCGGCCCGGTGGAAGAAGCGATCGAGGCCGGGCGCGACGTCCTGTTCGACATCGACTGGCAGGGGGCCCAGCAGATCACCAATTCAGCGCTCGGGCCGCATACGCTGTCGATCTTCCTGCTGCCGCCCTCCATCGCGGAACTGCGCAAGCGGCTGGAAAAGCGGGATCTGGATTCCGCCAGCGTGATCGCACGCCGGATGGAAAAAAGCTGGGACGAGATCAGCCATTGGGGTGGCTATGACTATGTTCTGGTGAACGACGATCTTGACAGGACCGAAGAGCGCCTGCGCACCATCGTCGAAGCCACCCGCCTGCGGCGTATCCAGCAGCCATGGCTCAACGAACACGTCCGCAAGCTGCAATCCGAATTCGAGGAGACGACATGACACTCTATGCACTGGGTGATGACACGCCCGAAGTCCACGCCGACGCCTGGGTCGCACCCGACGCCAACGTCATCGGCACCGTAACGCTTTCCGAAGGGTCATCGGTCTGGTTCGGGGCCACGCTCAGAGGTGACAACGAGCCTATCGTCGTGGGGCAGGGCAGCAACGTGCAAGAGAACTGCGTCTTTCACACCGACATCGGTTTCCCGCTGACCGTGGGGCGGAACTGCACCATCGGTCACAAGGTCATGCTGCATGGCTGCACCGTGGGGGACAACACGTTGGTTGGCATGGGCGCCACCATTCTCAACGGGGCGAAGATCGGCAAGAACTGCCTGATCGGAGCCGGTGCCCTGGTGACCGAGAACAAGGTGATCCCCGACAACAGCCTTGTCATGGGCAGCCCGGGAAAGGTTGTTCGCGAACTCGACGCGCAGGCGATCCAGCGCATCACCGCCAGCGCACTGCACTATACGCAGGTCGCCGCCCGGTTCCGCCGCGATCTGGCACCGCTCTGACCGATGTCGCTCCGGCTGCCGATCGGCGATCTCGTCCGCAGCCTGCCGCAGCCGACGCTCGCCATCGACGCGCGCGAACAGATTCTGGCGCTGAACACGCAAGCCGCCGGCCTGCTGGGCCATGCCGCCGTGGGGCGGCATTTCATCACCGTGCTGCGCCAACCGGCACTGGTGGAGGCGGTCGAAGGCTCGCTCGCCGATGCGACGGCCCGGCGCGCACGGTATCATGCCGCCCAAGCGGGCCGCGAAACCGTCTATGACGTGGCGATCTGCCCGGTGGCGGGGGCCGGTGTCACCCTGCTGATCTTTCAGGACACGACCGATGAAGCCGCAGCGGGCCAGATGCGCCGCGATTTCGTGGCCAATGTCAGTCATGAACTGCGCACGCCGCTTACCGCGCTCATGGGTTTCATCGAAACCCTGCGCGGCCCGGCGCGGGACGATGCCGCCGCGCGCGACAGGTTTCTGGGCGTCATGGCGCAGGAGGCGGAGCGGATGAACCGGCTTGTCGGGGACCTGCTGGCGCTGAGCCGGGTCGAGGCGAACGAGCGGGTGCGCCCCAAGGAACGGGTGGATCTGGTAAAGGTGCTGGAGGCGACGCTGCGCAATCTTGCCCCCGTCGCGTCAGCGCAGAACGTCACGCTGCCCGATCCGCCGGAGCTACCGCAGGCCCCCCTGCGCGGCGATGCGGACGAGTTGCAGCAGGTCTTCACCAACCTGCTGGAAAACGCGATCAAATATGGCGGGCCGGGCAGGGCGGTTCATCTGGATGTCTCCCTGCGCGAGCATGACCCGGCGTTGCGGACGGCCAGCTTGCGCGTGGCCGTGCAGGATGAAGGGCCGGGCATCGCGCAGCAGCATCTGCCCCGTCTTACCGAACGGTTCTACCGGGCCGACAACCACCGCAGCCGGGCGCTGGGGGGCACCGGGCTTGGCCTTGCCATCGTGAAGCACATCCTGAACCGCCACCGTGGGCGGCTTCTGATCGAAAGCACCGAGGGCGAGGGGGCCTGTTTCACCGTGGCCCTGCCGGTCGACCGCGAAGAGTTGGCGCGCGGCTGAAGCTGTCATATAACTGTAACGAAACCGTCACATAAGCGAAGCACGTTCCGGCTAGACGGGGCGCAGCTTGGCCGTGCGGGCCATGCGCATAGACCTGACAGGAGAATTCATGTCGCTTGCAAGACTTTCCACATCCGCCCTGGCACTTGCCGCCGTTTCCGCAACCGCCGCAGCGGCGCGCGATCAGGTGCAGATCGCCGGCTCCTCCACCGTTCTGCCCTATGCTTCCATCGTGGCAGAGGCTTTCGGTGAAAACTTCGACTTCCCGACGCCGGTCGTCGAATCGGGCGGCTCTTCCGCCGGGCTGAAGCGGTTCTGCGAAGGCGTGGGCGAAAACACGATCGACGTGGCCAACGCCAGCCGCGAAATCAAGGAATCGGAGCTTGCGGCCTGTGCCGCGAACGGTGTGACCGACATCATCGAGGTCCGCATCGGCTATGACGGTATCGTCTTTGCGTCGGACATCGACGGCGAAACCTTCAGCTTCACCCCCTCGGACTGGTATCTGGCGCTGTCGGACAAGATCGTTCAGGACGGCGAGATCGTCGCCAATCCGCATCAGACCTGGGCCGACGTGAACCCCGATCTGCCCGCCCAGCCCATCCAGGCCTTCGTTCCCGGCACCAAACACGGCACACGCGAGGTGTTCGAGGAGAAGGTGATCCTGGCCGGCTGTGAAGCCACCGGCGACATGGAAGTTTTCATGGAGCAGGCGGAAGGCGATGAAAAGGCGAAGGAAAAGGCAGCCGAGAAAGCCTGTATCGCGCTGCGCACCGACGGTAAATCCGTCGATATCGACGGTGACTACACCGAAACACTGGCCCGGATCGAAAGCAATCGCGACGGCATCGGCGTCTTCGGCCTCGCTTTCTACGAAAACAACACCGACAAGCTGCAGGTCGCACCCATGGATGGCGTCGAACCCTCGACCGAGACCATCGCCAGCGGGGAATACCCTGTATCGCGGCCGCTCTTCTTCTACGTGAAGAAGGCGCATATCGGCGTGATCCCCGGCCTCAAGGAATATGCGGAATTCTTCGTCGCGGATGAAGTCGCAGGCCCGGACGGCCCGCTTGCGGAATATGGCCTCGTCTCCGACCCGGAACTGGCGGAGACGCAGGAAATCGTCTTTGACGAGACTGTCATGGGCGACGGTTCCTGATAGGCTGCCCAAACGACACGAATGCGCGCCGGTCGGAAGGATCGGCGCGCATATGCATTGACCATCGCCTGCGCCCCTGACATGCGCAGCGCCATACGGACCCTGGGGGCAAGGTGATCGAACTACTCAGCGCAGCGAACGCCGGCGTTCTCACGCTATTGATTCTGGCACTGGCGGCGCTGGCCTATGTGCTGGCGCGGCACCGGGCGCTGCGCGCGGTCGACGGCGATGTGCGCCGACTTCATTCCTTGCCATCCTATTACGGCTATGCCGCCGCGATGCTCACGGCGGTTCCGGCGCTGCTGGTCCTTGCGGTCTGGCTGATCGTGCAGCCTTGGCTCGTCCAGATGCAGGTGGCACAGACGATCCCGGCGGCCGATGGCGCACGTGCCGTCGAAACGCTGCCCGCGCTCCTGTCTGACGCGGGCATCGCCCTTGGCGGAACGTTGGAGCCGGCAATCGTCGAGGCTGCCCAGCAGCACGCAAGGCTCAGGGCGCTGGGGCATGCGGGCCGCAGCCTCGTGGTACTGGTGCTGGCCATCGCGGGGCTTGTTGCGGCGCTGCGCATGACCGACCCGACCTTCCGGGCGCGCAATACTGTTGAAAGCGGCGTCCGAGCGTTGCTGATCCTCGCCGCTTCGCTCGCCATTCTGACGACCGTCGGCATCGTCCTGTCGATGCTGTTTGAATCGATCAACTTCTTCCGCGCACATCCCTGGCAAGACTTTTTCTTCGGCGACAGCTGGTCCCCCAATTTCCGGGGGGACAGCGATCTTTCGATCCTGCCGCTGCTCTGGGGCACGCTCTATATCAGTTTCATCGCGCTGGCCGTGGCGGTTCCCATCGGCCTTTACGCCGCGATCTACCTCAGCGAATACGCCAACAACCGTGTGCGCAGTATCGCCAAACCGCTGCTGGAGATCCTCGCCGGGATTCCCACGATCGTCTACGGTCTCTTCGCGCTGCTCACGGTGGGGCCATTCCTCGTCTCGGTGTTCGGGCGCGGCGAGGACGGTTTGCTGGGCGTCGACTGGATGAACGGCGCCACGTCCGTTCTGACGGCGGGGCTGGTGATGGGCATCATGCTGATCCCATTCGTTTCCTCGCTGTCGGATGACATCATTAATGCAGTGCCCCAAAGCCTGCGGGATGGTTCCTACGGGCTGGGGGCAACCCATTCGGAAACCATCCGGCAGGTCGTGCTGCCCGCGGCGCTGCCGGGCATCGTGGGCGCGATCCTGCTGGCGGCAAGCCGCGCCATCGGCGAGACGATGATCGTGGTGCTGGGGGCAGGGGCCATCGCCCGCATCTCTGCCAACCCGTTCGAGGCGATGACGACGATCACCACCCGGATCGTCAGCCAGTTGACCGGCGACACCGATTTCGCAAGCCCCGAAACGCTGGTGGCCTTTGCCCTTGGCCTTACGCTTTTCGTGCTGACCTTGGCGCTCAATGTTCTCGCGCTCTACATCGTGCGCAGATACCGGGAGCAATACGAATGACCGACGTTCCTAACCCGGCAGCCCCGATTGCCGATCCGCGCGGGGCAAGCTCCCTGCTGACGCAGGACGCCCGCACCACCCGCCGCAACCGCGCGGAGGGGCGCTTTCGTCTTTATGGGATCCTCGCCATCGGGGTCGGGCTTCTGATGCTGCTTGTCCTGCTGGTGACGATCATTTCCCGCGGGACAGGCGCCTTTCAGCAGACCTATCTGACGCTGCCGGTCGAACTGCTCGAAGCCAAGCTCGACAAGAAGGGCAACCGCGACATCGAGGACATCAAGAAGGTGTCCACCTTCGGATATTCCCCGCTCATGAACGCGGCACTGGAGGCCAAGGTCGCCCAAGCCGGGATCGAGACCGAGCTTGAACCGAAGGCCATGGCAGCGCTGCTGTCAAAGGACGCGGCGGCGACCCTGCGGGATTTCGTGCTGGAGAACCCGGAGCTGATCGGCACCACGGTGGAGTTCGAATTCCTCGTGAACAGCCGGGTGGACGGATACCTCAAGGGCCGCGTGACCCGTGAAAGCATCGCCAACGACAAGAGCATCAACGCGGCCCAGCTTGATCTGGTTGACGCGCTGGTGGCCGAAGGATCGCTCGCCAAACGGTTCAATCCCGAATTCATCACCGGGTCGGACGCCTCCGACCAGCGACCGGAGGCGGCGGGCATGGGCGTGGCGATGATCGGCTCGCTTTTCATGATGCTGGTCGTTCTGGCGCTGGCGCTGCCTATCGGGGTCGCGGCCTCCATCTATCTTGAAGAATTCGCGCCGAAAAACCTCTTTACCGATATCATCGAGGTCAACATATCGAACCTCGCCGCCGTCCCCTCCATCGTTTTCGGCATCCTCGGGCTGGCGGTGTTCATCAACTACATGCACCTGCCCAGTTCCGCGCCGCTGGTGGGGGGACTGGTGCTGACGCTGATGACGCTGCCCACCATCATCATCTCCACCCGGGCCTCGCTCAAATCCGTGCCGCCGTCGATCCGCGATGCGGCGCTGGGGGTAGGGGCCAGCAAGATGCAGTCGGTTTTCCATCACGTGCTGCCGCTGGCCGCCCCCGGTATTCTGACCGGCACGATCATCGGGCTGGCACAGGCGCTGGGGGAAACCGCACCGCTTTTGCTGATCGGCATGGTGGGCTTTATCGCATCGAACCCGCCGGACGGCATCGCCTCCGGCCTGATGGACCCAAACAGCGCCATGCCGGCACAGATCTACGAATGGGCCAAACGCGCCGACCCGGCCTTCTATGAGCGGGCATGGGGCGGTATCATCATCCTGCTCGTGTTCCTCGTGACGATGAACGCGATCGCTGTCCTGCTGCGGCGCAGGTTCGAGCGGCGCTGGTAAAAGAAGGGCTGAACGAGACGTGAAAGAAGACAGAATGACAGCGAATGCAGAGGCCCCCGGGACGGAGCCCAAGATCTCCGCCCGCAACGTGCAGGTCTATTATGGCGACACCCACGCCATCAAGGACGTGAGTGTCGACATCGAGGACAAGACCGTCACCGCCTTCATCGGTCCTTCGGGCTGTGGCAAGTCGACTTTTCTACGTTGTATCAACCGGATGAACGACACCATTGATGTGGCCCGCGTCGAAGGCGACATCCGCATCGACGGAGAGGACATCTACGACCGCCGCGTCGATCCGGTGCAGCTGCGCGCCAAGGTCGGCATGGTGTTCCAGAAGCCAAACCCCTTCCCGAAATCCATCTACGACAACGTGGCGTATGGCCCGCGTATCCACGGATTGGCCCGCAACAAGGCGGAACTGGACGACATCGTCGAACGGGCCCTGCGTCGCGGCGCCATCTGGGACGAGGTGAAGGACAGGCTTTCCGCCCCCGGGACGGGCCTTTCCGGGGGGCAGCAGCAGCGGCTCTGCATTGCGCGCGCCGTCGCGACGGAGCCCGAGGTGCTGTTGATGGACGAACCCTGTTCGGCGCTCGACCCGATCGCCACCGCGCAGGTCGAAGAATTGATCGACGAGTTGCGGCAGAATTATTCGGTCGTCATCGTCACCCATTCGATGCAGCAGGCCGCCCGGGTCAGCCAGAAGACAGCCTTCTTCCACCTCGGCCATCTCGTGGAATATGGCGAGACGGATCGCATTTTCACCGCTCCCGAAGACCCCCGGACGGAAAGCTACATCACCGGCAGAATTGGATAAAACAATGTCAAATCAACATATTGCATCCGCTTTTGACCGTGACCTCGAAGGCGTCCAGGCCCAGATCATGAAGATGGGCGGGTTGGTCGAGGACGCGATCCGGCTGGCGGCGGAATCCCTTGAGACGCGCGATGAGGAACTGGCCGAGAAGGTCCGGGCAGGGGACAAGGCAATCGACGCGCTGGAGGACGCCATCAACGAACGCGCGGCCCGCATCATCGCATTGCGCGCGCCTACAGCCATCGACCTGCGCGTGATCCTCAGCGTCATCAAGATCAGCGCCAACCTGGAACGTATTGGAGATTATGCGAAAAACATGGCCAAGCGGACGGGGGTGCTGGCGCAAATGCCGCCCGTGGGCGATGGCACAGGCGCGATCCGCCGCATGGCCAAGGTCGTGGATGGCATGCTGAAGGACGCGCTCGACGCCTATATCCAGCGCGACCCTGAATTGGCGGCGGATGTCATCGCCCGCGATGAAGACGTGGACCAGATGTACAACGCGCTTTTCCGCGAATTCCTGACCTTCATGATGGAAGATCCACGCAACATAACCGCTTGTATGCACCTGCATTTCATCGCCAAGAACACCGAGCGCATGGGTGATCACGTCACCGCCATCGCCGAACAGATCGTATATCTCGTGACCGGGCAGCACCCGGACGAGGCGCGACCCAAGGCCGATGTGACCTCCGTGACCCCGGTAAAGCCGGAGAGCTGAGCCGTGAGCGCGTTGCAATCGCAGGTGCTGCTGGTCGATGACGAGGCCGCGCAGCGCGAGGTGCTTGCCTATAACCTCGAAGCCGAAGGCTATGCCGTCCGCCACGCCGAAGATGGCGAAGAAGCAATGCTGATGATCCGCGAAGCCGCGCCCGATCTGGTGATCCTTGACTGGATGATGCCACGGCTCAGCGGGATCGAAGTCTGCCGTCAGCTCAAAATGAACAAGGAAACCCGGGACATACCGGTCATCATGCTCTCTGCGCGGTCCGAAGAGGTCGATACCGTGCGCGGGCTGGAAACCGGCGCGGACGACTATGTGGTGAAACCCTACAGTCTGCGCGAACTGATGGCGCGCGTCCGAGGACAGCTGCGCCGGTCGAGCCCGGCGGCACAAGGCGCGGTGCTGACGTTCGAGGACATCACGCTCGATGGTGAACGCCACCGTGTGACACGGGGCGAGACCGAAGTGAAACTGGGCCCGACGGAATACCGGCTGCTCGTGACCCTGATGGAACGCGCGGGGCGCGTGCTGAGCCGTGAGCAATTGCTCGATTACGTCTGGGGCCGGGACATCTTCGTCGATACCCGCACGGTGGACGTTCATATCGCGCGATTGCGCAAGGCACTGACGAAAGCAGGCGGTTCGGATCCGATCCGAACGGTAAGAGGCAGCGGATACGCCTTGGGATAAGGCGTTTCGTTCGATCATTTATTTACATAATATAGATTACAGGCTTTTTGCTTGTACGCGCAAAGCGATAATGTCACCCATGAGCAATTCAGAAGTGTCACTCTCCTCGCATACGATAGCGAGGATGAGTGGACATGGGATGGGTTATGATGAGCGAGCGCGATTTGAACCGCGTTGAGGTTTTGGCGCAGGTCGATGATAGTCGGCTGACGGTAGACAATGCGGCAAACCTGCTGGATCTGACAAGGCGGCAAGTGTTCCGGCTTCTCAAGCGATACCGGCAGGATGGCGCCTCAGCGATCCGACATAAGGCGCGCGGCAAACCTCCAAACAATCGTAT
>NZ_LWEX01000178.1 GCF_001634885.1 Sulfitobacter sp. HI0040 | reverse complement strand
ATCCGTTTTCTGGGGCTCGAAAAGAAGACCCGCTTCTACCAGGCATCAACCTCTGAACTCTACGGCCTCGTGCAGGAAATTCCCCAGACCGAGTCAACACCTTTCCACCCGCGCAGCCCCTATGCGGTGGCCAAGATGTATGCCTATTGGATCACCGTGAACTACCGCGAGGCCTATGGCATGTATGCCTGTAACGGCATCCTCTTTAACCACGAAAGCCCCCGTCGCGGAGAGACTTTCGTGACCCGCAAGATCACCCGCGGTCTGGCCAATATCGCGCAGGGGTTGGAGCCCTGCCTCCACATGGGCAATATCGACGCGCTGCGCGATTGGGGCCATGCAAAAGACTACGTGCGGATGCAGTGGATGATGCTGCAACAGGATACGCCCGAAGATTTTGTCATCGCCACGGGTGTACAATACTCCGTGCGCCAGTTCATCGAATGGTCCGCCGCCGAGTTGGGCATCACGCTGCGGTTTGAGGGCATAGGACTGGACGAGGTCGGAATTGTCGCCGCGATTGAGGGCGACGCGGCGCCCGCACTTTCGGTTGGCGATGTGATCGTTCGCATCGACCCGCGCTATTTCCGCCCCGCCGAGGTCGAGACGCTGCTTGGCGATCCTTCCAAAGCCAAGGCAAAGCTTGGCTGGACGCCCGAGATTACCGTGCAGGAAATGTGCGCGGAAATGGTCGCCCATGATCTGCAAAACGCGCGTCGCACCCGTTTGTTGCGCGAACACGGGCTGGACCTGCACATTTCGATCGAGAGTTAAGGCAATGCGCAAGATATACCTTGCAGGCCACCGAGGGATGGTTGGTGGCGCGATCCTGCGGCAGTTGCAAGCGCGTGGCGAAACGAACATCGTCACCCGCACCCATGCGGAACTCGACCTGACAGATCAGGGTGCTGTGCGGGCATTCATGCAGGCCGAGCGCCCCGATGTGGTGATCCTTGCCGCTGCCAAAGTGGGTGGGATCCTTGCCAACAACAGCTACCCCGCTGACTTCATCTACGACAACCTGATGATCGAGGCGAATGTCACCCATCAGGCCTATGCCGCTGGCGTCACGCGGCTTTTGCAGCTTGGCTCATCCTGCATCTACCCCCGCGCCGTTCCGCAGCCAATGCGCGAGGACGCACTGCTGGCCGGCGTGCTGGAGCCGACGAACGAACCCTACGCCATCGCCAAGATCGCCGGGATCAAGCTCTGCGAGAGCTACAACCGCCAGCACGGCACCGATTATCGCTCGGTCATGCCGACGAACCTCTACGGGCCCGGCGACAACTTCCACCCCGAGAACAGCCACGTGCTTCCCGCTCTGATCCGCCGTTTTCACGAGGCCGCGCAATCGGGGGACGAAGATGTCGTTATCTGGGGTACCGGCACGCCGCGCCGCGAATTCCTGCATGTGGATGACATGGCCGCCGCTTCGCTCTTTGTGCTTGATTTGCCTAAGGCCGAGTATGAGGCAAACACCCAGCCAATGCTCAGCCATATCAATGTTGGATCAGGCACCGATATCTCGATCCTTGAACTGGCGCAGAAGGTTGCGGCTGTCACGGGTTACACGGGCCGCATTGTGACCGACCCGAGCAAACCCGACGGCACCCCGCGCAAGCTGATGGATGTTTCGCGGCTTACCCAGATGGGCTGGTCCGCGCGGATCGGGCTGGATCAGGGGCTTGCGGAAACCTACCAATGGTTTCTGGCCAATCCTGAAACCTTCAGGCGTTAAGAGTTACTTATGGAAAACCTAATTCACCCCGTTCTCCTGTGTGGCGGCTCCGGCACGCGGCTTTGGCCCTTGTCGCGCAAGTCCTACCCCAAACAGTTCGTCAAGCTGACCGGCGACGAAAGCCTTTATCAGGCCTCCGCGCGTCGCTTGTCGGGGGATGGCTTTGCCGCGCCCACGATCGTCACCGCCGCCGACTTTCGCTTTATCGTGATCGAGCAACTCGCCTCCCTCGAGATTGCGCCTGTCGACATCCTGATCGAGCCTTCCGCAAAAAACACCGCCGCCGCGATCTGCTCTGCCGCCCTGGCACTAGAGGCCCGTGCGCCGGGTTCGCTGATGCTGGTGGCGCCATCGGACCATGTAATCCCCGACGCCGCCCGTTTCCGCGACGCTGTTCAGGCCGCCGCACCTGCCGCCTCCGCCGGTCAACTTGTCACCTTCGGCATCCGCCCCGACCGCCCCGAAACAGGCTATGGCTGGCTTGAGCTCATCGAGGCACCCGACGCAGACTTCGCTCCTAGGATGCGTACCCATTAACAGGATTCCCTTCGCGCTGCGTCCGTGATTCACTGATTCCGGGACAGGAGGTAGTGATGGCGCGTTTTGATCTGACGGATGGCGAGTGGGGGCTGATCCAGCCGCTGTTGCCCAACAAGCCAAGGGGTGTGGCGCGGGTGGATGACCGGCGGGTTCTGAATGGCATCTTCTGGGTGCTGCGAACCGGGTCGCCGTGGCGCGACCTGCCGGAGAGGTATGGCCCCTACACGACCGTCTACAACCGGTTCAACAGGTGGGCGAAAGCGGGCGTCTGGGTCCAGATCTTTGAAACGCTGGCAGAAAAATCCCCCGACAGCATGCAGTTCATCGACTCCTCGATCATCCGGGCACACCAGCAGGCGGCGGCCAAAAAAGGGGGGCCGATCACACCCTTGGCCGCTCTCGTGGCGGACTGAGCACCAAGATCAACGCGATGGTGGATCATCGCGGACTGCCGCTGGCGATCACGCTGTCGCCCGGGCAGGCATCGGACAAGGCGGCGGTCGCTGACCTGCTTGCCGCTCATCCCGCCCCCGGAGATGTCGTCGCGGACCGGGGATATGACGCCCGCGCGATCCTCGAGCTGATCGCGGCGCGCGGCGGGCGGGGCCACATCCCAACGCAACGAGACCGGAAAGTTCAGCGCTCGGTCGATCCCGCGCTCTACCGCCAGCGCAACTTGGTCGAGTAGTTCTTCCACAAGCTCAAACACTTCCGCAAGATCGCCACCCGATACGAAAAAACCGCCCGAGACTATCTTGCCGCGGTCCTTATCGCCTGCTCACGCCTCTGGGTCAGACATTATGAGTCCGCATCCTAGCGCCCCAGCCCCTCAAGAGCTTTGTTGAAAAGCCCGACCAGGCGAAGGCCGACACACTCTTGAAAGGTGGCTTGCACCTTTGGAACGCGGGGATCTTCCTCTTTACAAGCACGGCGATCCTGGACGCATTCGCCGAGCACGCGCCAGAGGTTCTTTCGGCCCGTCGGGCTGCGGTCGATGGCGCCGAAAAGGACCTGTCCTTCACCCGACTAAAGGCAGAGCCTTGGGATAAATTGCCCGATATCTCCATTGATTACGCCGTGATGGAGCGCGCGGGCAATCTAACCGTCGTTCCTTATGGCGGCGCTTGGTCAGACCTGGGCGATTGGCAAGCGGTCTGGCGTGAAGGCGATGCTGATGAGAAAGCCGTCGTCACGACCGGACCGGCGACTGCGCTCGATTGCGATTCCACTCTGTTGCAAGCCACCACCGGCGCACAACAGCTTGTAGGGATCGGATTGACCGACATTGTCGCGGTTGCCATGCCTGATGCGGTGCTGGTCGCACATAAGGACCGCGCTCAAGATGTCAAAGACGCAGTTGCCGCACTGAAAGCCCAAGGTGTATCGCAAGCTACGGCTCTGCCACGCGACTACCGACCCTGGGGCTGGTACGAGAGCCTCGTCATCGGGCCACGTTTTCAGGTCAAACGTATCGTTGTACATCCGGGTGCGCCCCTCTAGGTCACGCACTCATAAATGACTAGCGCGGTTTCGGGATTGCTGATTCACTTCTGTGAGAGAGGAGAGCAGCAAGATGCAACGTCGCTACGAATTGACAGACTTCGAATGGTCGATCATCGAACCGCTTCTGCTGAACAAGCCGCGTGGTGTGCCGCGGGTGGATGACCGGCGGGTGCTGAACGGCATCTACTGGCGGCTGAGAACCGGATCGCCCTGGGCCGACATCCCGGAACGTTATGGACCCTACACGACCTGCTACAATCGGTTTGTCCGCTGGGCGAAGCTGGGTGTGTGGGACCGGATATTCGATGCGGTGTCAGCGGCCTACGAAGGTTCGGAACAGTCGGTGGACAGTTCCTCGATCCGCGTTCACCAGCACGGGGCCAACGCAAAAAGGGGGCGCGCAGACCGCCGGCACCGCCGGTCTGGCTGACCTTCGAGCCGTCTGCCTGGGGCGCTCACGGGGCGGTCTGACCACCAAGATCCACGCAGTCTCCGACGCGCGCGGCCTGCCGATCACGCTGAAGCTGACCGCCGGACAGGCGCACGACGGACGCTCGGCGGATGACATGCTGGACACGGTCGGGGCGGGGCAAACCCTGCTCGCCGACGCCGCCTACGACAGCAACCGACTGCGCGAACGCCTCGCCGCTGTCGGCGCAAGAGCCGTCATCAAGCCAATCCCGCGACGCAGCACACCACCACCGCTGGATCGGCACGCTTACCGACGCCGCAATAGGATCGAACGCTTCTTCTCAAAACTCAAGCACTACAGGGCCATCGCAACACGATACGAGAAACACGACGCCAACTTTCTCGCTCTCATCAAACTCGCCGCAACACGCATCTGGTTGCGGGTTTATGAGTCGGTAGCCTAGCCTCCAAAGCCACCACCACCGCGCCGAGCATTGGATTGTCGTGGAGGGCACCGCCAAGGTGACGGTCGATGAAGGGGTAAAGCTCATCACCGAAAACCAAAGCGTCTACATCCCCCTCGGCGCTGTGCACCGCATGGAAAATCCCGGCAAAGTCCCGTTGACGCTGATCGAGGTGCAAACTGGCAGTTATCTCGGCGAGGACGACATCATCCGATACGAGGATGTCTACGCCCCCGGGCAAGGGGCGAAGGGATGAGCGCACAAAATCAAAAGAACATCGTAGTTGTGGGCATCGGCAACGTCGGCTTGTCCAATGCCGCTCTGCTGGCGCAAAACCATAGAGTCACTGCAGTTGACCTTTCCGCAGAGCGAGTGGCCATGGTGAACGCCAAACAGTGCCCAATTGCCGATTCCGAGCTTGAGGAGTTCCTCTCGACGCGCCCAATACACTTGAACGCCACGACAGACCTGGAAGCCGCCTTAAGTGGTGCCGAGATTGTCATCATCGCGACTCCCACGGACTATAATCCCAAAACGGATTTCTTTGACACGTCTTCTGTAAAGAGCGTGACGCAGATCGTCTCGACGGTGGCACCCGACGCTACAGTCGTGATCAAGTCTACCATTCCAGTGGGCTTCACGCAGAGCTTGCGGGACCGCACTGGCAATCCAAATATTCTATTCAGTCCTGAATTCTTGCGCGAAGGCCGCGCACTTTACGACAATCTACATCCTAGTCGCATCATCGTGGGCGACATGTCGGACCGCGGTCTCGCGTTTGCTAACTTATTGACTGAAGCAGCTGAGAAGCAAGACGTTCCCGTCTTGTTTACTGAAAGCTACGAGGCCGAGGCGATCAAGCTTTTCGCCAATACCTACCTTGCCATGCGGGTCGCCTTCTTCAACGAGCTCGACAGCTATGCCATTGCCAATGGGCTCGACTCACGGCAAATAATCGAAGGTGTGGGGCTCGATCCGCGCATTGGCACTCACTACAACAACCCGTCCTTTGGCTATGGCAGCTATTGTCTACCAAAGGATACAAAGCAACTCTTGGCTAATTACACGGCCGTGCCACAAAATCTAATTTCTGCTATTGTGGATGCCAACCGTACCCGGAAAGACTTCCTAGCCGATCAAATTGTCGCCAAGCAGCCAAAGGTGGTAGGCGTCTATCGGCTGGTGATGAAAGCCGGGTCCGACAACTTTCGGCAATCGTCGATTCAAGGGATCATGAAGCGCATCAAAGCCAAAGGCATCGAAGTGATCGTCTTTGAGCCCATGCTGAAAGACGAGATTTTCTTTGGACCAAAAGTAATCCGAGATTTGGAGAAGTTCACACAAAACGCCGACGTCGTTGTTGCAAACCGTCTAACCGACGAAATCGAAGAAATACGTCACAAAGTCTACACCAGGGACTTGTTTGGCGAAGACTGACGCGTCTTGAGCTCTTGCGCGCGGTGAAGGGCTAAGCCAAGCGTCAAAAAAATGCCCACCAGCACGACGTCTCCGTCATTTGCGCTTGGGGTTCGATTTGAGTCGATACCCACCAAGTCAGTCGAAATGAACTGGATGCCAGAAGTGAGCCCACTCTTGACCCCCAGAAGGACGTTTGGTCAGCAGTGAAATAGCCGTCCGCAACTCGAAAAAACCCCTGCAGCTCGACGGTATCGCCCGCAGTGAGGTCCACCATCGTCTGCAGCCAGAGCGCGGTTGCCCCGGAGAATTGCGTGGTAAGCGGTGCGCCACTCCCACACTTACGGCATGACGCTTGATCTGCGATTCAGAGGCTTCTTTGATTAGTGGGGAGTTTCTCGATGGGAGCTATAAGCGAGTTTCTGGCAAGTGCGCCTCGCCGTGCGGACGGCAAGCGGAATTGGCCGCGGGAGTTGAAGGCTCGGATCGTGGCGGAGACGCTGATAGAAGGCGAGACGGTTGGACTTGCCCTTCAAAAGTGGAGAGCACCAACTGAGGAACCAGGAGGTGTTCTATGGAAAACGGAAACAGGCCGACGCCGGAGTTTCGGCGTGAAGCAGTTCGGCTGGCATTGACGAGCGGCAGGACGCGGCGGGAGATCGCGGAAGATTTGCGTATCGGGTTATCGACGCTGACGCGGTGGCTGAGCCAGGAGCGCGACGCCATTGAGCCGAGTGAGACCCCCATCG
>NZ_LWEX01000177.1 GCF_001634885.1 Sulfitobacter sp. HI0040 | reverse complement strand
AGCTATGAAGCTATTCAGAACGCTCGCGGTGGCAGGGGCCTTGTCGGCCGGTACTGTCGCGATGGCGCAGGAAAAATTCATCACCATCGGTACGGGCGGTCAGACCGGCGTCTACTTCGTCGTCGGTCAGTCAATCTGCCGCCTCGTCAACCGTGAATCCGACGAGCATGGTCTCAAGTGCACGGCGCCTTCCACGGGCGGCTCCATCGCGAACATCAACGCGATCAAGGCCGGTGACATGGATATGGGCGTGGCCCAGTCTGACTGGCAGTTCCACGCCTACAACGGCACATCCCAGTTCGAGGGTGACAAGTTCGACAATCTGCGCGCGGTCTTCTCCGTCCATGGTGAGCCGTTCAACGTGATCGCCCGCGCCGACAGCGGCATCGAATCTTTCGATGACCTCAAGGGCAAGCGCGTGAACATCGGCAACCCCGGTTCCGGTCAGCGCGCGACCATGGAAGTCGTGATGGACGCCAAAGGCTGGACGCTTGACGATTTCGCACTGGCATCCGAGCTCAAGCCGGCCGAGCAGGCCGCCGCACTGGGTGACAACAAGGTTGACGCGATCATCTACACCGTGGGCCACCCCAATGGCTCCATCCAGGAAGCTGTATCGACCGTCGACGCCAAGCTCGTGCCGGTCGAAGGTGAAGCGATTCAGGGCCTGATCGACAACAACCCCTATTATGCCGCCGCGACCATTCCGGGTGGCATGTACAAGGGTACCGATGAAGACGTGAACACCTTTGGCGTCAAGGCGACATTCGTCACCTCCGCCGATGTTGACGATGAAGTCGTCTATCAGGTGGTCAAGGCGGTCTTCGACAACTTCGACCGGTTCAAGCGTCTGCATCCTGCATTCGAGAACCTGACCGAGGAAGAGATGATCTCCGGCGGGCTCTCCGCGCCGCTGCACCCCGGTGCCGAGAAGTACTACAAGGAACGCGGCTGGATGTAATCCGGCTTCCAGCAAGCGGAATGGTGGCGGTAAACCCGCCGCCATTCGACATTACCCGACCAAGAAAAAGAACGTACCGGCCTTAAAAAAGAGCCGGACGACAGGGGGAAGATGAATGGCGCAGAAGGACAAAGACGACGAAAAGTATCAGCAGCAGGCTGCGCTCGTTGAAATGGAAGCCACCGGTGATCGTGGGGGTCTCAGCCAGCAGGAGCTGGATGAGCTGGTCGCGTCTTCGGATACGGGCGGTCGCAGTGTCGCCGGGCCGATTGGCCTTTTGCTCATGCTCGTCGCGCTGGGTTGGTCGCTCTTCCAGCTCTACATCGCTTCGCCCTTCGGTCTTTTCAACGACACACTCGCCCGGTCCATTCACCTCGGCTTTGCCATATTCCTGGGCATCCTTGCCTTTCCCGCCGCGCGCACGAAATTCCAGCTCGGCCTCGGTATCATCGTGCCGCTGGCGCTCGCCGGGCTTTTCATGGTCGCGGCAAAGGACAGCGTTTCGATCTGGTGGATTCCCCTGCCGGCTATCTTCGTGGCGGCCACGGTCATCCTGGGATCACCGAAAGACCGCATCCCGCTGTGGGAATGGGCTTTGGCCATCGTCGGATCGCTCGCGGCGCTTTATCTTTTCATTTTCTACCGGGACATCGCTGACCGGGTCGGGGCACCGATCCTGCAGGACTATGTCGTCGCGGTCTTCGGTATCCTGATCCTGCTCGAAGCGACGCGCCGCGCGCTTGGCCCCGCCCTGATGATCGTGGCGTCGGTCTTTCTGCTCTATACGGTGCTGGGGCCGCAGATGCCGGGCATTATCGCGCACAAGGGTAACAGCCTGTCCGAGATCGTGAACCACCAGTGGATCACGACCGAAGGTGTCTTCGGCATCGCGCTGGGCGTTTCGACCAGCTTCGTCTTTTTGTTCGTTCTCTTCGGATCGCTGCTCGACCGGGCGGGCGCGGGCAATTATTTCATTCAGGTCGCCTTCAGCCTCATGGGCCACATGAAGGGCGGACCGGCCAAGGCGGCGGTCGTGTCTTCAGCCATGACGGGGCTGATTTCCGGCTCCTCCATCGCCAACGTGGTGACCACGGGGACTTTCACTATCCCGCTGATGAAGAAGGTGGGGTTCAACTCCGAAAAGGCCGGCGCGGTCGAGGTCGCATCCTCGGTCAACGGTCAGATCATGCCCCCCGTCATGGGGGCGGCGGCCTTCCTGATGGTGGAATACGTCGGCATTCCCTATTTCGACGTGGTGAAGCACGCGTTTCTGCCTGCGGTCATCTCCTACATCGCGCTGGTCTATATCGTGCACCTCGAAGCGTTGAAGGCCGGTATGGAAGGCCTCCCCCGCCCGGTGGAGCCGAAGCCCTGGGTTGCATGGCTGCTGTCCATCGCCTTCACCGTGGCCGCCATCTGCGCGCTGTCCTTCGCCGTCTATTACCTGATGGGCTGGATCAGGCCCGCCTTTCCGGAAACGGCGGGATATATCATCTTTGTCTTCCTCACGCTGGTGTATGCCGGGCTGCTCTATGTCGCCTCGAAGGAAGCGCCGCTGAAGCTCGATGATCCCAATGCGCCGGTAACAAAGCTGCCGCTGCCCGGGCCGACCGTACGGTCGGGTCTGCATTTCATCCTGCCCGTGGTGGTGCTGGTCTGGGCCCTGATGGTGGACCGCCTGTCGCCCGGCCTCTCGGCCTTCTGGGCCTCTGCCTACATGATCTTCATCCTGCTGACCCAGCGCCCGCTCATGGCGATCTTCCGGGGCGAGAGCAGGCTCGCCCATGACATCAAGAACGGTTTCCTCGATCTGATCGACGGTCTGGTAACCGGAGCGCGCAACATGATCGGTATCGGTATCGCGACCGCAACGGCAGGCATCATCGTCGGTGTTGTCAGCCAGACGGGCGTCGGTTCGGCGCTGGCGGACGTTGTCGAAGTGCTGTCGGGCGGCAATATCCTTGCCATTCTGCTGCTGACAGCGGTGCTGTCACTGATCCTCGGGATGGGGCTGCCGACCACGGCGAACTATATCGTGGTTTCGGCGCTGCTTGCGCCGGTCATCGTGACATTGGGTCAGCAGAACGGGTTGATCGTGCCGCTGATCGCCGTGCATCTCTTTGTTTTCTACTTCGGCATCATGGCGGATGTGACGCCACCCGTGGGCCTCGCCTCTTTCGCCGCTGCTGCGGTTTCTGGGGGAGATCCCATCCGGACCGGGGTCGTCGCGTTCTTCTATTCGCTGCGTACGGCGGCGCTGCCCTTCCTGTTCATCTTCAACACCGAGCTTCTGCTCATCGGTGTGGGCTGGGGGCAGGGCATCTTTGTCTTCATCGTGGCAACGATCGCGATGCTGCTTTTCGCGGCCGCAACACAGGGCTGGTTCTTTGCCAAGAACCGCTTCTATGAAACGATCGCACTGCTGCTGATCGCCTTTACCCTGTTCCGCCCCGGTTTCTGGATGGACATGGTATCGCCGCCCTACAGCGAAGAAGCGCCGAGCGAGATCGTGCAGGCCGCGGCGGACACTCCGGCGGGCGAGAAGCTGCGACTGAGGGTCGCAGGCCTCAATGATCTGGGCGACCCGATCGAATTCGTGGCGCTGGTACCCATCGGCGAAGGCGCGACCGGCGAAGAAAAGCTGGAAGCCGCGGGGCTTTTGTTCCGGCAGGATGGCGATGCCATGATCGTGGACGATGTGGCCTATGATTCACCCGCTCAGGCGGCAGGACTGGATTGGGATCAAGAGGTTCTGCGGGTGCTCAAGCCCGTCAGCCAGCCCAGCAAATACTGGATGTTCATCCCCGCGCTGCTGCTTCTGGCGCTGGTCATCTTCCTGCAGAGGGGACGCGCGGCGCGCGGGGCCCGGCGGGCTGCGACGGCCTGATATCATAGCTGTGTTTTTCGCATACGGGCCATGCGTGGGCCGGACAGGTCGTGTGGAAGTCACCTGTTTCACATCCCTTCGGATAGGCGTAAGGGACGTGCCAGCCGGTGCGCGGGATCGGAATTCTCCGAGTTTCTCCGCCGCCGCATTCGCACGGAGTGAACAGTTATGACCCCTTTTGCAATCGCCGGCGTACAGATGTACGTGAATGCCCTGCAGTCGAACGTCGATGGCATGATCCAGCGCCTCGATATCCTGATGGCGCGTTTCCCATGGACGCAGATGGTCCTTTTTTCCGAACTGGCGCCTTTCGGTCCTTTGGATAAATTCGCACTGCCCCCCGAGAATGAAACGATCGAACGGTTTCAGGAAGCCGCGCGCAAGCACCGTGTCTGGCTGATCCCCGGTTCGATGTTCCTGAAGCATCCCGAAGACGGGCGCATCTACAACACCTCGGTGGTGATCAACCCCGAAGGCGAAGTGATCCGCCGCTATGCCAAGATGTTCCCGTTCCGGCCCTACGAGGAGGGCGTGGCCGCAGGAACCGAGTTCTGCGTTTTCGACGTGCCTGACGTCGGGCGGTTCGGCCTGTCCATCTGCTATGACATCTGGTTCCCCGAAACGACCCGCCAGTTGACCGCTCAGGGTGTCGAGGTGCTGTTGCATCCCGTGCTCACCGGCACGACCGACCGCGACGCAGAGCTGGCGATTGCCCGTGCGACCGCCGCGCAGTTCCAGTGCTATATCTTCGACGTGAACGGCCTTGGCGCAGGGGGCACCGGCAAGTCCTGTGTCGTCGATCCGACGTCCATGGTGCTGCACCAGTCCGCGGGGCAAGAGGACATGTTCCCGATCGAGGTCGAT
>NZ_LWEX01000176.1 GCF_001634885.1 Sulfitobacter sp. HI0040 | reverse complement strand
ACATGAACGGCAGAATGATCCCGCCATAGCGCAGAAGAACCAGACGCCCGTCGCCCTGCAGCGCCGCGGGCAACGGCAGCCTGCCAGCGTCGAGACCGAGGATCAGCAGAGCGCCCCAGAAAAAGGGGATCAAACCTGCCAGCCCGAGGGTAAGCGCCCCGGACGGAATGCCCTTCATGCCTGCCTCAGGACGCGGGGGACCTTGAATTCAACCCGCTCCTGCGCGGTTTCGACTTGTTCGACAGTGACGTCATAGCGATCCCGGAAAGCATTGATGACCTCGTCGATCAGCACTTCGGGGGCGGATGCGCCAGCGGTGATGCCGATGCTTCGAATACCGTCGAGACTGCGCCAATCGATGTCGGTGGCGCGCTGTACCAGTTGCGCATAGGCACATCCGGCCCGGGCGCCTACCTCGACGAGGCGGCGGGAGTTGGAAGAGTTCGGTGCGCCGACCACAAGGATAGCATCGCAATGAGGGGCCATCGCCTTCACCGCTTCCTGCCGATTGGTCGTGGCATAGCAGATGTCTTCCTTGTGGGGGCCGACGATTGCCGCAAACCGCGCTTTCAGGGCGGCTACGATATCGGTTGTGTCGTCAACGCTGAGGGTGGTCTGGGTGACATAGGCAAGCCGCTCGGGGTCCCGCACCCTGAGCGTTGCCACATCTTCGGGGGTTTCGACCAGCAGCACCTCACCCTCGGGGAGTTGGCCCATGGTGCCGACGGTTTCAGGGTGGCCCGCGTGGCCGATCATGACGATTTGGAGGCCGGCCTCATGGTGTCGCTGGGCTTCGATATGTACCTTGCTTACGAGCGGACAGGTCGCATCGACGTAGATCATGTTGCGCGCTTCGGCCGCGGCGGGGACGGCTTTGGGGACGCCATGGGCGGAAAAGATCACCGGGCGGTCGGTGGGGCATTCGTCCAGTTCCTCCACGAAGACCGCGCCGCGTTCGCGCAATTCGTCCACGACATATTTGTTGTGCACGATCTCATGCCGCACGAAGACTGGGGCACCCCATTTTTCTAACGCCATCTCGACGATCTTGATCGCACGGTCCACACCGGCGCAGAAACCGCGTGGCGCGGCAAGGTAGAGAGTAAGCGGCGTATTGGACATCGATGCCTCCTGCGTTGGGGCACAGGTAAGGGTTGGGGCGGGATGCGTCCAGACCCCCGGTATTGACACCGAAAAAACACATTTTTCGATTTGGTTTAAAAATTGTTAACAAGTTCAACTTTAGGTTAAAAAATTGGTGGAGTTGTGGATAAGATTGGCATAGGGTAGGCGAGTGTCCGCTCATCAATAGAGTTATGCACGGGCGTTTACCCTACGTTAACGCTCAAATAATCGAGGTGGTCGCGCCTCTCTCGCGTGGGCCCTCAGAGTAATGGTACTGAGCCTATGAAGATACTCGTCGTCGATGATGACCCGATCGTTCTGGATATCTGCAAAACCTTCCTTTTGAATATAGGATATGCCGACGTTCACCTGTCACAGAACGCGGCGGATGCGATCGAACAGATCGACGCGACGAGAACCCCCTTCGACTGCTTTCTACTGGACATCAAGATGCCGGATAAATCCGGGATCGAACTTATCGCCGATATTCGCAGTCGGCCTGTCTATGCTTTCGTGCCGATCGTGATGTCGACCGCACAGGAAAGCCCCCAATATATCGCGGAGGCTTTCGCCGCGGGTGCGCTGGACTATCTGGTCAAACCCTTCGAACTCTTCGATCTCGAAACCCGGATGCATGCCATAGAGATGCATAGCTTCGAGATCGCGCGTTGGCACCGGGCCCACGCAACGGCGGGGGCGGGTGAAAGCTTGCCGCAGCATATCGAGATGATGAAGCAGCGCGGTGCCATGAAGAAGCTGGGGGACGGCGGTCTCGTCTCTCCCATCGCGTTCGAGAACTGCCTGCTCCAGCTTGAGCCGAGTTCGGGGCGAAAGCTCAATGTCGTTGCATTGCAGGTGGAGGATATGGACAGCATCATGCGCCGTCTTTCTGCCGAACGGCAGGTATCCTATCTAAGCGCGGTCGCGGATGCCCTGGTGGAGCAGGTGGGAAAGCTAAAAGGACTGGTCTGTCACAAAGGGCGCGGCCTGTTTCTGTTGATGTCCTATGTGGATCTGCCGGACCTGAACGAGATGGTGCACCGCGATCTGGCCAAGGTCTTCGCCGAGATGGATGAAGCCTATCTGCGGTGCTGCGGCCTCAGAACGCGCGTCAGTTTCGCCAGTGCGAGCTATGCCGAACAGCCGAAGGACACATGGCCGCTGCATCTCATTGAAAACGCGATCGGCCGCCTCGGGCGGTAACGACCGCGTCTTCGCCGTCTATTGTTCGCCCGGGGCGTTATCGCGCGGGGGCCGTCCGATGACGTCGCGCAAATCTTCCAGTTCGATGAAGTTGTCGGCCTGCCGACGCAGATCGTCGGCGATCATGGGCGGCTGGCTTCGTATCGTGCTGACAACGGAAACGCGCACGCCCTGCCGCTGAAGGCTTTCGACCAGCGGGCGGAAATCACCATCGCCCGAGAAGATCACGATATGGTCGACATGAGGGGCGAGTTCCATGGCATCGACGGCAAGCTCGATGTCCATGTTTCCCTTGACCTTCCGACGGCCAAGGCTGTCAGTATATTCCTTGGCCGGTTTAGTCACCATCGAGTACCCGTTGTAGTTCAGCCAGTCCACAAGGGGGCGAATGGGCGAATATTCGTCGTTTTCAAGGAGCGCGGTATAATAGAATGCCCGGAGGAGCTTGCCCCGGCGCATGAACTCCTGACGCAAAAGTTTGTAGTCGATGTCGAACCCCAGCGTCTTCGCCGCGGCGTAAAGGTTCGAGCCATCTATGAAGAGAGCCAGCCGCTCGTCCCTATAGAACATCATATTCCCTTCTGAGGTCCGCGCGGGTAACAACCCGCCTCACCATTTGTTCTTTTTATTGGAAACCGAACCCTAGCATCGACTTAGTTCCCGGTTCCGGCTTTACGTTTACGTTACCTATATTCTTTTGCAGTCGGATCAACCCGTCCTTTCAGGAGCATCCAGCGTGTCAAATCGTGTGTTTCGCAACCGTATTCTAGTGGCCTTCGGCAGTAACCTTGCGTCAAAAACCGCCACTTCGGCTGAGTTGTTGCGCGAAGCGCAGGCACAACTTGAACGAAGCGGCGCGACGATTCGTGCTGCTAGCAGATTGTATCACAGCCCGGCTTTTCCCCCGGGAAATGGGCCAGATTATGTCAATGCGGCGGCAAATTTAGAGGCAAACTGGACCGCGGCTGAAGCCCTTGGCCATCTGCATGCGATCGAAGCAATGATGGGGCGGAAGCGGGGGGAGCGGTGGGGGCGGCGAACGCTCGATCTCGACCTTCTTGCGGTGGGGGATACGGTGCTGCCGGATGCCGCGACACATCGTCGCTGGCGGGAAATGCCCCTGTCGGAACAGGTGGGTAAGACC
>NZ_LWEX01000175.1 GCF_001634885.1 Sulfitobacter sp. HI0040 | reverse complement strand
TGCTGCACCTGCTGTTCGACCTGCCGCTGCACCACGATGACGGGCGCGCCCATTTCTGGCCCCTGACAGGCTGGATATTCGAAAGCCCCTACAGCTATTGGGACCGGTCGCACGGCGCGCTCTGGATCGCGCCGCTGGAGGCCGCACTCGCATCCGTCTGTGCCGTCATCATCTGGATACGCCGCCCGGGCTGGGTGCTGGCGGGCGTTACCGCGCTGCTGCTGGCGGCGGAATTGATGGTGGGGCAGGTCTGGCTGTTCGTGTTCGGCAACTGAGGGGGGCGCAAACGAAATGCGCGGCCCCGGAGGGCCGCGCATTTCAATGAAGTCATGCGGTGAGGATCAGGCCGCTTCGGCCTGCTGGGCGGCGTGGCGCCGCTCCGATTCCTCGCGGGACAGTGCGACGGATGTCCGCACGCCCTTGCCGACGAATTCCATCAGCCCGGCCACCACACGCTCGTTGGGGTCGATGCCGGCGCAGCTCAGCACTTCGCGGCCATCGCGGGAGCGCGCCCAGCGGGCGATCTGTTCGGGACCGTTGCCGTATTTCTTGTCGTCGGCAATGGCATCATCCAGCGCCGCCAGTACGACGGCGGCGAAAAGTTTGCGGGCACGGTTGCCTTGCTCGTTGTTAAAGGCAGTGCCATCAACGAAATCCTTCATCTCGTCGTCCTTTCGTTTATTCTTGCTCTTGTCATTTCGGCGTGGCGCCCCTTATGACCGAACGTTTGCGATTCGGATACAGCTAGATTGCATATCACTATTGCAAATGCTGCATACCTCGCTGCACGTGCAGCACGAAATCCGCCGGGTTGCGGGGAGTCCTACCCCGATATATAGGGTGGGTCGATACATCATCAACCTTTTGCCATGGTTCTGCCACATGCCTAAAATCAATGGAAACGAGATACGCCCCGGCAACGTGCTGGAACACAACGGCGGCCTTTGGGCGGCGGTCAAGGTCGACCACGTGAAGCCCGGAAAGGGCGGCGCCTTTGCGCAGGTCGAGATGCGCAACCTGCGAAACGGCTCCAAGCTGAACGAGCGTTTCCGCAGCGCCGACAAGGTCGAGCGTGTGCGTCTGGAGCAGAAAGATCAGCAATTTCTTTATGAAGACAACGGGATGCTGGTCGTCATGGATACCGAGACCTATGAGCAGGTCCAGCTTTCTGCCGATCTGCTGGGCGACCGTCGCCCCTTCCTGCAGGACGGGATGATGATCGTGGTGGAATACCACGAGGAGGAGGCGCTGAACGCCTCGCTGCCGCAGAAGGTCACCTGCAAGATCGTGGAGACCGAGCCGGTGGTGAAGGGCCAGACGGCGGCCAACTCCTTCAAGCCCGCGCTGCTGGACAACGGCGTGCGCGTGTCGGTTCCCCCCTTCGTCGGACCGGACGAGGACATCGTGGTGAACACCGAAACCATGGAATACGTCGAACGCGCCTGACGTGACGTCACGACGTCTGAGCGCCCAGAGGCCCCGGTGAAACGCCGGGGCTTTTTGCGTTGGAGGGGGCGGGCGTTCGTGGAGTCGGGGGGAGCCTACCTCGCCGGCGCGCGTGATCGCGGCGGCGGAAGCCTCCGGCGGGGATTTTGAGCCATTTGGAAGCAGGGCGCGCGCGGGGGCCCGGGGGTGGTGATGCACCCTCGACACTCCGGCGGGAAGGGGCCAGTCTGCCCCTGCGTCACCCGATACCCCGAGGAGGAACCATGGCCCCGATCACCGTCTTTGCCGCCCGCGAGATATTGACCATGGACCCCAACCGCCCCCGCGCCAGCCATGTGGCGGTGCGCGATGGCGAGATCCTCGCCGTGGGCGGCGCGGATTGCGCGGACGCATGGGGGCCGGTGACCCATGACGACAGCCTTGCCCATGCGGTGCTGATGCCCGGTTTTGTCGAAGGTCATGCGCATTTGATGGCCGGGGCCATGTGGCGCTATGCCTATGCGGGCTATCACGACCGGATCGATCCCGACGGCACGCTCTGGCCCGGGCTTACGGACCTTGACGCGGTGATCGGCGGATTGCGCGACTACGCCGGGGGGCTGGCCCCGGAGGAGCCGCTGGTGGGCTGGGGGTTCGATCCCATCTTCCTCGACGAAGAGCGGCTGTCGCGCAGGCATCTCGACCTGATCGACGCGGAGCGGCCCATCGCGATCATCTATTCCAACTTCCACCTGATGTGCGTGAACTCGGCGGCGCTCGACCTTGTGGGCTATGACGAGACGACCAATGCCGAGGGCGTCATCAAGGATGACAGCGGCAAGCCCACCGGCGAGTTGCAGGAGATGGCCGCGATGTTCCCCATCATGCGGCGGCTCGGCATCGACTTTCGCGGCCTCAGCCAGGAGGAGGGCGCCATCCGTGCCTATGCGCAGGTCGCCCGCCGTGCGGGGGTGACGACGGTGACGGACCTGTTTTCCCAGATGGAGGACGCCGATCTGGAGGTGATGCTGCGCGTGACCGGGGAGGCGGGCTTTGGCCTGCGGATCGTTCCCGCGCTCGGCGCGCTGGAGGCGCCCACCACCGTGGCGGAGCGCGCCCGGCGCATCGGTCTGCGGTCCACCGACAGGCTGCGCCTCGGTGCGGTCAAGCTGATGACGGACGGGGCCATTCAGGGCTGGACGGCGCGCGTCCGCTCGCCGGGCTATGTGGGTGGGCAGCCCAATGGCATCTGGAACACCGCGCCGGAGCAAATCCACGCGCTGGTCATGGAGTTGCACCGGACGGGCGTGCAGATGCATGTCCATGTAAACGGGGACGAGGCCGCCGAGGTCACGCTCGACGCGATGGAGGCGGCGTTGCGCGCCCATCCGTGGCAGGGTCACCGGCATGTGTTGCAGCACTGCCAGATGATGGACCGGGACCTCTACCGCCGGGCGGCCGAACTGGGATTGTGCTGCAACATCTTTGCCAACCACATCTATTATTTCGGCGATCAGCATGTGGCGCTGACCATCGGGCGCAACCGGGCAGAACGGATGGACGCCGTGCGCACGGCGCTGGACGCGGGCGTGCCCATCGCCATCCATTCCGATGCGCCGGTCACGCCCATGGGGCCGCTATTCACCGCGTGGTGTGCCGTCAACAGGCGGACCATGTCGGGCGAGGTGCTGGGTGAAGCGCAGTGCATCGGGGTGGAGGAGGCGCTTTTCGCGATCACGATGGGGGCCGCCTATACGCTGAAGCTGGATGGCGAGATCGGCAGTATCTCCGTCGGCAAGCGCGCCGATTTCGTGGCGCTGGGGCAGAACCCGGTGGAAGTGGACACCATGGCGCTGAAGGACGTGCCCGTCCTTGGCACGGTGTTCGGCGGGCAGGTCCAGCTGCTGTGAGCGGGCGGCTGCCGCTCACGGTGATCTCCGGCTATCTCGGGGCCGGGAAGACCACGTTGATCAACCGGCTGCTGGCCGAGGATCACGGGCTGCGGGTGATGATCATGGTGAACGATTTCGGCGCAATCGACATCGACGCGGCGCTGCTGACCTCCCGCGAGGAGGATACGCTGACCTTTGCCAATGGCTGTGTCTGCTGCACCATGGGCGCGGACCTGTTTCAGGCCGTGGGCGACGTGCTGGACAGGGCGGAGCGTCCGGATCATCTGGTGATAGAGGCGTCGGGCATTTCCGACCCCGCGCGCATCGCACAGGTGGCGGAGACAGAGCCGGAACTGGTCTATGGCGGGGTCGTCACCGTGGTGGATGCGGCGCATTACGCGGTGCAAGCGGGTGATGCCCGGATCGGGGCGCAGGTGCGCGCGCAGGTCGCGGCGGCGGATATCCTGCTGATCTCCAAGAGCGATGTGCTGCCCGATGACCTTGCGCGCAGTCTGGCGGCTGAGAGCGCCGCCCCCGTGGCGGTGCTGGCGGAGGTCGCGGCGCTGGCGCCCCTTGTGCTGGGGCAACGCCCGGCGGACATGCCCGTCAGGGGCGGGCTGGGCGGTCATGCGCGGTACATGGCGTGGCAGGTGCAGAACGGCGAGACCATGGAACTGGCCCCCCTGCGCGCGCGGCTCG
>NZ_LWEX01000174.1 GCF_001634885.1 Sulfitobacter sp. HI0040 | reverse complement strand
GACCGCCAATGTCTGGTCCTTGGCCGCGAGTTTCAGGTCCGGCGACAGGTCGCGCCGGTTCACCGGGGCATCCGGCAGCCTGAACCCGCCTTCGGCCTTCTTTTCCAGATCCCACCACCAGGTCTTTACCGGGTTCAGCCCGCCCCGGCCAAGCGCATCGTCCAGCCGCGCCAGCACAGGTGCCGCGCGGGGGATATGCGTCGCAGCCCAGCGAAAGGGTGCTTCGGCAAAGAGACCTTCGAGGTTCCAGGGGCAGGTTTTCATGCATCTTCCGCACATGGCACCGCCCTGATTGGTGATGCGATAGGTGGCGCAACGCTGACTGTCGGACTTCCAGATCTCGTAGCCGTTGAACATGGTCTTCGGGCCTGCCGTAATGGCCCCCGACGGGCATTCGCGTGCGCATTTGTTGCAGGACGCGCAAAACCGTTGGAGGCCGAAATCGATGGGTTTGTCGTGGACAAGTGGCAGCGATGTCGTCACCACGCCGGATTTGAGCCGTGGTCCCAGATAGGGGTTGAGGATGACTTCACCGATGCGGCTTACCTCGCCAAGGCCCGCAAGCAGCAGAAGCGGTGGTTGCAGCACGTCGCCGTCCATAACCGTATGGGCCTTTGCCGGATGGCCGAGCGCACGCAGATGGCCCGCCAGCACACCCCCGAGGATTGCAAAGCGCAGATAGGCGCGCATCGACTGGGCGGCGCTGATCCAGTCATCGCCGCTGGCCCCTTCCATCGTGTCGTAGCCCTGGTCGACGATGAGGCTGAGCGCCTGATCGTGGGGCGGTTCGATCGGAGTTCCGGTGGCGTCATGGCTGTACCACGCCCAGTCCGGGCAGGCGGATGTGCCGGCGGCATCGGCGCCGAGGAAGTGGCTCGCCGCCTTGAGCGCGTCGGCGGCCTGCTGCGGTTCGATGGGATGCCGCTGTGCCGCGACGGGGCCGTCCTGCAACAGGATGAGCGCGCCCAGCAGCCTGCGCTGCGCGGCGGAGGGCGCCGTCTTGGTCACGTGGTGGCCGCCCTTCATCGCGGTCTGCACCTTTTCGCCCATGTCGCCGAACTGCCCCCGGGCGAACATGTCCGCCCGTTTCGGCACCCGGGGCACGTTCGGTTCGTCGATATAGGTGGTGGGGACATCCACCCGCTTGAGCTTCTCGAAGGGGTGCGGGCCCATCGCGAAGTCCCGTCCTATATAGGGATCGGCCGCCGCCGTGCCCCGGCGCGGTCGGCGGCGCGCAAAAGCGGGTTGTTGGTCGAGCGGGGCCAGCGGCGCGTCGCTGGCGAGCGCGAGATCGGTGGTCACAAGGGCAAGGCCGAAGCGTGTTCCCACAAAGGGAGCCGTCAGAATGCCTTCTTCGTTGGTGGCAAGGCCGGCGTGCAGGGCGAGTTGCTCCATCGCCACATCCCGCGCCGTGGGGGTATGGGCCCGCGCGTCGTAGCCCAAAACCCGGAGGTATTCGGCCAGTACCACCGCATTTTCGCTCGCACGCAGCGAGGCCCGTTCGACCTGCGCGTCAGCGATCCACTCCACTCCCGACTCATCGGGGCGTGGGTCGCGGGGCCATGCGCTAAGGCAGACAATGGCGTAGGCGTGGCTTTCGGGCAGGGCGCCTTCAGGTGCCTGAACGTGGTCGCGCAGATCGGCCAGCACCACGTCCACGCCCGCCGCCAGCGATGCGGTCTGGCCTGCCAGCAGTTCACTGGCCTGCGACAGCGTGTCGGGGTCGCGGTGCGGCGCAGCAAGCCGGGCGGTCTGCGGCAGCGCACAGATGCCCATCATCGACGCGTCGTGAAAATATCCGAAGGCCTTGATGTGACGGGCGCGCGCCGTCAGGTCCGTGGGGATGTCGGCGCGCGCGGGATTGGCCTTGCCGTCCCGCAGCGCATCCATCATCGCCTGATAGGGACGCATGGCGTTGGCGATGTTTTGGGGCGTATCCGGGCGGGAAAACCGGGGGACA
>NZ_LWEX01000173.1 GCF_001634885.1 Sulfitobacter sp. HI0040 | reverse complement strand
CCGGGTCGAGATGCGCCTCATCCTCGTAGAAGAGACCGCGCGCGAAACGCCCCGACAGATCCGGCTCCAGCCCGCCCGGGTCGGCAGGGGCGTGGCCACGGGTGGCGCGCGCGAAANGGTCCAACTCGCTCGTATCCCGATGGGCCGCGACGACCAGCGTGCCGCGCCGGACCACACCCGGCACCCGCGCGGCCCACCAGTCCGCGGCCATCTGCCCGCGCGTGACCACCTCCTCCGGTGCGGCCTCACCTTCGCAGAAGGGTGCCAGCATCCCGCCCGCCAGTTCCGACACCGGCGGCGGCGCATCCCGCGGGGCGATGACCTCGACCGGGTGACCGGCTTCGGCAAGGGCGGTGGCGGCACAAAGCCCCGCCACCCCCGCCCCCAGAACGGAGATCATTCCGCAGGCTCCGCCGGGACATAGAGCGCCCCGCCCTCGCGGAACTTCTCGGCCATCTCTTCCATCCCGCGCTGCTTTTCCGCCTCGGCGCGAATGTCGTGGCTGATCCGCATGGAACAGAACTTCGGCCCGCACATGGAACAGAAATGCGCGACCTTATGCGCCTCCGCCGGCATGGTCTGGTCGTGCATGTCCCGCGCCGTATCGGGATCGAGGCCAAGGTTGAACTGGTCTTCCCAGCGGAACTCGAACCGCGCGCGGCTGACCGCGTCGTCGCGCAGGCGCGCCCCCGGATGACCCTTGGCGAGGTCCGCGGCATGGGCGGCGATCTTGTAGGTGATCACCCCGGTCTTCACATCGTCCCGGTCGGGCAGGCCAAGGTGCTCCTTGGGCGTCACGTAGCACAGCATCGCCGTGCCGAACCAACCGATCATCGCCGCCCCGATGGCAGAGGTGATGTGATCGTAGCCCGGCGCGATATCCGTGGTGAGCGGCCCGAGCGTATAGAACGGCGCCTCGTGGCAGTGCTTCAACTGCTCGTCCATGTTCTCCTTGATCTTGTGCATGGGCACATGGCCCGGGCCTTCGATCATCACCTGGCAGTCCTTCGCCCATGCGATCTGTGTCAACTCGCCCAGCGTGCGCAATTCGGCGAACTGCGCCTCGTCGTTGGCATCGGCGAGCGAACCGGGCCGCAGCCCGTCGCCCAGACTGAAGGAGACGTCATACCGGCGGCAGATATCGCAGATCTCGTCGAAATGCTCGTAGAGGAAGCTTTCGCGGTGATGATGCAGGCACCATTTCGCCATGATGGACCCGCCCCGCGACACGATGCCCGTGACGCGGTTGACCGTCATCGGGATCATGTGCAGCCGCACGCCCGCGTGAATGGTAAAGTAATCCACCCCCTGTTCGGCCTGTTCGATCAGCGTGTCGCGAAAGACCTCCCAGCTCAGATCCTCGGCGATGCCGCCGACCTTTTCCAGCGCCTGGTAAAGCGGCACCGTGCCGATGGGCACCGGCGCGTTGCGGATGATCCAGTCACGGATGTTGTGGATATTGCGCCCCGTGGACAGGTCCATGACCGTATCGGCCCCCCAGCGGATCGCCCAGACCATCTTTTCCACCTCTTCCTCCATCGAGGAGGTGACAGCCGAATTGCCGATATTGGCGTTGATCTTGACCTTGAAGTTGCGGCCGATGATCATCGGCTCAAGCTCGCGGTGGTTGATATTGGCCGGGATGATGGCACGGCCTGCGGCGATTTCGTCGCGGACGAATTCGGGCGTGACCAGATCGGGCAGCGGCGCGCCCATGGGATCGCCGTCCCGGGGCTGCGCGGCCAGCCGGCCTTCGTTCTCGCGGATCGCGACGAATTCCATTTCGGGCGTCACGATACCCGCACGGGCAAAGGCCAGCTGCGTCACCGCCCGGTCGCCGCTGGCGCGCAGCGGCGGGCGCTGCGCCGGAAAGGCCGGTGTCAGCCGCGCCCCCGTGGCAAAGCCGTTGTCGGCATCGGTGACGGCACGCGCCTCGTATTCCTCGATCAGCCCCTGCGTATGCAGCCAGCCGCCGCGCACCTCAGGCAGGCCCCGGGCAATGTCGATCTGCGCGGCCGGGTCGGTATAGGGCCCCGAACTGTCATAGACACTCACCGGTGCTTCGCCCGTCACATCGATCTGGCGCAGGGGCACGCGGATGTCATGGGTCTGGCCGGTGGCATAGACCTTGCGCGAAGCGGGCAGGCTGCCGGTGGTGATTTCGGGAACTAGGTCTTTCATATCGGTCTCCTCAACGTGATGAGACCCAAGTGAAACATGTGGCAGAAAGGGACCGCACCGGCCCGGTTGCGGCACGCGCAAAGGGCCAAGAGTGGCCCGAAAGGACCGCCCCCAAGGTGTGGAGAATGCGGAAATACCCTTCGGTCTTCCTACGCCAGCGTCAACTGGGTCAGGTTCAAAGGGTCGCGTCACCGGGGCAGATTGAACAAACCCCTGTCAGCCTCTCAGTCCCCATGGCGGGACTCCCCTGACGTAGGGGCACTATTGGCAGCGATGGGCCGAAAGTCAACGGGCCAAAACGGCTTCGGAGGGGTCACATGGCGGCGGGCGGCAATGGCCCGCCGCCATGTGACCCCTCCGAAGCCGTTT
>NZ_LWEX01000172.1 GCF_001634885.1 Sulfitobacter sp. HI0040 | reverse complement strand
CACCGCCGGCAGGCTGCGCAGCCGGGCCAGCACGGCGGGGCCCGCGCGGGGGGCGATGCTGACCAGCGCCGTGGCATGGAGCGGCGGACGCGCCTCCGCCCCCAGCCGCAGGGTATAGCCCCGGATCACCCCGCTGCGCTCCAGCCGCTCCAGCCGGGCCTGCACGGTGGTGCGCGCAAGGCCGAGCAGCCGCGCGAGGTCCGCCACCGGCTGGCGCGCATTGGCCTGCAGGGCCGAAAGCAAGCGGCGGTCCGTTTCGTCGATCTGCATGGTACCTCTGTCGATATGCCGTGAAGTTCGCAGCAAATCGGCGTTATGCCAAGCGATTTCGACCTGCGCGCGGGCCAGAATGGTCGAAAGAGACAATCGCCCGACCAAGCAAAGAGGCATCCCATGCGCAGAGCAGACCCCCTTCATTCCTCCCCCGCGGCCCATTTGGCGGCAACGCGCCCGGATCATCCGGTGCTGCATTTCGCCCCCGCGGTGCTGCAGGACACCGCCGCGGCCTTCCGCGCCGGGTTCCCCGGTCTCGTGACCTATGCGGTCAAGGCCAACGACCGGGCCGAGGTCCTGTCGAACCTCGTGGCGGCGGGGGTGGAAACCTTCGACGTCGCCTCGCCCGCCGAAATGGCGCGGGTGCGCGCGGTCTGTCCGGCGGCGCGGCTGCATTACAACAACCCCGTGCGGTCGGAGGCGGAGATCGCCGCCGGGCGGGACTTCGGCGTGCAAAGCTGGTCCGTCGACGATGCGGAGGAACTGGCGAAGCTGCGCGATGTCTCGCGCGCGGCAGAGGTGGCGGTGCGCTTTCGCCTGCCGGTGCGGGGGGCGGCCTATGATTTCGGCAGCAAGTTCGGCGCCTCGCCCGACGCCGCCGCCGAGCTGTTGCGTGCCGTGGCGGCCATGGGGTTCCGCTCGGGCCTGTGCTTTCACCCCGGCACCCAGTGCGAGGACGCCAATGCATGGGTCCAGTACATTGAGGCGGCGGCGGGCATCTGCCGCGCGGCGGGGGTGCGTATCGGGCGGCTGAACATCG
>NZ_LWEX01000171.1 GCF_001634885.1 Sulfitobacter sp. HI0040 | reverse complement strand
TTTCATGGATCACCGGCGTTTCGCGGGCGGGTTCGTGAATGGACTGCATGGGCACCTCCGGCAACTCGCGTTCCGACAAAGCGGATATTGACTGCCGGGTCAACGAAAATGCGCGCAGCTTCCAAATGACCCCAAATCCCGGGGGGGCCGGGGGGCTGGCCCCCCGGTGCGCGCGCCCGGTCGCCGAACCGCGATGGCGATTGTAACGTCACCTGCTTTGGATTAACCCCGGCAACGACCGAGTGTTTTTCAGGAGCCGCCCCATGCGTCTGACCAGATATTTCCTGCCCGTGCTGAAGGAAAACCCCAGCGAAGCACAGATCGTGAGCCACCGGCTGATGCTGCGGGCGGGCATGATCAAACAGGCGGCGGCGGGCATCTATTCGTGGTTGCCGCTGGGCTTCAAGGTACTGCGCCGGATCGAGGATATCGTGCACGAGGAACAGGCCCGCGCGGGGCATCTTGCCATGCAGATGCCCACGATCCAGTCGGCGGATCTGTGGCGCGAAAGCGGGCGCTATGACGCCTACGGCGAGGAAATGCTGCGCATCAAGGACCGCGGCGGCCGCGACATGCTCTTTACCCCCACGGCGGAGGAGTTGGTGACGGACATCTTCCGCGCCCATGTCGGCAGCTACCGCGACCTGCCGCTCACCATGTACCAGATCCAGTGGAAATTCCGGGACGAGATTCGCCCCCGCTTCGGCGTCATGCGCGGCCGCGAATTCCTGATGAAGGACGGCTACAACTTCGACCTGACGAAAGAGGATGCGCTGCACGCCTACAACCGCCACCTCGTCAGCTACCTGCGCACCTATGAGCGCATGGGGCTGCAGGCCATTCCCATGCGCGCGGATTCGGGGCCCATCGGCGGCGACGACACCCATGAATTCCTCGTTCTGGCGGAAACGGGCGAATCGGAGGTCTTCTACGACAGCGCGGTCACGGACCTCACCTTCGGGGACCGGGACATCGATTATGACGACAAGGCCCAGTGCGCCGCGATCATGGAGGAGTTCACCCGCCTCTATGCCCGCACTGATGAAACCCATGACGCGGCCCTTTTCGACCAAATCCCTCAAGAGCGACGCCGCACCGCGCGGGGCATCGAAGTGGGGCAGATCTTCTACTTCGGCACGAAGTATTCCGACGCCATGGGTGCCACCGTTCAGGGCCCCGACGGCAAGAGCGTTCCCGTCCACATGGGCAGCCACGGCATCGGCGTCAGCCGCCTGCTGGGCGCGATCATCGAGGCGTCGCATGACGACAAAGGCATCATCTGGCCAGAGGGTGTCACCCCCTTCCACGCGGGTATCGTGAACCTCAAGCAAGGCGATGCGGAGGCCGACGCGGCCTGCGAGGCGCTCTATGCCGATCTGGTCGCGGCGGGGCTGGAGCCGCTCTACGACGACCGGGACGAACGCGCAGGCGGCAAGTTCGCGACAATGGACCTCATCGGGCTGCCGTGGCGGTTGACCGTGGGGCCGCGCGGGCTGAAGAATGGCGTGGTCGAACTGACCTCCCGGCGCACCGGCGAAAGCGAAGAGCTGCCTCCCGCCGCCGCCGTCGCCCGGCTGTCGGACATCTACAAGGGCATCGTCTGAGGGCGCTGCCGCATCATCGCCCTTCATCAGCAGGGGCAGGGGTGGGGAGCATGCACGTGACCCGAACCGACCATGATCCGGTCCCGCCCCGCGCCCGCGCCGGGTCGGCCCGATGATCTTGCGTGCGCTGGTCCTCGCTCTGGGGGTTGCGGGCGGGCTCGCCGGATCCCAGTTTCCCGAGTTTTCGCAGCAATATCTGCAACGGCTGGGCGGCGCGGTGGATGCGCTGGAAGACGTGGTCGCGGATTTCGACGCTTCCGCCACGGCGGTCGGTCTCGACCGGACGGGGGCGCTGGCGCAGATGCGCGGCACGCCTTTCATGGAACGCCGCCGCATCGACATGGCGCGCACCTTCGCCCGCTATGACGCCCTGCGGCGGGACCTTGCGATGCTGGAGGGCGAAGGCCCCTTCATGCGGGCCTACCGGCTCCCCTATATGTCGGACCCCGAGATCGCGCGGGCCGCATGGGCCGTCTACCAACCCGCGATGCCGCTCACCTTCGCGGGGCTGAGCTTTGCCGGGGCAGGGGCGCTTCTGGCCGGGCTGCTGGGCTGGGCGCTGCTGCGCATGTTGCTTTGGCCCCTTCGTCGGAGTAGGGGGGCTGCGGGGGCGGGCTGACCGCGTGTTTCGCATCGCCCGCCGCCTACCATCCCGCGCCCGCGCGCAGCCCTGTTCACCACCGCGAGACCGCATATGGCCAAGACCCCCTCGAAACCCGCACCTTTCGCGCCCTTCGAATGGATGATCGCATGGCGTTATCTCAGGGCACGGCGGGCAGAGGGCGGCGTCAGCGTCATGACGTGGATCAGCCTTGCCGGGATCACGCTGGCGGTTTTCGCGCTGATCGCCACGCTGGCGGTACGCTCCGGTTTCCGCGCCGAATTCGTGGACACGATCCTCGGTGCCAACGCCCATGTCACGATCTACAACCTCGGTGAGGTGTCCGAGACGGGGCAGGTGGACCGCACCATTCCCGATTACGCCGAAATGGCGGCCCGCGTGGCCGGGGTAGAGGGCGTCACCCGCGTGGCCCCGCTGGTGCGGGGGCAGGTCATGGCCAACATGCGCCAGCAGAACGCGGGCGTCGAAGTCTACGGCATCGCGCTGGAAGACCTGAAGACAATCCCGCGCATCGCGGGGTCGGAGAACGCGCGCGGCGATATCGACCGCTTTGACGAAGGCATCGCCATCGGCACCGGCGTGGCGCAGACGCTGGGCGCCGAAGTGGGCGACATCATCAAGCTGATCTCTCCCAATGGGGTAAAGACGGCCTTCGGCACCAGCCCGCGCGTCAACGGCTACGAGGTAGTCTATATCTTCGAGGCGGGCCGCTACGACATCGACCGCACTCGCGCCTACCTGCCGCTGGCCGAGGCGCAGTCCTTCTTCAACCGCGAAGGTGTCGCGACCGAACTGGAGGTCATGCTGGAAAATCCCGAGGCGGCGGACGATCTGGCGCTGGAGCTGTCGCTCGTCGCGGGGGAGCGCGCACAGGCCTGGACATGGCGCGACGCCTCGGGCTCCTTCCTGTCGGCGCTGGATATCGAAGACAGGGTGATGTTCGTGATCCTCAGCATCCTCGTGCTGATCGCCGCCATGAACATCGTGTCGGGCCTCATCATGCTGGTGAAGAACAAGGGCCGCGACATCGGCATCCTGCGCACCATGGGACTGACCGAAGGATCGGTGCTGCGGGTCTTCTTCATCTGCGGGGCCTTCACTGGTCTGATCGGCACGGCGCTGGGCGTGATCCTCGGCGTGCTGTTCGCGCTCTACGTGGATCAGATCTTCGCCGCCGTGAACTGGGCCTCGGGGGGCACCGCATGGGATGCCTCGATCCGGGGCATCTATTTCCTGCCGGCCAAGCTGCAACTGGGCGACGTCTTGTCGGCGGTGGCCCTGTCGCTGGGCCTGTCCTTTATCGTGACGATCTTTCCCGCGCGCCGCGCCGCGCGCATGAACCCCGTGGAGGCGCTGCGCTATGAGTGATCAGGTATTGGAACTGAGCGGCATCGCGAAGGTCTACAACAAGGGCGCGGCGAACGAGATCAACGTGTTGCGCGGCGTCGATCTGACCGTGCAGGCGGGCGAGGTCGTGGCGCTGGTGGCGCCTTCGGGCGCGGGCAAATCCACGCTGCTGCACATGGCGGGCCTGCTGGACACACCCGACGCGGGCAGCATCCGCATTTCGGGCACCGAGATGACGGGCCTGTCGGACCGCCGCCGCACCGCCGTGCGCCGCGCGGACGTGGGCTTCATTTACCAGTTCCACCATCTTCTGCCCGAGTTCACGGCGCTGGAAAACATCGTGCTGCCGCAGCTCGCCCATGGCGTGGCGCGCAGCAGCGCCGAGGATCGCGCGCGCGTCTTGCTGGCGGACGTGGGCATCGCCGCCCGCGCCGATCACCGCCCGGCGGCGCTGTCGGGCGGCGAACAGCAGCGCGTGGCCTTTTGCCGTGCGCTCGCCAATGCGCCCAAGCTGCTGCTGGCGGACGAGCCGACGGGCAACCTCGATCCCGGCACCTCCGACCAGGTGTTCAACGCGCTGATGGCGCTGGTGCGCGGCACCGGGCTTGCCGCCGTGATCGCGACGCATAACCTCGACCTCGCGGCCCGGATGGACCGGCAGATCAGGCTGGACGGCGGGCATCTCGTACCGGTCTGACCCGGACCGCCGCATTGGCCTCGTCTGCGCACAACTCGCGCGTGCAAAGTCTGGCGCAAATGACCCCGCATCAACGCGGCGCTTGACCCCACGGCAGTGCTGCGAGAAAGTCATTCCCGGCGCCATTCCCGCGCCGGGGGGACGCGCATGGTTCAGGTATCGTTGAAAGAAATCGAGACTGTCACCCAGACGGCTCTGATGGCCCATGGGGCTGACGCCTTTCCGGCGGCAGAGGTGGCGCGTGCCGTCGCCATCGCGGAAAGCCACGGCAACCGGATCTGCGGGCTCTACTATGTGGAGAGTTATTGCCAGCAGTTGCGCAGTGGCCGTGTGAAAGGCGATGCGCGGCCAGACGTGCGCACCCTGCGCTCGGCCGTGGTACTTGTCGATGCGGGTTACGGTTTTGCCCAGCCGGCCTTCAGCTACGGCTTGCCCGTGGCGCTGGATGCCGCGCGGCAGGCTGGTGTCGCTACGCTGGGCGTGGGCAAGGCGCATACCTGCACATCGCTGGGGTATTTCACCGAACAGATCGCGCTGGCCGGGATGATCGGCATCGGCTTTACCAACGCTTCGCCCATCGTCGCGGCACCGGGCGGCAAGACCCGCATCATCGGCACCAATCCCATCGCCTTTTCCGTGCCGGACGGGCAGGGCGGGGTGGCGATGCAGTTCGATCAATCCACCACCACCGTCGCATTGGGCAAGATCACCATGGCCAAGGCCGCCGGAGAGAGGATTCCCGAAGGCTGGGCGCTGGATGCCGACGGCAACCCGACCACGGACCCCGAAGCGGCGCTTGCCGGCTCTCTGGTGTCGATCGGGGCGTACAAGGGCTGGGGCTTCGGGCTGATGGCCGAGATTCTGGCCGCCGGCATGGCGGGCGGGGTCCTGTCGCAGGACGTCAAACCGCTGAAGGCGCCCGAGGGCGCGCCCCACGATCTGGGGCAATATTACATCGTCCTTGATCCCGCGACCGGCCCGAACTTTGC
>NZ_LWEX01000170.1 GCF_001634885.1 Sulfitobacter sp. HI0040 | reverse complement strand
ATCGTTATTCACCCGTGCGACCTATGAACGCGCTATGGAGAGTTTGAATGCTGTGAATGGAGAGATCGAAGATCTGATTCAGAAAGCATGGGGACGCTGATGGCACGCAAGAACGTACTCGAAGGATTGATGAAACGCGAAGGCGGGGCCACGCCCCCTGCCCCGGCCAGCCCGCGCAGGGCCGCGGGCGCCATCGGCGCGGTGAGCCGGTCGCTGGCCGACCTGCGCACCCGGGCGCTGACCGAAGTCCCTTCGGACATGATCGACGACGCGGGCCTGCATGACCGGCTGGACAATGACCCCGCCGGCATCGGGGAGCTTGCCCGCTCGATCGAGGAATACGGCCAGCAGGTGCCCGTGATGCTGCGCCATTCGCCCAACGTGGAGGGCCGGTACGAAATCGTCTATGGCCGCCGCCGTGTCGCGGCGCTGAAGCGGCTGGGCCGCCCCGTCCGCGCGATGATCCGCGATCTGGACGACAAGGCGCTGATCGTGGCGCAGGGGCAGGAAAACAGCGCCCGCAAGGACCTCAGCTTTATCGAAAAGGCGCTGTTCGCCCGGCAGATGGAAGCGGCGGGTTTCGACCGCAAGGTGATCTGCGACGCGCTGCATATCGACAAGACGGTGGTGAGCCGGATGCTCACCGTGGCCGATTCCCTGCCCTGCAAGGTGATCGAGGCGATCGGCGCCGCCCCCTCGGCGGGGCGGGACCGCTGGATGACGCTGGCCAAACGGGCCACGGGCCACAGCCCCGAGGCGCTGATGGACGCGGCACGGGGCGATAGCTCCGACGNGCGGTTCAACGCCGTTTTCACCACCCTCGCCCCCGGCCCGCGCAAACCCGCCCCATCCCGGGCGCTGACCGCCGGGGACGGTGCCGAACTTGCGCGGTTGGAGCGCAGGGGCGGCAGACCCGTGATGACCTTCACGGGGGATGACGCCTTTGCCACATGGCTGGCCGACAATATTTCCGAAATTCATCGACGGTTCGAAGAAGACCGCGGCGAATAAAACCAGAGCAACAAGAACAGGAGGCACGAGCAGGACAAAAAAAGACCCCCCAGGACATTACATCCCGAAGGGCCGTTCTTTCTCGCAAATCGAACTTACCTTCCTCGGTTGACGGCTGTCAACAACACCTTGATTCAGGTGCCGGGTTTTTTTCGTCTTCGTGATATCGAATGCAGTACATTTCAACGACGTCCTTCGGGCGGCGGTCGGTTTCGGCTGGCGATCTGGCAGCGCGCGCGCTTGCCCGCGCCCCGCTTCCCCCGGAATCACGCGACAAATGGGCGATCCTGCGCGATCTGACAGAGGCGCGCACCGCCTTCGGGGTCAGTGACCGGGACCTCGCGGTGCTTTCCGCCCTCATCAGCTTTCACCCCCATGCCTCGTTGCTGGACGGCGACGGTACGGTGGTCTTTCCATCCAACGCCGCCCTCTCCGCCCGGGCCCACGGCATGGCCGAAAGCACGCTGCGGCGGCATCTGGCCGCCCTCACCCGCGCCGGGTTGATCCTGCGGCGGGACAGCCCCAACGGCAAACGCTACGCCCGGCGCGCGGCCCAAGGGGGACTTTCCGTGGCCTACGGCTTTGACCTGCGCCCCCTGCTCACCCGCGACGCAGAAATTGCCGCAGCCGCCCAGGCCGCACGGGAGGCCGCGGAACGCAGACGCCAGTTGCGGGAGATCGTCGTGCTGGCGCTCAGGGACGCGGTGGCGCTTTTGCCCTATGCAACCGACCGCGGGGAAACCGAGGACCGCCTCGATGCCGTGCGGCGGATTTTGCGGCGCAAGCTGGATCTGGACGCACTCGAGGCACTGAAGACTGAAATGCAGAGCCTGATCGGTGTGTTAGAGACCCATATCCCTCTGCCCGATACAGAAGAAGTGAGCGGCAATGACGCCCGGAATGAGCGGCACATACAGGATTCAAACAAAGATCTAATTGAATATGAAAGCGCTGAGGAAGAGGTGGGAATACCAAAGCGCGAAGCGAACGGCCTGACCCCACAGCTCGTCCTCTCTGCCTGTCCTGAAGCTCAGACCTTCTCTGAAAGCCCTGTTAGAGACTGGGAAAGCCTGCATCGATGCGCGGGACGCTTGCGCCCCATGCTGGGGATAACGGATCAGGCATGGAATGCGGCGCAGCGCGTCATGGGGCCGTTCGATGCGGCGATCACGGTTCTGGGTATCCTGCAACGTTTCGGCTCTATCCGCTCCCCCGGAGCCTATCTTCGGTCTTTGACTCAAAGGGCGGCAAAAGGCAGCTATTCCCCGAGGCCCATGATCATGGCGCTGATTGAGGCGCAGCAACCGGCAAACGGGTTAAGCTGAGAAATGGGGGCAGGGGCGAAGTTGACGGCTGTCAACTCTGTCATGGGGTGGCGGGGGTCAGTTGACAGCCGTCAACTTCGCCCCTGCCCCGCCCCACGCTCGAAGCGAGAGGCAATCGGCACCTCAGGCAGGCTCCGCGTCCGTCTCCTGACTTTCGAGCCACTGGATCACCGAATTGCGCTTGGCCATCATATGGTCCCGCAGGGTTTGCGCCAGCGCCTTGCCGTCCCGGGCCGCGAGATGTTTCATGATCATCTCATGCTCCTGCACGGCGGCGAACCAGCGCCCCTCCGTCATGTTGGCCAGATAGCGCGCACGTTGCATCCGAAGCGACAGCGCCTGACAGGAGGTGGTGAGCGTGTTGTTCCGCGCCGCCATCAGGATCGCGCTGTGGATCTGCTGGTTAACGGCGAAATAGGCATCCAGATCCCGGTCCGCATAGCTCTGCATCATCTGTTCATGCAATGCTGCGACCGCTTCGATTTCTTCGTCGGTGATGCTCTGGCAGGCCAGTTCACCCGACAGCGCCTCCAGCGCGCCCAGAACGGGAAAGACCTCTTCGACCTCACCGACGGTCACGGGCGTCACCCATGCGCCCCGGTTCGGCTCCAACCGCACCAGCCCGTCGGAGGCCAGCACCTTCAGCGCTTCCCTCAGGGGCGTGCGCGACACACCGAACCGCGCGCAGAGCGCCTTTTCCGGCACCTTCGTCCCCGGGACCAGTTCGCCGCCGATGAACAGGGGCTGCAAACGATCGACCAGCTCGGCATGCAGGGACTTGCGCGAGATCTTCGGGGGTGTGGTGGCGTCATCCATCGAAGTCTCCTACCCGCGGTCCAATGCCATTTCAAGAAGTCGTGCCACGTGGATGGGCCGCCTCTCCGTCAGGTCAGCCACCTGATGGCGGCAGGATGTTCCATCCGCGACGATCAGCGTATCGGGTTGCGCGGCCCTGACCGCCGGGGCGAGATCAAGCTCCGCCATCCTGCGCGACACCTCATGCGTGTCCTTTCCGTAGCCGAAAGCACCGGCCATCCCGCAGCAGCTCGTCTCCACCGTGTCGACCTGCGTATCGGGCAGCAGCGCCAGCGTCTTTTCGATGCTCGACATCACGCCCATCGCCTTCTGGTGGCAATGCCCATGCAGCAATACACGCGGGGCAGGGGACGTGAGCGGAAGGTTGAAACCGGGCTCCTCGGCGCGTTCCGCGATATATTCCTCCAGCATGCGGGCCTGTTCGGAGAGGCGTTTCGCCTCTTCGCCCGGCAGCAGCGCGGGTATTTCATCGCGCAGGGTCAGCAGGCAACTGGGTTCCAACCCGATGATCGGAACGCCGCGGCGGGCATAGGGCAAGAGCGCATCGACCAGCCGCCGCGCCTCCGTCCGCGCTTCGTCGACAAGACCGGCGGACAGGAACGTGCGCCCGCAACACAGCGGGCGTTCGCCCTTAGGGGGCGTCGCGATGTCATAGGGGGTCTCTGCCGCGTCCAGCACGTTCTGGGTGGCGCGCAGGTTTTCAGGCTCGAAATAGCGGTTGAAGCAATCGGCGAAAACCACGGCCTGCGCATCCGTCCGGGGCGCGGCCTTGGGGTCGCGGAAGGGGCGGCTGCTCCATTCCGGCAGGTCGCGCGTGGCGGTAAACCCGCTGAGGCGTTCGGTCAGCGCGGCAAGGCCGGGCAGGGTGTTGCGCAGGTTGGCCAGGAAGGGCAGGCGGGAGAGAAACGGCGCATAGCGGGGCAGGTAGCCCACAAGCCTGTCGTGAAAGCTGATCCCGTGCCGGGCGACCCGTGCGGCCTGAACCTCGATCTTCATGCGCGCCATGTCGACGCCGGTGGGGCATTCGCGTTTGCAGCCCTTGCAGGACACGCAAAGCTTCATCGTTTCCGCCATCTCGTCGGAGGTGAGCGCATCGGGGCCAAGCTGGCCGGTGATCGCCAGGCGCAGGCTGTTGGCGCGGCCCCGCGTCAGGTCCTGTTCCTTGCGCGTCACCCGGAAGGAGGGGCACATCACGCCGCCCTTGAGCTTGCGGCAGGCCCCGTTATTGTTGCACATTTCCACGGCGCCCTGAAATCCACCGCCGCTGCCGGTCCAGTCGGACCAGTCGAGTTCGGTGGAAAACTCGGGCGCGCCATAGTCGGGGCCGTAGCGGAACAGCCGCCGGTCATCCATCTTTGGCGGATCGACGATCTTGCCGGGGTTGAACAGCCCCTCGGGATCGAATCGCTGCTTCACCTCTTTGAAATTGGCGACCATACGGGGGCCGAACATCCGTTCGTGGAATTCCGACCGCACGATGCCGTCGCCGTGTTCGCCCGAATGCGACCCCTTGTAGCGCGAGACAAGCTCGAAACATTCCTCGGCGATGGCGCGCATGGTGGCGACGTCCTTGTCCTGCTTGAGGTTCAGGACAGGCCGGACATGCAAACAGCCGACGGAGGCATGGGCATACCACGTTCCACGGGTCCCGTGCCGTTCGAAAATCTCGGTCAGGCCGGCGGTATACTCCGCCAGATCGGGCAGTTGGACGGCGCAATCCTCGACGAAGGAGACGGGTTTGCCGTCGTCCTTCATCGACATCATGATGTTGAGCCCGGCGCTGCGCAGCTCCGCGATGCGGGCCTGCAGCTTTGGGTCGGTCACCGGGGTCACGCCACCCCATTTCGCCCCGTCGTTGCGCCATGAAAAGCCCAGCTCGCCCATCAGCTCCTCTAGTGCGCGCAGCTTGGCGGGATGATTCGCGGGGTCTTCCTCTGCGAATTCCACGAGCAGCAGCGCCTCCGGCTCCCCGGTGACGAATTCCTGAATCGTCTGGCGGAACATCGGGATGTCGCGGGCGAGGGCGATCATCGTGGCATCGACAAGCTCCACCCCCTGCGGGTTCAGCGTGACGAGATGCTGCGTCGCGTCCATCGCCGCGTGGAAAGAGGCGAAGTGGCAGACGCCCAGCACCTTTTCGGGGATCAGCGGCGACAGCTTCAGTTCGATCGCGGTGGAATAGGCGAGGGTGCCTTCGGAGCCGACCAGCAGATGCGCCATGTTGTTGGGCGTGTTGCGCGGCACCAGCGCGTCGATGTTATAGCCGCCCACGCGCCGCATCACCTTGGGGAACCGCGCGTCGATCTCTGCCGCCTCGCGGCTGCCGAGCGCCAGCATGTCCCGGACGAGGGCCGCGTGATCCGGTGGGGCGCCCTCGTTCGGGACCGGGCCGAAGTGATGTTTGCTGCCGTCGGCGAGCATCGCGTCGATGGACAGGACATTGTCGCGCATGGTGCCGTAGCGCAGGGATTTGCCGCCGCAGGAATTGTTGCCCGCCATGCCGCCGATGGTGGCCCGCGACGCGGTGGAGACATCGACGGGGAACCACAGGCCATGGGGTTTCAGCGCGCGGTTCAGCTCATCCAGCACGATGCCGGGCCGGACGACGCAGCGCCGGTTTTCCACGTCGAGTTCGAGGATGCCGTTGAAATACTGGGTGTTATCCAGCACCAGCGCGGTGTTCACCGTCTGCCCGCACTGGGAGGTGCCGCCGCCGCGGGCGAGGATCGGAACCCCCTGTGCCGCCGCGACCTCGATGGCGGCCTGTACGTCCTCTTCGTCCTTCGGGGACAGAACGCCGAGCGGCATCATCTGGTAGAGCGATGCGTCGGTCGCGTAGCGGCCCCGGGAAAAGTCATCGAACAGAAGGTCGCCGGACACCCGCTGGCCAAGAACGTCGGAAAGCTGAGACATGGGCCGTCCTGTCAAAGTGAATGATTTTTGAAACTGGTGATTGACATAATTATGAATTCAAAATTACGTTGGATCAACCGAAAAGCACTGCGCCGCCATCCGGGCAGGCGGGCTGCGACACTATGACGGAGGTCGATCGGGATGCGCAAAGCGGGGCGTCATTTTCTACAGATACCGGGGCCGAGTGCCGTGCCGGATCGGATCCTGAGCGCGATCAGTCAGCAGACGATCGATCACCGGGGGCCTGCCTTTGCCAAGGTCGGCCTGCGTGCGCTCGAAGGGTTGAAGACCATTTTCAAGACCGATGAGCATGTGTTCATCTTTCCCGCCTCGGGCACCGGCGCGTGGGAAGCGGCACTGGTCAATACGCTATCGCCGGGCGATCACGTCCTGATGTATGAGACGGGGCATTTCGCGACCCTGTGGAAGAAGCTGGCCGAGAAGCTGGGCCTGAAGGCCGAGTTCATCGAAGGCGACTGGCGCGGCGGTGCGGACCCCGAGCGGATCGAGGCGCGGCTGGCCGAGGATAAGGGCCATGAGATCAAGGCGGTCTGTGTCGTTCATAACGAGACTTCGACAGGATCGGTGTCGCCCATCGCCGAAGTGCGCAAGGCCATCGACCGGGCGAATCATCCGGCGCTGTTCATGGTCGATACGATCTCGGGCCTTGCCTCGTTGGAATACAAGCACGACGAATGGGGGGTCGATGTCACGGTATCGGGGTCGCAGAAGGGTCTGATGCTGCCGCCCGGCCTGTCGTTCAACGCGGCCAGCGCCAAGGCGCTGGCGGCCAACAAGACGGCGAAACTGCAGAGATCCTACTGGGACTGGGCCGATATGCTGGGCCCCAACAAGACCGGTTATTTCCCCTATACGCCCGCCACGAACATGCTCTACGGTCTCAACGAGGCCATCGACATGCTGCATGAAGAGGGGCTGGAGAACGTCTTTGAACGCCATGCCCGCCACGGGGCCGCGACCCGGGCGGCGGTGCGCACATGGGGGCTGGAGGTGCTCTGTGCGACCCAAGGCCAGGAAAGCGGCGTTCTGACGGCGGTGAAGATGCCCGAAGGCGAAAGCGCCGATGCCTTCCGCGCGACGACATTGGAACATTTCGACATTTCGCTGGGCAACGGATTGTCGAAGGTCGCCGACAAGGTCTTTCGGATCGGCCACCTCGGGGACTTCAACGACCTGATGCTCGTCGGCACGCTGGCGGGTGTCGAGATGGGCCTGAAAAAGGCCGGTGTACCGCATGAGGCGGGCGGGGTGCAGGCGGCAATGAAACGACTTGCCTAATGTCGGCGGGCCGGGAGGGCCCGCGGGCGCAACATCAACTCTGGGAGGAGATCATCATGAAAATGGTTAAGAAAGTACTGGCAGCCACTACGGCCATCGGTTTGGCCACCGCTGCCTCCGGTGCCGAAATGACGATGAAATTCGGGCATGTCGGCGCGCCCGGCTCGCTGTTCGAAGCCTCGGTCGACAACTTCGCCGAATGCGTCAATTCCAGCATGGGCGATGCCGTCGAGGTGCAGACCTTCGGATCGTCGCAGTTGGGTAACGATAAGGAAATGCTGCAGAAGCTGAAGCTGGGGCAGATCGACTTCTCGCTGCCGTCCTCCATCATGTCTTCGGTGGACGATTCCTTCGGCATCTTCGAGATGCCCTATATCATCACCAGCCGCGACCACATGCGCCGCGTGCAGGACGAGATGATGGACGAGTTCCAGGCCGCGGCCAACGACAACGGCTATCACATCGTCGGGCTGGCGGAGAACGGGTTCCGCCATATCACCAACAACGTGCGGCCGATCAACGTGCCTGCCGACCTCGAAGGCATCAAGCTGCGCACGCCCAACGGTGTCTGGCGGCTGCGGATGTTCCAGGAATACGGCGCCAACCCGACGCCCATGGCCTTTTCGGACGTTTTCACCGCGCTTCAGACGGGCGTGATCGACGGGCAGGAAAACCCCTATGCCCAGATCGCATCGGCCAAGTTCCAGGAAGTGCAGAAGTATCTTTCGGTCACCGGGCATGTCTACACCCCGGCCTATATCCTGATGTCGAAGAAGAAGTATGACGGTCTTTCGGACGAGGTTAAGGCCGGTCTGACCGATTGCGCCAACCAGACGCAGGATTTCACCTACGAAAAGGCCGCCGAGCTGGAAGAAAGCCTGCTGCAGGAGATCAAGGACGCGGGCGTCGAGGTGAACGAGGCCGACAAGGCCGCCTTCATCGAAGCCTCCAAGCCGGTCTATGACGCCTTCGCCGCAGAGGTCGATGGCGCGCAGGAGATGATCGACACGGTTCTTGGCCTCGGCCAGTCGGGCTGATCCACATCCGGGCGGCGGGACCGACCCGCCGCCCGACCCCCAATTCCCAACGCGCATCGACCGCCCCGGCCAGCGCCATCCGCGCAGGACCGGTGCGCGATGTCCAACAAGTCGAGCCTCAATGGAACATGCTGCCTATCCCAAGCTGTCGCGGATCAACCGCATCATCAGCGGGATCCTCGAATGGATCACCATCAGCCTGATGATCCTGCTGACGGTGGTCGTCGGATTTGCCGTGATCGCGCGTCTGATGGGCGACAGCTTTTCGTGGTACGACGAGGTCGCGGCGATCATGCTGGCCTGGATCACCTATTACGGCAGTGCGCTCGCAGCACTCCATCGCCGCCACATCGGTTTTGACACCGTGCTTCTGGCGCTGCCGAAGAACCTGCGGATCCCGGCGGTGCTGCTGGGCGAGGTGATCGTGCTGACCTTCTTTTTCCTCATGGCGCGGGCCGGGCTTCAGGTGCTGGACGTGCTGGCCGGTGACACGCTGGTTTCGCTGCGCTGGGTGCCGGTGCAATTCACCCAGTCGGTCATCCCGATCGGGGCCATTCTGTTCATGCTGGCGCAGGTGCTGAGCCTGCCTGCCTATCTGAAGCTGACCTCTGCGGGGATTTCGCTGGAACATGCGGAAATCGAGGAAGAGGTCGAAACCGAACTCGAAAAGAACAAGGACCGCGTCTGATGCTGATGGCCGCCATATTCATTGCGATGCTGGTGATGATCTGCATCAACATCCCCATTGCCGTCGCCCTTGCCGTGAGCGGCGTGATCGGCCTGCTGTTCACCGAAGGGCCCGGCAGCCTCGTGACGATCGCGCTCGATATGTATGACGGGTCGACCAAGTTCTCGCTCATCGCGATCCCGATGTTCGTGCTGGCGGGTGCGATCATGAACGCGGGCGGGATAACCGACCGGCTGATCAACTTCGTCTCGGCCATCATCGGGTTCATCCGGGGCGGGCTGGCGATGGTCAACATCGGCGTGTCGCTGTTCTTTGCCGAGATTTCGGGCTCTGCCGTGGCGGATGTGGCGGCGATGGGCTCCATCCTGATCCCGCAGATGAAGAAGCGCGGCTACAGCAAGGAATTTTCCGCCGCCGTCACGTCCTCCTCGGCCTCGCTGGCGATCATCATTCCGCCGTCGATCCCGATGATCCTTTACGCAGCTTCGGCCAAT
>NZ_LWEX01000169.1 GCF_001634885.1 Sulfitobacter sp. HI0040 | reverse complement strand
GCCGCCTTTCTTCAGACCGGGGGATTCCTCTTCGCCGGTCACTTCGACGTTGATGAAGAGGTTGATCTTGGTGGTCCGCTTCAGGCGCATGAAATCGACGTGCGTGGGCAGGTCCTTGACCACGTGGCGCTGCACGTCGCGGCAGATCACGCGGACGTCGTCATGGCCGTCGACCTTCAGGTTGAACAGCGTCGCCTTGAACCGGCCAGCGCGCAGCATGGTCAGCAGTTTGTTGAACGGGATGTTGATCGGCAGCGGCTCTTTCTCGCCTCCGAACACGATCCCCGGTACCATGCCGTCACGGCGTGCCTGACGAGCGGCGCCCTTGCCTGTCCCCGTCCGTACCTGGGCTTCAAGATCTGGAATCTCTCCGGCCATTTTAATCTCCAATAAGTTAGGGCGGGACGCCTCCAAGGCTGTCGTCCCACGTGAAGTCGCGCGTATAGTCGCGTTTGGGAAAAGTGGAAAGAGGGTATTTGCCCCCTGCTTGCCCGAAAGCGGCTCAGCCCGCGGGCTTGGGCGTGTGCAGATAACCCCCGGCACTGCGCAGCCGGTCATATAGCGCGAATTCGGCTGCCCGGGCGCTGCGAAGCTGCGCCTCCACCTCTGGCGAGAGGGGGGCGTCGACCTCGGGGGAAACGTTGCGCTGCTTGATCTCGAAATCGTCGCCCAGACGATCGGCCAGGAAGCGGCGAAAGTCGGGCTGGCTCTCATAGGCGAAGAGATGATCGACCAGCACTTCGCCTGTGTCGGAGGTCAGAAACTGGAACTGGCTGCCGATCTGGGCCGCGGGCGGCGGATCGTCAGAGATGACGTGAAGCACATAGTCGTCGAAGCTCATCCCCCGGGTGCTGAGCGGGCTGCCTTCGAGCCGGGGGGCGTTGCGGTAACGGTACCAGCTTCGGATTTGCGTGACCGGATCCCGCATCACGGCGAGCGGTTCGGTCTGCGCGCCGTAGGTTTCCTGCAAAAAGGGGGCGACGCGCGCCCTGTAGCGCTGCGCCGTGACATGTTTGCGGCCCTTGGCAAAGATGATCTCCGCCTTGGGCCGCAGGGCCATTTCCACGGCGGTGGTGCCCGTCTTGGGCGTGGCCAGAAACGCCAGCCGGTGACGCAGGAAAATCAGCATGGGGCAACCATCCCTCGGGCGTTCAATCCTGCCAGTCGCCGCTGAAATCCTTGGGGATCAGCAGGTTGTGACGGCCCAATCGCTGCACCGACGTTTCCCCGCAAAGCGCCATGGTTGTATCCAACTCACGGTGGATAACCTCCAGCGCGCGGGTGACCCCGGCCTGACCCATCGCGCCCAGCCCGTAGATATAGGCGCGACCGATGTAGGTGCCCGTGGCCCCCAGCGCCAGCGCCTTCAGCACGTCCTGACCGGAGCGAATGCCGCTGTCGACATGGACCTCCATCTGATCCCCGACGGCATCCAGAATCATCGGAAGCGCCCGGATCGCGCTCAGTGCGCCGTCTAGTTGGCGCCCGCCATGGTTGCTTACCACGATGGCGTCGGCCCCGACTTCCAGCGCCTTGCGGGCGTCATCGGCATCCAGAATACCCTTGAGGATCACCTTGCCGTCCCATTGCTCTTTCAGCTTGGCGATCTTGGCCCAGTCAAGCGAGGGATCGAACTGCTGCGCCGTCCATGCACCAAGGTCGGTGGCGTCGGATACGCCTTTCACATGGCCAACGATATTGCCGAACTCGCGCCGCTTCGCGCCCAGCATCTCGCGCCCCCAGCCCCATTTGGTGGCGAGGTTGGCAATGGTGCTTGCCGTCAGCTTGGGCGGGGCGGAGAGGCCGTTCTTGATATCGCGGTGCCGTTGGCCGAGGATTTGCAGGTCGAGCGTGATGACCAGCGCGGAGCATTTCGCGTCCTTCGCACGCTGGATCAGCCGCGCCACGAAATCCTCGTCCCGCATGGTATAGAGCTGGAACCAGAAAGGCTTGGTGGTCGCCTCCGCCACATCCTCGATCGAATTGATCGACATGGTGCTGAGCGTATAGGGCACGCCGAAGGCTTCGGCCGCGCGGGCGGCCTTGATCTCGCCATCCGCGTGCTGCATCCCGGTCAACCCGACGGGGGCGAGTGCCACCGGCATCGTCACATCCTGCCCGATCATCCGGGACGCGGTGCTGCGGCCTGACATGTCGACCGCCACGCGCTGGCGCAGGCGAATCTCGTCGAAATTGTCAGAGTTGTCCCGGAACGTCTGTTCCGACCAACTTCCGCTTTCGGTGTAATCGTAGAACATCCGCGGCACGCGCCGCTTGTAGAGACGACGAAGATCTTCGATTTCGGTGATGACGGGCATGCGGTCGGGCCTCCGGCTGCGGCAGTAGAGATTGCTACCGGAGTACTCAATCCGCTGCGAGCGCACAAGCGCGCGCGCGGGCCTGCCAATCGTTCTCAGGCCGAATGCGCGCCTTCGGCCAGTGACGCTACGAAGGCCAGCACGTCCTGCACGCTATCGCCCTGTGCCAGCCGTCCGACGATGGCCGAGCCCACGACGACGCCATCGGCAACTTCGGCGATGGCGCGGCTCTTGTCGGGGGTGTTCACGCCGAACCCCACGATCACGGGCAGGCCGCTCGCATCGCGAATGCGCGTGACCTCCGGTGCGACATCGGCGGCGTCCGCTTCGGCCGACCCGGTGATGCCGGTGATCGAGACATAGTAGACGAAGCCGGAGGTGTTCTGGAGAACGCGGGGTAGGCGCTTGTCATCGGTCGTGGGGGTGGCAAGGCGGATGAAGTTCAGGCCCGCCGCCTGCGCGGGCAGACAAAGCTCGCTGTCCTCCTCCGGCGGCAGGTCCACCACGATCAACCCGTCGATCCCCGCTTCGCGTGCGGCCTTCAAAAAAGCGTCCACGCCCATGGAATAGATGGGATTGTAATAGCCCATCATCACGATGGGTGTGGTGTCGTCATCTTCGCGAAAGCGCCGCGCCAGTTCGAGCGTCTTCTTCAGAGTCATACCCCCTTCGAGCGCGCGTTGTCCGGCCAACTGGATGGTCGGACCGTCCGCCATGGGGTCGGTGAACGGCAGGCCAAGCTCGATAATGTCGACCCCGGCCCCCGGCAGGCCGCGCACCACTTCGAGCGAGGTGTCGAAATCCGGATCGCCCGCCATGACGTAGGAGACGAAGGCCTTGCGACCTTCGGTCTTCAGTTTCGCGAATGTGGCGTCGATACGGGTCATGGGGCTGCCTTTCAAATCTCCGCCCCGCAATGCCGAATGCGGGCGGGAAAATCAATGCACCTTGGCATGATGGGTCGGCTCAGGCCCTTTTCTTTCCCCGCGCCGCACCTATCTTGGCTCGCATGAACTATGTACTCGCGCTTTTCCTGCCTCCGCTGTCGATCCTGCTTACGGGCCGGGTCTTTACCAGCATCATCGTGTTCCTGATCTGGGTGCCTGCCATCATCTTTTCCGGCGGGCTGACCCATCCGATGTTCATCCTGCTGGCGTGGATCCTGATCTACCAGTCGCGCGAAGAGCGCCGGTCGCGCTAAGCCTTGCGCTTGGCCCGCTGAAACCATAGGACGGCGCGAACTTTCCGGAGGACGTGGGTCATGGGTTTCAAGATGGGTATCGTGGGGCTGCCGAACGTCGGCAAATCCACCCTTTTCAACGCGCTGACGCGGACGGCCGCGGCCCAGGCGGCGAACTTCCCCTTTTGCACGATCGAACCCAACGTCGGCGAAGTGGCGGTGCCCGATTCTCGGTTGGACAGGCTCGCCGGGATCGCCAAGTCCAAACAGGTCATTCCCGCCCGCATGACCTTCGTGGATATTGCCGGTCTCGTGAAAGGTGCGAGCAAGGGCGAGGGCTTGGGCAACCAGTTCCTTGCCAATATTCGCGAAGTGGATGCCATCGCCCACGTGCTGCGCTGCTTCGAGGATGACGATGTCACCCATGTCGAGGGGCGCGTCGATCCCGTGGCCGATGCCGAGACGATCGAAACCGAACTGATGCTTGCCGACATTGAAAGCATCGAGAAGCGTTTGCAGAACATCACCCGCAAAGTGCGCGGCGGCGACAAGGAGGCCGTCCAGCAGGAACGCCTGATGCGCGCGGCGCTGGAAGCTCTCGAAGCGGGCCGCCCCGCGCGCACGGTCGAGGTGGACGCCGAGGACGCGAAAGCCTGGCGGATGCTCCAGCTTCTGACGACGAAGCCGGTTCTATACGTCTGCAACGTGGGCGAGGCGGAGGCCGCGGAAGGCAACGCCCTTTCGCAAAAGGTGGCCGAAATGGCCGCGGCGCAGGGCAACTCGCACGTGGTGATCTCCGCACAGATCGAGGAGGAGATCAGTCAGCTCGAACCCGAAGAGGCCGCCATGTTCCTCGAAGAGATGGGCCTGAAGGAAGCCGGGCTCGACCGGCTCATTCGCGCGGGCTACGATCTTTTGCGTCTTGAAACCTATTTCACGGTCGGCCCGAAAGAGGCCCGCGCCTGGACGATCCCCACCGGCACCACCGCGCCCAAGGCCGCGGGCGTCATCCACGGCGATTTCGAAAAGGGCTTCATCCGGGCAGAGACTATCGCCTACGACGATTTCGTCACCCTAGGCGGGGAAGGCCCTGCCAAGGAAGCCGGAAAGATGCGCGCCGAAGGCAAGAGCTATACCGTCAAGGATGGCGACGTGTTGCATTTCCTGTTCAATACCTGAGGTTAGGGCGAATTCGGCGGGACGGATCCGCGATTGGCGGTAGGCCTCCGGGCGTGCCGCCTAGTAGCCAATGGCCCCCCCCGACCCTCACACATCCCCATGGTCCGTCAACGGCCCGATGAGGCTTTCCAGTAACGGGTGCGGGAATGTCCGGGGCGCTGTTACGGCATAGAAGCTCTCGATGATGTCGAGCGGGAAGGGTGCGCTCGCAAGCAGGCCCTGTGCCAATTCGTCCGCCAGAACGACGGCGGGGGTGATGGCGAGGCCGAGGTCGCTGCGGGCGAGCAATCGCACCATCGCCATGTCGTCCACGGTGGCGGCGATCCGGGGCGTGATGCCGAGGCGGGCAACAAGGCTGTCGAACCCCGTTCGGATCGAGCTTTCAGTTGGCAGGATCACGGGCTGGGCACTCAGCAGGTCCGCAAGTGAGCCGTAGGCGAGGCGATGCGCCGTACCATGGATGCCGACCGACTGTTCTGCGATGCGGTGCGCGACAAGCGTGGGGAAGGTGTCCCGGGGCGGCGGATCGGTCAACAGCACCACGTCGAGAGCGAGATCCTCCAACCCGCGCAGCAATGACAGGCTGCTGCCAGAGGATAGAACCAGCTCGGCCTTGGCCGCCAGCGCGGGGCGCAGGAAACGCAGCTGAAAGTTGCGCGAGAGCGTAGAGAGGGCGCCGACCCGAAGCGGCGCATGCGCAGCACCCCCTTCGGTGAGCGTAGCCACGAGGTCATCAC
>NZ_LWEX01000168.1 GCF_001634885.1 Sulfitobacter sp. HI0040 | reverse complement strand
ATGATGCCGAGGAAGACGTGCTCGCCTACATGACCTTTCCCCAACAGCATCGGACGAAGTTGCATTCGACGAATCCGATTGAACGTTTGAACGGCGAGATCAAGCGCAGGACAGACGTCGTCGGGATCTTTCCAAATGAGGCTGCCATACGACGCCTCGTCGGCGCCATCCTCATGGAGCAGACCGAAGAATGGACTGTGCAGCGTGCGCGATACATGACGCTGGAAACCTTGGCACCGGTCTGCGATGATCCCATCATCAGCCTGCCTGCAACGCAGACGGACTGATCAGCTCGGCCGTCGAAAGCGCCCGGCCAGCCGCGAGTTACACCACGCTATGGGGCATGATCCTGAAGCCTCAGCCTGTATGACTGCCACACGCTCACTTACCGTCCCCTGCTCTCGGGTCGCACCGCTCTCTCATTCCGCTATCAGGTCAACCTTAAGACGGTTTTGAAGTGGGAGTCCCATTTCAGATCGTCGTAAACAGCAGGCTGATGCGTCTCCGGAGGGTTACTGGCCCAATTCTCGATGGTATTTATCCACAACCGGGGTTCAGCGACAGACAGGAAATGCGCTTTGACGCCAAGTACTTCCTTCAAAACTTCGAGATCGTTGCATAAAACACGCGTTCCCAGAGCCGCCGACTCTACCGGGGGTAGACCAAAGCCCTCGCTCAGGCTCGGAAACAGGGTTCCCGCCGCCCCCTGAACCAAGGCGGCAACTGCCCCGTCGGACAATCCCTGAGCCTCGATCACCCTGTCATCGGCCCGCAGGGCATCCAGACGCGCAAAGACCGCCGCGTTGTTCCACCCCCGGTTTCCACAGATGACGAGGCGCGGCGCCGAAGGCCCCATCTGCTCCCACAAATCCAGGAGAAAGGCGTGGTTCTTCCGTGGCTCTATCGTCCCCACAGTGACGAAATAGGGCTGTTCGGGGGGCAAATGTGGGGGCAGATCGACAGGCACGGGTATGGGCCGCACGACGCCCAGATACGCGACAAGGGCGGGCGGCACCCGCCCCCAACCCCGCATGAAGGTTTCCGCGCGTTTCCGGGTATCCGCCGAATTATAGATCACCAGATCGGCGTCCTGCGCTACGCGTTGCACCTTGTCCCGAAAGGGGCTGACCGTGCCGGGGCGCTGAAAATCCGGGTGTTCGAGCGGGATCACATCATGCACCAGCACCGCAATCCGCCCGGCAGAGGCGTGAACCGCGCCAAACACGCGGTCGGTGATATTGCTATGGCCGACATTCAGATAGGCGTAATCCTGCGGCAGGTTACGGCTCAACATCCGTGCCAACCGGCCCGGAACCGCCCGCGCGAGGGCCAGCCTGCGCAGGTCTGCCTCCGCCCGGCGCTGGAGGTTCGAGCGACCGCGTGGCAACCGCGATAACAGATCGGGCGCGCCCCACTCCTCGCGCCCCGTAAGACGTTCGATGAACTTCCGTACGCCGCTTGCGTCGAGCAAAACGTAACCGAATGCTGTCCGCGCCAGCCCGAACACGGGAACGCTTTCATCGGAAAGCAACGCATCGCCATAGGCGAGCTCCACCCGATCCACACCCGTCGCCACGCGACCGGCGCGGCGCAGGCTGCGCGTCAGGTCAAGCAACCGCGCAGTCGGGCGTTCAGGCGTCGTAATGCCCGGTCTGGTGCCATCTCCAGGCATCTGTGATCATCTGCTCCAGCGTTGAGCGGCGCGGACGCCAGCCCAGTTCTTTTTCCGCGCGGGTCGAACCCGAAACCAGTTTGGTGCAATCTCCCGGGCGGCGGGGCCCTATAACATGGGGCACTTCACGGTTCGTGACCGAACGGCTGTGGGCAAGAACCTCTTTGACCGAAAACCCGGACCCCGTGCCAAGGTTGAACACCCGGCTGCCGCGCCCCTGCAACAACCAGTCGAGGCCCAGAACGTGGGCGTCCACCAGATCGCAGACATGAACGTAATCCCGAATGCAGGTGCCGTCCGGCGTGTCGTAGTCGGTTCCGAATATCGTCAGCGCGTCGCGTTTCCCTTCGATCGCATCCAGCATAAGCGGCACGAGGTGCGTTTCCGGCTGATGGAATTCGCCCACCTCGCCCTCCGGGTCCGCGCCCGCCACATTGAAATAGCGGAAAATGACGTGGTTCAGCCCATGCGCCTTTTCGAAATCGCGCAATATATCCTCGATCGCCCGCTTCGATGCGCCATAGGCATTGATCGGAAGCTGGGCCGAGGATTCATCCAGCACAACATTATCCTGATCGCCATAGGTCGCGCAGGTCGAAGAGAAGACGAAGTTCCGGCACCCCGCCCCGGCGGCCGCCTCGATCAGGTTCAGTGAGCCAAGCACGTTGTTGCGCCAGTAAAGGCCCGGCTCCTTCATGCTTTCACCCACCTGGCTAAGGGCGGCGAAATGCATGACGGCGACGGGTTCATAGTCTGCAAAAGCCGCGTCGACCTCGGCCCGGTTCATCAGGTCACCCTTGATGAAAGGTCCGAACTTCACCGCCTCCCGCCAGCCGGTCACCAGATTGTCGAAGGTCACGGGCGTATGGCCCGCCGCCGCAAGCGCCTTGCAGGCGTGCGATCCGATATATCCCGCACCCCCGGTCACCAGAACATTGGCCATTGGTCTTCCTTGCCGTACCAGCGCTATTGCGCGGCCTTGTCGCTTTGAACGATCTCATGCAGGTATTGCGTCAGATCTTCGCGCAACTCGTCCCGCGCGAGCCCGAAGGCCACCGTGGCACGCAAGAAGCCGGATTTCGAGCCGCAATCGAACCGCTGACCGTCAAAGCGATAGCCATAGACGTTCCGGTCTTGAGCAATCTCCGCCGCGATTGCGTCGGTAAGCTGAATCTCCCCCCCAGAACCAGATTTGATCTTGTTCAGGTTCTGAAGGACAGTCGGCGCAAGAATATAACGCCCGATCACGGCAAGGTTCGAGGGCGCATTCTCAGTCTTCGGTTTTTCGACCATGCCTTTCACCTGAACCATCTTCCCCATATCTTCCGCGAGATCGAGGATACCGTAGGCGGATGTCCGTTCAGGTTCGACTTCCATCGCGGCGACCATATTGCCACCTGTTTCGGCATAGGCTTCCACCATCTGCTGAAGGCAGGGCTTTTCGGCCGCGATGACATCGTCCGGCAGGATGACTGCGAAAGGCTCATCCGCCATCAGGCGCCGCGCGCACCACACGGCATGGCCCAGACCCAGCGCCTTGTGCTGACGGATATAGGCAATGGCGCCACTTTCCATGTTGGTTTGCTTGAGGATGCTCAGAAGCTCTTTCTTGTCCTTGGAGCGCAATTCCTGCTCCAGCACCGGGGCGTGATCGAAGTAATCCTCCAGCGCGCCCTTGCCGCGCGAGGTGACAAAGATGAACTCCCTGATGCCGGCGGCCCGCGCCTCGTCGATCGCGTACTGGATCAGTGGCCGATCGACCAACGTCATGATTTCTTTGGGAACAGACTTGGTTGCGGGCAAAAAGCGCGTTCCCAGACCTGCAACGGGGAAAATCGCCTTTGTCACTTTCTTCGGCATCTCAAACCTCGGCTCGTTTCTTATTGGTCTTCTACTCCATCGCCTGCCGATAGGCAGCCCAAAGTAGTTCTGACCGCTTAATGAATTTAAAGTAAATCGATACTTCAGCGGTCAATAGCATCTCCCCGCGTAAACGTCACTCTTTCCCTTTCGGTTCGGCTCCGAACCTTCCTGCGGTGGAAGCTGACCAATGGCTGGTCCCGCTCCGACCGTCCGAAGAGGCCTCCTGTCTGACGCCAGACCCCCTCCTCCGTAAACGCCACGCGGTGATAAAAAGCACTGGGCGAAAGCGACAGAAGCGTCACGACATGCCCCTGCCCGACGAGTTTCCGCGCGCGGGTCTCATCCCGTTTCCGGCGGGCCGGGCGGGTTGTGATCCATACATGGGGTTTGGTCGAAGATACGAACCGCAAGAAAGGGCTCGCCGCGCGCCGGGGCAAGCGGGCAGTCCCGATGGCACGTGCGAGACCTTCCGAATGGCCTTCCTCAAGCCGCGCCATCAGTCTGCGCAGGCTTCGCGGCTCAAGTGCGCCGGAAACCATGTGCCGCAACAATCTGCGCCGCTCTGCCCCCTGCACCGCCTTCCAGTGGGTGGCCCGGTCCGCCTCGTGGATATGCTTGCGTGCGAAAACCGCCCAGCTGGCACCGATGTCGAACAGGTCCCGTGGCACGCGGTCCGCACTCCGTACGCGGTTTTCCTCGAACCCGTGGTGGACCTCGGCGCGGGGCACGATCGCCGTGGCCTGCCCCGTACGCGCAAGCCGCATGTTCAGGTCTGTTTCATCCAGATAGTAGTGAAAGGCCGGATCGAACCCGTCGAGGGCGATCAGCGCATCCCGGCGGAAAGCCATATTCGTGCCTTCGGTCTTCACTGCATGGCCGTGCGCCGGGGTAAGAACCGTGGCATGGGCATCGTCGAGGGAAAGTGGATAGGTACTGCCATGCCTGTCGAGGCCGCGCGCCTTCCATTGGAAGGAGATCCCGTTGCGCCCCCGAACATAGCCGCCCATGGCAGCGACTTCGTCGCGCGATGCGGGTGCTGTCAGGTGATGCAGCCACAGGGGTTCGGGCACCGCATCGTCATCGATGAACGCAACGATATCGCCAGCGGCATGGGTGATGCCCATGTTGCGCGCCGCGGAGATATTGGGAACATCGTATTCCAGCAGCTTGACGGTTTCGCCGAACCCGCCGTCCCGGGCCGCCGCGATCCCAGCCGGATCCGCGACCACGACGATCTCGAACGCGGGATAGCGAAGTTGCGAAAGCCCGACGAGGCACCGGCGCAAAGCCGAAGGACGGTTTCGGCTGACAACGACGACGCTGACCGTCGTCTCGCTCACTCCAACCCCATCTCTTCCATCATGGCTTCAAGCCGGGGCACGTCTTCGGGGTTGTTCAATTCCCAGAAGGACCGGCCCCGCGCCTCGACCTCGACACAGAGAACCGGGCGGTTGTTTTCCAGAAACCGAAGCTGCTCCAACCCTTCGAGCCGTTCCAACGGCCCCACCTCCCAAGACGGATAGGCAGCGAGCGCGTCCGGGCGATAGGCATAGACCCCGACGTGGTGGAAAACCGGCGTGGGTTCCGACGGATCATAGCGGGTCGCAGTATAGGGAATGACTTCCTTGGAGAAATAGAGCGCCGCGTTGTCGGCCGCAAAGACCGCCGTAGTGCCGCCCACGCGCCCGGCCTTCCGGTCGTCCAGCAGCGCCGACAGGGTCGCCCCCTCGCAGCGCAAGACGGGGGTGGCAATGGCGGCACCGGGGTTCGCGCGCAGCCCCTCAATCAGCCCCTCGACGAACCATGGGGGCGTCAACGGGGCATCGCCCTGAAGGTTCACCACGATATCATAGCCCCCGCCCAGCGCCTTGTGCGCTTCGGCGCACCGCTCCGTCCCGTTGGCGCATTCCGTCGACGTCATAACGACCTCTGCGCCGAACGCTTCGGCAGCAGTGCGAATGCGGGCGTCGTCGGTGGCGACGACGACGCGGTCCACCCCGGACACCGAGCGGGCCGCCCGCCAGCTGCGTTCGATCAGGCTGCGGCTTTCGCCACCCGCCCCCTTCAGCGCGACCAGTGGCTTGCCCGGATAGCGGGTCGAGGCATAGCGCGCGGGAATTACCACCAGAACGGACATCATGCCTCCTTCAGCGCGACGCCCGGCGCATGGACGATGAAATGCGGGTTTTCGAACCCCGGCTTGCCATAGGTCAGCGGGCTGTGATCATCGAAACGCACAACGAAGCCCCCCGCGCCGCGCACGACGGCATCACCTGCGGCAGTATCCCATTCCATCGTACGGCCCAGCCGGGGATAAAGGTCGGCCTCACCACTGGCGACAAGGCAGAACTTGAGCGATGAACCGGCGCTGGTCATATCCCGCAGGTCGTAACGGGCGATGTAGTCGTCCGTCGCCTGATCCCGGTGCGATTTCGACGCCACCACCATGAGGCCGCTGCCCTCCGGGTCCTTCGCATTCAGCGGCATCGTCTCACCCGCCCGGTCGGGATCGAGCGCACCGGTTTCCTCCACCGAACGCCCCTCTGCATCGGTATAGAAAAGGCGTCCCTTCGCTGGGGCATAGACCACACCGCGGGTCGGCACCGCGCCCTCCACCAACGCGATGTTCACTGTGAACTCCCCCCGTCGATGGACGAACTCCTTGGTGCCGTCCAGCGGATCAACGATAAGAAAGGTATCCCCCCGGGCCGAATGAGTCTCCGCCTGTTCTTCGGTCACGAGCATAAGGTCGGGAAAGGCCGCCCGCAGCCCTTCGGAAATCAGGGCGTCGGCTGCTTCGTCCGCAGCCGTGACGGGGCTTTCGTCGGACTTCGACCGGACGTCGAAATCGTCCTGTCCATATATCTCCATGATGCGTTCCCCCGCCTGCAGGGCAAGGCGACGCATCACAGTCACCAACTCTTCGTAATCCATTCTCTGCGCCCCGCTTTCGTTGATATTCTTTTCAAACCTCTTATGCTGCGCTGACTACGGAACGGCAAGAATTCCGTGTATACTCCCGCTCAGTCAGAGGCGCAGGCAGATGTTCCAGTCCACCCGAAAGCCGACCGGCCGCTTGTCGAGCGCGGTTTCGATGCTCGAACTGATCTATCACTCGATCGTCCGGTCGATCCGCAAGACGCATAACAACGCCATCATGGCGATTTTCACGAACATGCTGCAGGCGGTCCTGTTCGTCGCGGCCTTCTACGTGATGTTCACCATCCTCGGGCTGCGCGGGGCGGCGGTGCGTGGTGATTTCCTCATCTACGTGATGACCGGCATCTTCCTCTTCCTCACGCACACCAAGACGCTCGGCGCCGTTGTCGCCTCCGAAGGACCGGCGAGCCCGATGATGCAGCACGCCCCGATGACGACCGTCATCTCGATCGCCTCGGCGGCCTTCGGCGCGCTCTATATTCAGGTGCTGTCGCTCTTCGTCATTCTCTTTGCCTATCACGTGGTCATGACCCCGCTGGAGATCGAGCAACCGATCCCGGCCTTCGGGATGCTGCTCATCGCGTGGTTCACAGGGGGCGCGCTCGGCGTGGTGCTGCTGGCGATCAAGCCGTGGTTTCCGACCTTCGTGCAGATCTTCACCACCGTCTATCAGCGCGCGAACATGATCGCATCGGGCAAGATGTTCCTTGCCAACACGCTGCCCGGTTTCATGCTGGCGATGTTCGACTGGAACCCGCTGTTTCACGCCATCGATCAAAGCCGGGGCTTCGCGTTCATCAATTACTACCCCCGCTACAGCAATTGGGAGTATCCGATCTGGGTCGGGCTGGTCCTGCTGATGATCGGGATGATGGGCGAATTCTACACCCGCAAACATGCCTCGCTCAGTTGGAGCGCACGGCGCTGACGGATCAGTCGACCACGCGCAGCGTCAGGTTGATCCGTCCGCCGCCCGGCAGCAGCGGCGATGAACCCGGGCGGATACGGTCCACCCCGTGATAGGTGAGCCGGGCCGCCCCGCCCATGACGACCACATCCCCGGACCGAAGCCAGACCGACTGTGTCTTGCCGCCCCGCGTGGGGTTGCCCATCCGGAAAAGCGCGTCATCGCCAAGCGAAACGGAGACCACCGGCCAGGCGAAATCCGCTTCGTCCGCGTCGCGGTGCATGCCCAGTTTGGCCTGCGCGTCGTAATGATTGATGAGGCAGCACTCTGGCCTCCGCTCCAACCCCGTGAGCGCATCCCATATCCGCAGGACCGGGGCCGGAATCGACGGCCAGGGCTGACCGTCGGGATGGGTAGGCACATAGCGATAGCCGCTTCGATCCGAAAACCAGCCGTATTTCCCCGCCGCCGTGATGCGTACGGACATCGGTTTGCCGTACGGGGTCTGCGGGCGAAAGAACGGCGCCTGCCGGGCCACATCCTGCACGGCCTCGACCAGTTCACGCTGGGCCGTCAGATCGAGATAGCCGTCGTAAATCGCGAAGTCCCTGACCATGACTGGTGCCATCTGTGACCCTCCTGCGCTGAGCATCGGAAAAGGTTGGAAAATACTGCATCCGCCTCTTCGCAACGGTTGCAGGGCCGAAATCGCCTCCTTATATACCCTCCGAACCGCGAAGGACCACCTGTCCGACGCGTCCACAGATCGGGGCAGGATGCCGAAACGGGTCCACGCCTCGTTTCATCGCCTGAGTAAAAGAGGGATCGAAAACATGGCCAAAGTAATTGGTATTGACCTTGGAACTACAAACAGCTGTGTCGCCATCATGGATGGCAGCCAGCCTCGCGTGATCGAGAACGCCGAAGGCGCGCGCACGACACCGTCGATCGTCGCATTCACCGACGACGAACGCCTTGTCGGCCAGCCCGCCAAACGGCAAGCGGTCACCAACCCGGAAAACACGATCTTCGGTGTCAAGCGCCTGATCGGTCGTCGTAATGATGACCCGGATCTCGCCAAGGACCGCAAGAACATGCCGTTCACCGTCATGGACGGTGGCAACGGTGACGCATGGGTTGAAGCTAAGGGTGAGAAATACTCCCCTTCGCAGATCTCGGCGTTCATCCTCGGCAAGATGAAGGACACCGCAGAAAAGTATCTTGGCGAAGAAGTCACGCAGGCCGTCATCACCGTGCCCGCCTACTTCAACGACGCCCAGCGTCAGGCCACGAAAGATGCCGGCAAGATCGCCGGTCTGGAAGTGCTGCGCATCATCAACGAACCGACAGCCGCGGCGCTTGCCTATGGCCTCGACAAGGAAAACACCCAGACGATCGCCGTCTATGACCTTGGTGGCGGTACGTTCGACGTGACCATCCTCGAAATCGACGATGGCCTCTTCGAAGTGAAATCCACCAACGGCGATACCTTCCTTGGTGGTGAAGACTTCGACATGCGGATCGTCAATTACCTCGCCGAAGAGTTCAAGAAAGAGCACGGCGTCGACCTGACGAAGGACAAGATGGCGCTGCAGCGTCTGAAGGAAGCTGCGGAAAAAGCGAAGATCGAACTGTCGTCTTCTTCGCAGACCGAGATTAACCAGCCCTTCATCTCGATGGGCAAGGACGGCTCGCCGCTGCACATGGTCATGAAGCTGACCCGCGCCAAGCTGGAAAGCCTCGTCGGCGACCTGATCAAGGCTTCGATGAAGCCCTGCAAGGACGCCCTGAAGGATGCCGGCCTGTCCGCGTCCGACATCGACGAAGTCGTGCTCGTGGGTGGTATGACCCGCATGCCGAAGGTCGTCGAAGAGGTGACCAAGTTCTTCGGCAAGGAGCCGCACAAGGGTGTGAACCCCGATGAGGTCGTGGCACTCGGTGCCGCCATTCAGGCGGGCGTTCTGCAGGGTGACGTGAAAGACGTCGTACTGCTCGACGTGACCCCGCTGTCGCTGGGTATCGAAACGCTGGGCGGTGTCTTCACCCGTCTGATCGACCGCAACACGACCATCCCGACCAAGAAGAGCCAGATCTTCTCCACCGCAGAAGACAACCAGAACGCGGTGACGATCCGGGTCTTCCAGGGTGAGCGTGAAATGGCTGCCGACAACAAGATCCTTGGTGCCTTCAACCTGGAGAACATTCCGCCCGCACCGCGCGGCATGCCCCAGATCGAGGTGACCTTCGACATCGATGCCAACGGTATCGTTTCGGTCGGCGCGCTCGACAAGGGCACCGGCAAGGAGCAGAAGATCACCATCCAGGCGTCGGGCGGCCTGTCCGAGGAAGACATCGAAAAGATGGTCAAGGACGCCGAGGAGAACGCGGAGGCCGACAAGTCCCGCCGCGAACTGATCGAGGCGAAGAACCAGGCCGAAGGGCTCATCCACTCGACCGAAAAGTCGCTGGAAGAGCACTCCGACAAGGTCGACCCGACAACCGTCGAAGCGATCGAACTGGCCATCGCCGCCCTGAAGGACGAGCTCGAGTCGGACAACGCCGACAAGATCAAATCCGGCATCCAGAACGTCACCGAAGCGGCGATGAAGCTGGGTGAGGCGATCTACAAGGCGGCCCAGGACGAAGGCGAGGACGTGGCCCAGTCCACCGATGCGCCGCGGAACGACAGCAACGATGATGACGATATCGTCGATGCCGAGTTCGAGGATCTGGACGACGACAAGCGCGCGTAATCGCGGTTTGACTGCATGATGAGGGCCGGTCCGTCAGGCGGGCCGGCCCGTCATGTATCAACAGCAGGAGCTTATGACCCATGGCAAAACGTGACTACTACGAGGTGCTTGGCGTTGCCAAAGGGGCCTCTGCCGAAGAGATCAAGAAAGGCTACCGCACCAAGGCCAAGGAATTGCACCCCGACCGCAATACCGACAACCCCAAGGCCGAAGCGCAGTTCAAGGAGGCCAACGAGGCCTACGAGGTTCTGAAAGACGCCGACAAGAAAGCCGCATACGACCGCTACGGTCATGCCGCCTTCGAAGGTGGCATGGGCGGTGGACGCCCCGGTGGCGGCGGCTTCGGCGGCGGGCAGCAGGGTGATTTCAGCAGCGCCTTCTCCGATGTCTTCGACGACTTGTTCGGCGATTTCATGGGCCAACGCGGCGGCGGCCAGGCCGGCGGTCGGCGTGCGGCCCGTGGTGCGGACCTGCGCTACAACCTCAGGATCTCGCTGGAGGACGCCTTCTCCGGTTTGCAGAAGTCGATCAACGTGCCGACATCGGTACAATGTTCGGCATGTGACGGATCGGGTGCCGAAGGCGGGGCGGAGCCCACCACATGCCCCACCTGTTCCGGCATGGGCAAGGTAAGGGCGCAGCAGGGCTTTTTCACCGTCGAACGCACCTGCCCCACCTGTTCGGGCCTCGGCCAGATCGTCAAGAATCCCTGCAACACCTGCCGGGGCGCGGGGCGGGTCGAAAAGAACAGGCAGCTTTCGGTCAATATCCCCGCGGGGGTGGAAACAGGCACACGCATCCGTCTCGCCGGTGAAGGCGAAGCAGGACTGCGCGGCGGGCCTTCGGGTGATCTCTATATTTTCATCGAGGTCGCCGAACACGATCTGTTCGAACGGGACGGGCCGAACCTGTTCTGCCGCGTTCCCGTCTCGATGAGCACGGCTGCCCTGGGCGGCAGCATCGAAGTCCCCACCATCGACGGTGGTCGCGGGCGGGTGCAGGTGCCGGCGGGCAGCCAGTCCGGTCGCCAGATGCGTCTGCGCGGCAAGGGCATGCCCCCGCTGCGGGGCGGCGGGGCCGGTGACATGATCATCGAACTGGCGGTCGAAACGCCGGTGAACCTGACGTCGGAGCAGAAGGACCTGCTGCGGAAATTCGAAGAGCTTTCGGACAAGAACAACCCGGAAAGCTCCACCTTTTTCAGCAGCGTGAAATCCTTCTGGGATTCGATGAAAGGCTGACCAAGCTGATATCTGTCGTAGCAAGGCCGGGCATCGCCCGGCCTTTTTCGTTTACCACTTGGCAACCATTCGAGGGTCACTCTGGCCCGATGCGACGGCCAGAAGACAAAACGCACCCTCCCGGCGATCAGAGCCTGCGTGAAAGTGGGCAACTCTTTCTGCTGCCGGAGGAGGTCGGCGCCAGCCGCAACTCACAGGACCAAACGGCAAAGGTGCCCTCCTACCTCAGGGACCACCGGGTTCGCCTGCGCGCGCGCTTCATGGCGGGCGGGGCCGATGCCGTCCCCGACTACGAATTGCTTGAACTCATCCTCTTCCGCGCATTGGGCCGGAAGGACGTGAAGCCGTTGGCGCGGGAGCTTCTGGAAACCTTCGGTGACTTCAACCGGGTCATCACCGCTCCCAAGGCACGGCTCCTCTCCGTCCATGGGGTGGGCGAAGCGGTCGTGGTGGAGTTGAAGATCATCGAAGCGGCGTCGCACCGGTTGATGCGCTCAAAGGTGATCAGGCGGCCCGTCGTCTCGAGCTGGGATGCGCTGCTCGATTACTGCCATACCGCCATGGCCCACCGGGAGACGGAGCAGTTTCGCGTCCTCTACCTCGACCGGAAGAACACTTTGATCGCCGACGAACAGGAAGGCGAAGGCACGGTCGATCACGTTCCCGTCTACCCGAGGGAGGTCGCCAAGCGCGCGCTTGAGCTGAACGCCTCTGCCCTGATCCTCGTGCATAATCATCCTTCGGGGGACCCGACACCGTCACAGATGGACATCGAGATGACGAAGCGGATCATCTCCGCCTGCGATGTGCTCGGGATCGCGTTGCACGATCACCTCATCATCGGCAAGTCGCAGGAGCTGAGCTTCAGGGCAGAAGGCTTGGTCTGACAAGCGCTCAGCGCACCCAGACCTCCACTCGGCGGTTTGCCTGCCGGCCCCAGGCGCTGTCGTCACAGGCCATGGGCAGGGCCTCTCCGAAGGCTTCCACCCCGATGTCGATCCTTTCGGGGTTTGCCGTCACCGCAGCGGCAAGCACGGCGCGGGATACGGCCTGGGCACGCTGAAGCGCGATGTCACGGTTTGCCGCTGCCGGGCCTTCGCCATCGCTGAACCCGACGAAAAGTATCTGCCGCGCATCGTATTGCCCCTGCTCCATCGCGCGGGCCAGTTGCTGGATGTTGGAGCGGGATTGCGCATCCAGCCTGATCGACCCGGCTTCGAACCGGAAGGAGACCGTCAGCCGCTGCATGGGGGCCAATGTCGTCACCATGCGCTGCAGCTCGTCCAGCGACGTCTCGAAACCCGCTGTCGCGATCGCGTTGGTAAAGCGGTTGCCCTGTTCGTCCACCGGTATCTCTTCCGGCCCCTGATCCACGAACCCGCTACGGCGGATGACGACCTGCGCCGCCGGGCTGCGGGTGAAGGCCAGAAACTCCCGCGCGATCTGCGGCAGGCGCCGTGCCGGAAAATAAAGGAACATGGGCGCGGTGAGCGGGTAATCTTCGGTCTTTATCGTCCGGCGGGACGCCGAGAGCGCGAAGTCGCAGGTCCCGGCGAGCGCCAGCATCTTGGTATTGCGCTGTTCGGCGAAACTGGTCAGCCCGATGGCGAAGCTGTCCTTTGCCACGGCGTCCGACAAATCGGCGGGAAACCGGTGGCGGATAATACCCTCCGCCAGTTCCAGCTTTGCCGGGGTCATGATCTGATCCACGATAGCCTGCGCCAGACCGTTCCCTTCATCCGGCAGATGCATCTCTATGGGCGCATCCGGCCCGCCGAGATCCTTCCAGCTGACAATTCGGCCTGAATAGATCCGTGCCAGGTCGAGCACCGAAATCCGATCCACCGGGTTCGACGGTGCCACCACCGGCACGATGGCGTCCAGCGCCAGCACGCGGCTGCGGTTGGCCCCGGTCAGGTCTCCCATACCGGCCTCGCGTGCATTGATACGCTCCTGCAGGCGAATTTCCCGCAGGGCCATCACCACATCGGCTTCATCCGCCAACAGATCGGCGAACCCTTCATTCGTATTGGTCGCGCGAAAGGAAAAGTTGGCGGCAAGCTCGCCGTCCCGTTCGCCGTACAGATGATAGACGAAGCTCCCGGCTTCGAGATCCTCGCGGGTGGTGGTGAATCCCGCACGCTGACCGAAAGCTTCCAACAAAGCGGGCATCAGGACCGCCCCCATCGTGGCAGAGCCGGAAATTTGCAGCTCGGCGACATAATTGTCGAGATTGGGGCAGCCCGGCCCCGTGCAGAGCACACCGCTCCCGTCGAAGGTCAACTCGCCGAAGTCGGTCTGCACCCGGTAGAATTCACCATCGAATCCCAGCAGCGTACCTGCAACCTCGATCTTGCCGTCGCGCGACGTCAGCATGACATCCTGCGCGGCGGCAATGACTGTGGAACAGAACAGAAAAAGTGCGGCGAAAGCCGCCGCACGTTTCAAGAGGTACATGGTGCCCCGGCGTTGCGTCAGTATTGCGCGACTTTCAGGTTTTGTAGCAGATTATTCAACACAAGAAAGTTGCCCTGCGCATCACAACCCGGCACCGCCAGCGTCAGGTCCTGCGATTTGATCTTTCCGTCACCGCCGATTTCCAGCGATTGCGCCTCGATCTCGGTTCCGCAGTTGGCAGGGGCCACTTCCGCTTCGACGCTCAGGGCAACCTGCCCGTCACGCCCGGTGCCGATCTTGGGGAAGGTATAGACCTCCGCCAGCAGGGGATCGGCGGCGCGGGTGTCGCCATTCATCGTCATGTAGCCGCCTGCCCCGGTGATCGCCGCGGTCAGATCGCGCGGCGCGCCGGACCAGACATGGCCTTCGCTCCCATAGGCCGCGCCGAATTCGCGTGCATGGATCTGAAACCCCATGTCCCCGCGCCATTGCACGACGACGCGGTTGAAGTCTTCCAGATCCTCCACGGTGGCCTGTGCGACGGCGCCATCACCGCTGGAAAAGGCAAGGATGAAAACCGCATCCCGGGCGAGCGCCGGGACCGTGATATCAAGTTCTCCCTCGGCGGAGGTGGTCTGGGTGAAGATCATTCCGTTGTGATGGATCGTCAGCCGTTCGTTCGGCAGGCAAGGGGCGGACATGCTCAGCTGAACCATCGCGGCTGCCTTCGCCCGCGCATCGGCGGTTACGGTGCAGTCCAGCCCCGGCAGTGTTGCGGGCGGCGTGGGTTCCGGCAGGGCCTGGGGCGCGGCTGCGGGGATGACCTGCGATTCAGCAGCGGGGGAGGCGACGATCGCGTCGAATTCGGCAGAGGTGAGGGTGATCCCCTCTACCTCCAGCAGGGCATCGCTGGAATTGGCGAACCCGGCGGAGGAGGGTATCTGCGCCTGCTCTCCGGGGCCATAGAACCGATCAGCCGTGGCAGAGCTTTGCATCGCAAAGCCGATACCGGCCGCAACGACCAAGGCACCGACGGTGGTCAGAATTTCCTTTTGATTTGGCATGGGGCGAATTCCCTATCAACAAAAGTGTTAACGATAGGTTATCGCCGACGATGATGGCCGCCGTATGAGGAGTCTTTGACGAAAGAAAGGCGCCCGGCGTCGGGCGACAGAAAGGCGCCCTGTGTCAGGCGACCTTGCCGTGGCAATGCTTGAATTTCTTCCCCGATCCGCATGGGCATTCATCGTTCCGCCCGGGGTTTCCCCAAGTCGTGGGATCGTTCTCGTCAAAGCCTTCGCGGGCGGAACCATCGGTCGCCCCCGCAGAATCTTCGGGCTGGCCCGCCGCCTTCGCGGCGGCCTGAACCGCGGCTTGCCGGGCGGCCATCTCTTCCATCATCTCGCGCTGTTCGTCGGCGGACATGGGGCGCACACGGCACAGCTTCTGCGTTACTTCTTCGCGAAGACTGTCCAGCATGGTCTCGAAGAGCTGGAAGGATTCGTTCTTGTATTCGTTCAGCGGATCCCGCTGGGCGTAGCCGCGGAAGCCCACGACAGACCGCAGATGCTCCAGCGTCAGCAGGTGTTCGCGCCACTTGCTGTCGATGGCCTGAAGCAGAATTTGCTTTTCGATGTTGCGCATGTTTTCCGCGCCGAAGGCTTCCGCCTTTTCGGACATCATCCGCGATGTTGCCTCTGTCAGGCGCTCGCGGATGACCTCGTCATCGACACCGTCCTCGTCGCACCATTCGGCCACGGGCAGGTTGATGTTCAGTTTCTCGACCACGGCCTGCTGGAACCCTTCGCCGTCCCACTGGTCGGCATAGGTCCGGGGCGGCATGTAGGTGTCGATCAGGTCGTCGATGACCTGCTCCCGCATATCGGTGACGATCTCGTTCAGATCGGCGGCTTCCATGATGTCACGACGCTGGCCGAAGATGACCTTGCGCTGTTCGTTCATCACGTCGTCGAACTTCAGCAGTTGCTTGCGGATGTCGAAGTTACGGCCTTCGACCTTGGCCTGCGCCCGCTCCAGCGACTTGTTGACCCAAGGGTGAACGATCGCCTCACCCTCTTTCAGGCCAAGGGTCGTCAGCACCTTTTCCAGCCGTTCAGAGCCGAAGATGCGCATCAGGTCGTCTTCGAGCGACAGGAAGAAGGACGACCGCCCCGGGTCCCCCTGACGACCCGACCGACCGCGCAGCTGGTTATCGATCCGACGGCTTTCATGCCGTTCGGAGGCCAGCACATAGAGGCCGCCCGCCTCGATCACCTTCTGTTTTTCGTCCGCATGTTCCGCCTCGATCCGGTTACGCACCTCGACGGGGTCCGCCTCAGGATCGGCGGCAAGCGCTTCCAGCACCTTCATCTCGACGTTGCCGCCAAGCTGGATGTCGGTGCCCCGACCGGCCATGTTGGTGGCGATGGTGACCGCCCCCAGCTTGCCGGCATCGGCCACGATCTGGGCTTCCTGTTCGTGCTGGCGCGCGTTCAGGACATTGTGCGGAATCCCCGCCTCCTTCAGCAGATTGCTCAGCATCTCGGATTTCTCGATAGAGGTCGTTCCCACCAGCGCGGGTTGACCCTTTTCATTGGCCTCCTTCACCTTTTCGATCATCGCCTCGTATTTCTCGCGCGCGGTGCGGTAGACCTGATCGTCTTCGTCCTCGCGCGCCACGGGCACGTTGGTCGGCACTTCGACAACGCCGAGCCCGTAGATTTCCATGAACTCGTCCGCTTCGGTCAGGGCCGTCCCGGTCATCCCGGCGAGCTTGTCGTAAAGGCGGAAGTAGTTCTGGAACGTCACACTGGCGAGGGTCACGTTCTCGGGCTGGATCTTGACGCCTTCCTTGGCCTCGATCGCCTGATGCAATCCGTCGGACAGGCGGCGGCCCTGCATCATGCGGCCGGTGAATTCATCGATCAGCATGACTTCGCCGTCGCGGACGATGTAGTCCTTGTCCCGCTGGAACAGCTTGTGGGCCCGCAGACCCTGATTGACGTGATGAACGATCGTGGTGCTTTCGGGATCGTACAGGCTCTGGCCTTCCTCGATCAGCTCGTGGGCCCGCAGCTTCTCTTCCAGAAACTCGTTACCCTCGTCGGTAAAGGTCACGTTGCGGGTCTTTTCGTCCAGCTCGTAGTGCTCGGGCTGGAGCGACGGAATCAGCTTGTCGATGATGCTGTACATCTCTGACCGGTCCTGCGAGGGGCCGGAAATGATCAGCGGTGTCCGCGCTTCGTCAATCAGGATGCTGTCGACCTCGTCCACGATGGCGAAATTGTGATGCTTCTGGAAAATCTGGCTCAGCTCGGGCTTCATGTTGTCCCGCAGGTAATCGAAGCCAAGCTCATTGTTCGTCGCATAGGTGATATCGGAGGCATAGGCCGCGCGCTTGTCGTCTTCGGACATGCCGGACCATGCGACGCCGGTGGTCAGCCCCAGCGCACCGAAAACCTTGCCCATCCATTCGGCATCGCGCTTTGCGAGGTATTCGTTCACCGTAACAATATGCACGCCCTTGCCGGTAAGCGCGTTGAGATAGGCGGCGAATGTCGCGGTCAGCGTCTTGCCTTCGCCGGTCTTCTGCTCGGCGATATTGCCCTGATGCAGGAAAATCCCGCCCATGAGCTGTGTGTCGAACGCCCGCAGGCCCAGCGTACGCCGGGCGGCTTCGCGGCAGTTGGCGAAGGCTTCGGGCAGCAGATCATCAAGGCTTTCGCCCTCTTCGGCGCGGCGGGCGAATTCCTGCGTCTTTTCCTTGATCTGATCGTCGCTGAGCTTCTCGAACTCAGGTTCCAGCGCGTTGATCCGTTCGACCAGCGGGCGCGTCGCCTTGATTTTGCGATCATTCGGCGTCCCGAAGACCTTTTTGGCGATTGTTCCGATACCCAGCATGTACTCTCCAGACGAACTTCTGATGTCTTGCGGTGATCCGCTTGCCCAGCGGCGTTTCGGTCCCTAAGTAGAAGGGGAACCGCCCCCCGGGCCGCGCCCATAGGGCGATGTAAGGGGCGCGATAAACACTGTCAACGTTGCAGCCCGTAACGATCGAACCGATAGGACTCTTCATGCACAAACCTTTCAAACTTCTGGCGACAGCTGCTGTCGCTACCGTACTCGCACTGCCGCTCGCCGCGCAGGATGACGCAGGCCCAAAGGCCGATACCGTCGTCGCCACCGTTAACGGAACGGACATCACCGTGGGCCACATGATCGTGGCCCGTGCCGCGCTGCCTCCGCAGTATCAGGAACTGCCGGACGACGTGCTGTTTACCGGCATCCTCGACCAGCTCATTCAGCAGGCCGCGCTGGCCGATACGTTTGAGGGCGACCTGCCCGCCCGCGTCACACTGTCGCTGGAGAACGAGAAGCGTTCGCTCACCGCAGGCGAAGTGATCGAAAAGATGATGGCCGATCCCCTGCCCGAGGCCGATGTTCAGGCCGCCTATGACGAACAGTTCGGAAGCGCCGAGCCTGAGCAGGAATTCAACGCCTCCCATATCCTCGTGGAAACCGAGGAAGAGGCGCGCGAGATCATGGAAACCGTCAAGGGCGGTGCCGATTTCGTCGAGACCGCAAAGGAAAAGTCGACCGGCCCATCCGGCCCCGGTGGCGGCTCGCTGGGCTGGTTCGGCAAGGGCGCGATGGTTCCTGCCTTCGAAGCAGCGGTGGTGGAGCTTGAACCCGGCGAGGTTTCCGAGCCGGTCCAAACCCAGTTCGGCTGGCATGTGATCAAGCTGAACGAAACCCGCACCGCCGAGGCCCCCGCGCTGGAGGACGTGCGCACCGATATCGAAAACCAGTTGCGCCAAGAGACCCTTCAGGCCGAGATCGAGCGTCTGGCAGAGGCTGCGGATGTCGACCGCAAGGATGTCGAAAGCATCGATCCCGCGGTCCTGAAGCAGACCGAATTGCTGGAGTAATCCATGGGAAAGAAGCTGGCCGTATCGCCGCTGGCCCCGGCCAGCTTTCCCGATCTTCCCGTCATCGAAGGGGTGACCTTTGCGACCGCCGCTGCAGGCGTGCGCTACAAGGACCGTACCGACGTGATGCTGGCCCTGCTCGCCCCCGGAAGTGTGGTGGCGGGGGCTTTCACCCGCTCCGCCACGCGGGCCGCCCCGGTACTGGATTGTCAGGCCAAGATCGGCGGCACCTCTGATGAAGGTGCCGCCATCCTCGTGAATTCGGGCAATGCCAATGCCTTCACGGGCCGCAGCGGTGTCACCTCGGTGGAGGCGATCACCGCCGCCGTCGCGGAAACCTGTGGCATCCCGCAGGCGCGGGTCTTTACCTCTTCGACCGGGGTGATCGGTGAACCGCTGCCCCACGACAGGGTCATCGCCGCTCTCGATAGCCTCAAGGCGGATCAGGACGCGGGCGGCATCGCCGAAGCCGCGAAGGCCATCATGACCACCGATACCTTCCCCAAGGGTGCCCGGGAAACCATCGAGGTCGACGGCAAGGAAGTGCGCATCGCCGGTATCGCCAAGGGTTCGGGCATGATCGCGCCCGATATGGCGACGATGCTGGTCTATATCTTCACGGATGCGAAAATCGGCCTGGCCGATCTGCAGCACATCGTTTCGGAACATACGGAACGGACCTTCAACTGCATCACGGTCGACAGCGACACCTCCACCTCGGACACGCTGCTGATGGCCGCCACGGGCGCCTCGGGCGTCGATGTGAGCGAAAGCGACGCCTTCGATCAGGCGGTTCACCGGATCATGCGGGATCTGGCGCATCAGGTGGTGCGCGACGGCGAGGGTGCGACCAAGTTCGTCGAGATCACCGTATCCGGCGCAGCCAGCGATTCCGATGCAAAGGTCCATGCCCTGTCCATCGCCAATTCGCCACTGATCAAGACAGCAATCGCCGGTCAGGATCCCAACTGGGGGCGGGTTGTCATGGCCATCGGCAAATCGGGCGCAGCCGCCGACCGGGATCGCATCGCGATCCGGTTCGGTGATGTCGAAGTCGCAAAGGAAGGCTGGCGCAGCCCCGACTATTCCGAAGAGGCGGCGGCCAGGCATATGAAGGGCGAAGAGATCAACATCGGCGTAGACCTCGGCCTAGGCGATGGGACGGCCACCGTCTGGACCTGCGATCTCACGCACGGCTATATCGACATCAACGCCGATTACCGCTCGTGAAAACTGTCACGGTCGCGGCCGTCGCGCTCATCGATCCTGACGGCCGCGTATTGCTGACCCAAAGGCCCGAAGGCAAGTCCATGGCGGGCCTTTGGGAATTCCCGGGTGGAAAGATCGAACCCGGCGAAACGCCCGAAGCGGCGCTGATCCGTGAATTGCAGGAAGAGCTGGGCATCGGTACCTGGGCGTCCTGTCTTGCCCCGTTGACCTTTGCGAGCCACAGCTACGAAAGCTTTCATCTGCTCATGCCGCTTTTTGCCTGCCGAAAATGGGAAGGCATTCCGCGCGGCCTTGAAGGGCAGGCGCTGAAATGGGTGCGGCCGCTGGACCTTAGATCCTACCCGATGCCCCCCGCCGACCTGCCGCTTATCCCCATCCTGCGCGACTGGCTCTGACGGTTTCACGGGCCGCACGGTCTTCCCTTTCCGCCCTATCGTTCCTGAACCATTCTGCGTCTGCAGCGTTGAGGATCGAAGCATGGGGCAGAACATTCGATGCAAGCGGACACCTATATCCTGATCATCAATCGCCGCTCCGGCAAGCAGGATGCGGAGAGCCGGGTGGATCGTATCCGTCGGTTGTTTGCCCAACACGGCGCCACGCTGGAGGTGTTGGAATTCGGCAAGGAAAACAGCCTCGCAGAAGTGACGCGCAAAGCCCTGCAGACCGAAGATGCCACCATCGTCGTCGCGGGCGGTGACGGGACGGTTTGCGGTGTATCCGAACTGGTCGTCGGGACGGGGCGCAAGATGGGGATCATCCCCTCCGGCACCTTCAACTATTTCGCCCGGTCGCTCGACATACCCGAAGACATCGACGCCGCCGTTCAGGTTATCCTGTCCGGGGAAACCGAACTGACCAAGGTCGCGCGGATCAACGACCGCGTATTCCTCAACAATGCCAGCCTGGGCGCCTATCCCGCAATCCTGCAAACCCGGGAAGGCATCTATCATCGTTGGGGGCGAAGCCGTGTCGCCGCCTATTGGTCGGTGATCAAGGCGCTCGCCACCCTGCGGGCCCCCATGCGGCTGACCGTGACGGTGGACGGCACGAAACATCGCTACCGCACACCGCTGATCTTCGCCGTCAACAACGCCTTCCAGCTTGAGCAGATGGCACTGGGCGGCGCCGATTGCATCGCTGCAGGCGAAATGGTGCTACTCGTCGCCCCGGACACCGATCGCTGGGGCATGTTGAAGCTGGCACTCGCCCTTGCCGTGGGAATGGCCCGTAAAAAGGTGGATTATGAACTCCACTGCGGCAAGGACATCAGGATCGAAATGGCGCGCAAGCGCCGGCACGTGGCGCGGGACGGAGAGCTGGACAAGATGCGCGGCCCCTTCCGCCTGACGTTATCGCAAGACAAGCTCGACGTGCTGGTGCCGTCTGGGCGAAAGGAGCAAACAAGATGAGCCGTATCGTTCACCTGTCCGACCTGCATTTCGGAAAGGACAGGCCCGATCTCCTCGAACCGCTGTTGGATGCGGTAAACCGTCTCTCTGCCGATATGGTCGCGATCTCGGGGGACCTGACCCAGCGCGCCCGGGCGACCGAATTTGCCTCTGCCCGGCGGTTCATCGATCGCGTGGAGGCACCCGTTCTCTGCGTGCCGGGGAACCATGACGTACCGATCCACCGCCCGCTGACCCGCTTCTTCCTGCCATGGCGCTATTTCAAGAAATTCATCGCACGGGATCTCACCCCGATCCACGAAGGCGAAGATTATACCGTGATCGGGGTTAACACCGTCGACCCGCTCAGCTGGCAAACAGGCAGGATGAGCGACAGGCGAATCCGCAAGGCCTGCCGGGCGCTGGAAGGTGTGGATGACCACAAGGCCCGCATACTTGTGGCCCACCACCCGCTCAATCATCCGCAGGAGACGAAGAAGCGACCGATCCCGGGGGCGGATCGCGCGCTGAACAAGCTGCTGGCCTGTGGGGCCGATCTGGTGCTGTCAGGCCATCTTCATACTTGGCACGTGGGGGAATTCGCCCGCGGCGAAGAAGGGGGTGCGGCGGTTCAGCTTCATGCCGGGACCAGCCTGTCCTCTCGCCTGCGGGGGGAGCCGAATGACTTCAACCTGATCGACATCAGTCCCGACTACTTCGAGATCTCGCGCATCGCCTATGCCGATGAAACCAGGACCTTTGAAACGACAGAGACCCGGCACTTCGACCGGGTCTCTCAGACAGTGCAGCCAGCGACGGACTGATTATTTAAGGGTGCGGGTCACTTCCTCACGCTCGAAAATTTCGATCACGTCGTCGGGGCGGATATCGTCGTAGTTCTCGAAGGCCATGCCGCATTCCTGACCGGACTGGACTTCGGGTACTTCGTCCTTGAAGCGCTTCAGGGTCTTCAGCGTGCCTTCGTGGATCACCACGTTGTCGCGCAGCAGACGGACACCCGCGCTGCGGCGTGCGACACCTTCGGTAACGAGGCAACCGGCAACCTTGCCCACGCCCGTGACCTTGAAGACTTCCTTGATGGTCGCGTAACCGATGAAGTTTTCCTTGATCTCCGCCGACAGCAGGCCCGAGGCCGCCGCTTTCACATCATCCACGAGATCGTAGATGACCGAATAATAGCGGATTTCCACGCCCTTCTGGTTCGCGGTATTGCGGGCAGATGCGTTCGCACGGACGTTGAAACCCATGATCGGCGCATTGGACGCTTCCGCAAGGCCGACATCGGTTTCGGTAATCGCGCCGACGCCTGAATGCAGCACGCGCACGCGCACCTCGTCGTTGCCGATCTTTTCCATCGCCTGAACGATCGCTTCGGCAGAGCCCTGCACATCGGCCTTGACCAGAATGGGCAATTCGCTGACGTTTTCGTCCGCCTTGGCGTTCGCCATCAGCTGTTCCAGCGTGGTGGCTGCACCGGCAGCGGCGCGCTTGTCCTTCGCGGCATTGGCCCGGTATTCGGCGATTTCACGCGCCTGCGCTTCGGTGTCGGTCACGTTCAGAACGTCACCGGCTTCGGGCGTACCGTTGAGGCCCAGAACCTCCACCGGAACCGACGGACCAGCTTCTTTCACGCGCTCACCCTGATCGTTGATCAGCGCACGGACCTTACCGTATTGCTCACCCACGACGAAGATATCGCCCTGCCGCAATGTGCCGTTCTGGATGAGAACGGTCGCGACCGGGCCGCGGCCCACGTCAAGCTGCGCTTCGATCACGGCGCCGACGGCGGCGCGGTTCGGGTTCGCCTTCAGTTCCAGAATCTCGGCCTGAAGCGCGATGGCTTCCAGCAGGTTGTCGAGCCCTTGACCGGTGGTGGCCGAAACCTCCACATCCTGTACGTCGCCAGAGAGCTTTTCCACGATGACTTCGTGTTGCAGCAGGTCGGTGCGCACCTTGTCAGGATTGGCCGCGGGCTTGTCGATCTTGTTGATCGCCACGATCATCGGCACTTTGGCCGCCTTGGCGTGGTTGATGGCCTCGATCGTCTGGGGCATCACGGCGTCATCCGCCGCAACCACCAGAACCACAATATCCGTCACCTGTGCCCCGCGTGACCGCATGGAGGTAAAGGCAGCGTGGCCCGGCGTATCGAGGAACGACAGCGTGGTGCCGCCATCGGTCGTTACCTGATAGGCACCGATATGCTGCGTGATGCCGCCGGCTTCGCCCGCGACAACCTTGGCATTCCGGATCGCGTCCAGCAGCGAGGTCTTGCCGTGGTCCACGTGGCCCATGATGGTAATGACGGGCGGGCGGTCGCGCAGCTCTTTGGGATCGTCCTCGACTTCCTTGATGACGTCTTCGACGTCGGCGTCGGAAACGCGCACGACCTTGTGGCCGAATTCCTCGATGATGAGTTCGGCTGTATCGGCGTCGATGGTTTCGTTCTGCGTCACCATCATGCCGTTGTTCATCAGCGCCTTGACCACTTCACCCACCCGTTCGGCCATGCGGTTCGCCAGTTCGGAAACCACGATCGCCGGGGGAAGCTGAACGTCACGCACGACCTTTTCGCGCTCGACACTGCCGCCCATCGCCTTCTGGCGCGCGCGCTCCTGCTTGCGCTTCATCTGCGCCATGGAACGCTGGCGGCCGCCTTCGCCGCCGGACAGCGCTTGGTTCAGCGTCAGCTTGCCGGAACGGCGGTTGTCGCCACCGCGGTTCTTCTTGTTGGTGTCTTCCCGATCCCGCTCCGTCTTGCGCGCCGGCGCACCGGAAGAGGATTTCGGGCTGGGTCCGCGCGATACGACGGGTTCCGCCGGCGGGGCGGATGCAGCCTGTGCGGCGGCTTCGGCTTCACGCTTGCGGCGCTCGTCTTCCTCGGCCTTGGCCTTGAGGCTTTCTTCGCGCTCGCGCTCTTCGGCTTCCTTGGCTTCCTGTTCGGCCCGGCGACGCTCACGCTCCTCGGCGCGGGCCTTTTCCTCGGCTTCGCGCTCGGCGGCTTCTTCCGCCTCCCGCGCCTTGGCGGCCTGCACGGCCTTCAGGCGGCGTTCCATTTCGGCATCGGTAATGCCTGCCGGACGCTTTGATGGATCACCCAGCGACTTGCCGCCCGCAGCGGGTTTGGCGGCGCCCGGCTTCGGCACCACGACACGCTTGCGCTTGGTTTCGACCACGACGTTCTTGGTCCGTCCGTGGCTAAAGCTTTGCTTTACGTTGCCCGGACGCGCGCCACCGCCGCGCAGACCCAATGTTTTCTTGCCGTCAGTATCGCTCATGAAGCTCGTCTATCCTTTCGGCTGGCCCTTGCCAGCCTCGTTTACGCGCACGCCTTTAAGTCTTTGGGCTTCCTCTACAACACGCTGCGTGAGTCCACCAGAGGCGAGCGCCCCATGTATCACAGTTTGACGACCGAATGCCAAACCCAATTCATCTGCGGTCAACCACCCGATGTAGTGACCGAAATGCGGTGTGCTCAACTTCGATTTTCCGCGCCCCGATCCGTCCACCGCCTGGATCAGCACTTCGGCTTCTTCGGTCTGCAGCCAGTTCTTTACCTTCTCGTAACCGGCGACCGCCTTGCCCGCCTTGCGCTGCAGCGAGATCAGATCGACCACGCGGCGCGCCAGTTGGGTCTCGATCTCGGCCACCAGATCCTCCGGCAGCCTGACCTGTTGTTTTGCGGAGCGGGAGAACAGGTTCTTCCGCACCGCCAGTTCCAGTGCCTTGCGGTCCGCCGCCACGTAGATGCCGCGCCCGGGCAGCTTGCCCATGATATCCGGCACCACCTGACCTTCGGGACCGACCACGAAGCGGATCAGCCCGTATTTCGGCTGCACCTCTCCCGTGGCAATGCACTTGCGTTCGGGACCGTCCGTCCGGTCATGCGAGGCGCCACCGCGTCCCATTCAGAGCCCCCGAGGCCTGCGATCAGGCCCCGGCCTCCTCGGTTTCGTCTTCGCCTTCTTCCTCGCCCTCTTCGGTTTCGAGGTCGGCGGGATCGACCCAACCCAGCATCACCCGCGCGGTCATGATCATATCCTGCGCTTCCTCAAGGCTGATGCCGAAGGTTTCCAGCGTGCCGTCGTCCTTCACGCGCTCACCGTCGACCGTCGTCCAGCCACCGGCCAGTTCCCAGTCGGCGCAGGTCGCGAAATCTTCGAGCGTTTTCACGTCGTCCTTGGCGAGCGCCTCTATCATCTGGGGCGTCAGCCCTTCGAATTCAATGAGGCTATCTTCGGCACCCAGCGCCCGGGCGGATTCCAGTGCGGCCTTGTTCTGCGCTTCCAGCACATCGCGGGCACGCGCCTGCAGTTCGTTCGCCGTGTCCTCGTCCACACCATCGATCACCAGCAGTTCGTCGACCTCGACATAGGCGACTTCTTCCAGATTGGTGAACCCTTCGGAAACCAGAAGCTGGGCAAAGAATTCGTCCAGATCGAGGTTGTCCATGAACAGCTTGGTGCGCAGTTCGAATTCCGCCTGACGACGCTGGCTTTCCTGTTCTTCGGTCATGATATCGATATCAAGACCGGTAAGCTGGCTTGCCAGCCGCACGTTCTGGCCCCGGCGACCGATGGCGAGCGAAAGCTGCTCTTCGGGCACCACCACTTCGATCTTCCCGGCTTCCTCGTCCAGAACCACCTTGGATACCTCGGCAGGCTGAAGCGCGTTCACGAGGAATGTCGGCTGGTCTTCGTTCCACGGGATGATGTCGATCTTTTCACCCTGAAGCTCGTTCACCACTGCCTGAACGCGGCTGCCGCGCATACCCACACAGGCGCCGACGGGATCAATGGAATTGTCATAGCTGATCACGGCGATCTTGGCGCGCGAACCGGGGTCGCGGGCCACTGCCTTGATCTCGATGATGCCGTCGTAGATTTCCGGCACTTCCATCTTGAACAGTTCCGCCATGAATTCGGGCGCGGTGCGGCTGAGGAAGATCTGCGGGCCGCGCTGCTCGCGGCGCACATCCTTGATATAGACGCGGATACGGTCGTTCGGGCGATAGCTTTCGCGGCCGATCTTTTCGTTCCGGCGCAGGATCGCTTCACCGGCACCCACGTCGACGATGATGTTGCCGTATTCCTCGCGCTTGACGAGCCCGTTGATGATGGTGCCCGCACGATCCTTGAACTCTTCGAACTGGCGGTCACGCTCGGCTTCGCGGACCTTCTGCAGAATCACCTGCTTTGCGGATTGCGCCGCGATGCGGCCCATTTCCACGGGGGGCACTTCCTCCACATAGGTGTCACCCACCTTGGGATCATCCATGTACTGCTTCGCCTGCTCGACGGTGAACTCGGACTGGTAGTTCTCCAGCTCCTCGTCCTCCACCACGGTGCGGACACGGGTAAAGGTCGCGCGGCCCGTCTTGCGGTCGATGGAAACGCGAATGTCCATCTCGGCGCCGTAGCGGGACTTCGCCGCCCGGGCGAGCGATTCTTCCATCGCCTCGACCACCAGACCGGGGTCGATCATCTTTTCACGGGCGACCGCCTCGGCGGTTTGCAGCAGTTCAAGCTGGTTGGCGGATGTAATGGCCATCAGTCGTCTCCCTCGGCAGACTGTTCAGTCTCAATGTCGTCAAACTTGGTTTCGTCAATCGCACCGGACGCTTTGCGCTGGCGCAGCATTTCCTTGATCAGCTCGTCAGTCAGCACCAGCTTGGCATCCGACAGCCAATCGAACTTCAGCCCGATGGTGCCTTCTTCCACGTTGATCAGCACCTCGTCGCCTTCCGTGCCCGCCAGCTCGCCCTTGAAGCGGCGGCGGCCATCGATCAGGTCCACCGTTTCCAGCTTGGCCTCGTAGCCTTCGAACGCTTCGAAATCCTTGAGCCGGGTCAGGGGCCGGTCGATACCGGGGCTGGAAACCTCCAGCGTGTATTCATCGAGGATCGGATCCTCCACATCGAGAACCGCGCTGATGGACTGGCTGATCAACGCCAACTCATCGACCTCGATGCCGCCCTCGGGCCGGTCGGCCATCACCTGAAGCGTGATCGACTTGCCGCTCATCAGCCGGACGCGCACGAGCTCAAAGCCCAGATCCTCGATCACCGGGGTGATGATCTCGGCCAGGCGTCGGTCCATGGCTGCTTTGGCAATCAGGTCGTTCGACATCAGGTTTCCACGTTACTGCGGGCACAAAAAAACGGGCGCGCGGCCCGTTATCAAGATCGGTGGAGCGATTGGTTTGGACCCGATCGCGCCGCTGTTGAAGGGGATATACGCCCGATCCGCCCCGTCTGCAACCCCCGTCAGGCGAACCACCACCGGCGGGGGGCGCGCAGGTCATCGAAGGGCAGCTCTGCGCCTTGCCGTGCGCCCAGCGCCAGTTCGCGGCTGACGATCTGGCGACAGCCCTCGTCGGTGGGCAGAACCGCATGTTCGCGACTGGGTTCGCATGCGTCCCCCTCGGCCAGATCGAGCGCATCCACGAGATGTTCGTCGAAGGCCTGCAGCCGCACCGCGGCACTTGGGATCGAAACCAGTTCGACGGTATCGAACCACGCCGAAGCCCCCTCCGTCCGGTGGCCGGGGACGCGCTCCGCCACCACCCGCCGCCCCGGGCTGAATTCCACCAGCCGGTAAGGCCCGGTCCCGATTCCCGCCGCATCGGCACCCGGCCTGCCGATCGCGAAACCCGGCCCCGCCAGCCGGAAGGGGAGACCCGCATCCGGGCGGGAGAGGGTTATTTCAACGCCGGACTTGCCCAGCGCCTTCACCGTATCCGGTTCACCCAAGCCCCTGCGCAGGCTGTCGGCCACGTCTTCTGCCGTCATGAGATGACCATCATGGAATGCCACGTCCTGCCGCAGGTCGAACCGCCAGGTCTGGCCGTTGTCTGCACTGCGCCACCCCTGCGCGAGATCCCCGCGCAGCGTACCGTCCGCCGCGACCTCCGTCAGTGTATCGTGGACAAGTCCCACGCGGGCAAGCTGCATGAAAAGCCCGCCACCCGTGGCCCATATATCGTCCCGGCGGCCGCCCGACACCGCTAGCCGCAACCGCCCGCCCCGCCGCGCCATTCCGGCGGCCGAAACGCCGGAAACCGCCAGCAAGGCGGCGGCGGCACCCATCCCGAAAAGGGCCCGGCGGTCGAGTGCGGGACGACGGGTCATGACACTGCGATCCTGTCCATCGTGCGAACCAGTTCGGCACTGATCCCCGGCTCCGACAGGGCGTGCCCGGCGTTGCGCACCATCTTGAGTTCGCATTTGTCCCACTTCTGGGCCAGCGCATAGGCGCTGGTGGGCGGGCAGATCATGTCATACCGGCCCTGAACGATCACACCCGGAATATCCGCAATGCGGCTCGCATGGGCGAGGATCTGGCCATCGAACTCCAGGAAACCCGCATGGGTGAAATAATGATTCTCCAACCGGGCGAAGGCCCGCGAATAGTCGCTCGGTCCTTCGTGCCCCGCGCCGGAGGAATGGATGGACGCCAGCGCATTTTCCCACGCCGCCCACGCGCGGCCAAAGCGCTGCTCCTCGGCGAGGTTTCCGCTGAATAGGCGCTTGTGGTAAGCGCCTATCATGTCGTGGCGCTCCTCCTCCGGCACGAGCGACACGAATCGCTGCCAGACCTCGGGCCAGAATTTGCCCGCCCCGCCGCCGTAGAACCAGTCCAGCTCTCCCTTGGTCATCAGGAAGACCCCCCGTAGAACGAGGTTCCGCACCGGCTCGGGATGGGTTTCGGCATAGATCAGCGCCAGCGTCGCGCCCCAAGAACCGCCGAAGACGATCCACTCCTCGATGCCCAGCGTCTTGCGGATCAACTCGATATCGGCGACCAGATGCCACGTCGTATTGTCAGTGACCGAGGCATGGGGCCGCGACCGTCCGCAACCACGCTGATCGAACAGGATGACACGATACCGCGAGGGATCGAAATAGCGCCGCATGGACGGGCTGCACCCGCCACCCGGCCCGCCGTGCAACACCACAACGGGAATGCCATCGGGGTTGCCGCATTGTTCGACATAGATGTGATGCCCCTGCCCCACGGCCAGTGTGCGCTGGTCGTAGGGATCGATCGGTGGGTACAGATGCTGTGCCGCGCGCTTTTGATCGGGAATTTTGTCCATGTCCGCCCTATATAGTGTCGCGACCCAGAAGAGCATAGGGAATCCGGAATGCAAGCGCATCAGACAACTGTGGATCCGGCGGAAATCGCCAAGTTCGAAGCCATGGCAGCGGAGTGGTGGGATCCGGAAGGGAAATTCAAGCCGCTGCATATGCTGAACCCCTGCCGGCTGGACTACATCACCAGTCAGATCGCAGGCGAGTTCGGGCGCGACCTGTCAGCGCAGCGCCCCTTCGAGGGGCTGCGCATCCTCGATATCGGCTGCGGGGGCGGGCTGCTTGCAGAACCCATGGCGCGGCTGGGCGCGGACGTCGTCGGCGCGGACGCCGCCGAAGGGAACATTTCCGTGGCGCGGATCCATGCAGAGCAATCGGAGCTGGAGGTGGATTATCGCCACACTACCGCCGAGGCGCTGGCCCAGGCCGGGGAAACCTTCGATGTCGTGCTCAACATGGAGGTCGTGGAACATGTCGCCTCCCCCATCGACTACCTGACAGCCTGTCATGATCTGTTGAAACCCGGCGGGCTGCACATCTGCTCGACCCTGAACCGCAATCCGAAATCCTATGTGATGGCAATCATCGGGGCGGAGCATGTGATGCGCTGGCTGCCCAAGGGCACCCACGAATGGTCCAAGTTCATCACCCCCGATGAACTCTTCGATCTGCTGCGGCGCGCCGGTCTCACCCCCGTCGATCGCAAGGGATTCGTGTTCAACCCAGTCACATGGTCATGGCGGCTGTCGTCGCGCGATCTCAGCGTGAACTACGTGACGGCCAGCACGCGCCCCGAAACCGGCTAGGCCAGACGGCGGCGAATTTCGCGCAGGATCGGCAGGGCATCCCGCACCCGGTCCTCGCCCAGATCGTCGACCACCTGATTGATCATCGGCGTGATCGCGTCGACCGCCGCGTCGCGGGCCTGTCGGCCTGCCGGGCTGATGGCGACCATCTTCCGGCGGGCATCGTCCCAGTCGGGCCGAACATGGATATAGCCGGCCCATTCCAGCTTGGACAACGTGTTGGTCATCGCGCCGCGCGTGACATTGAAGGTCGCCGCCAGTTTCGCGGGGGAGCGTTCCTCCCCATGAAAGGCGAGCGCGTTCAGAACGGAAAAATGCGAAATCTCCATGCCCTTGGGCAGAACGCGCGACAATCGGTGCCGAACGGACTGATCGGCAGCCAGCAGTTCACTGAACAACTGGATCGCGAATATGTTGCGGTCTTCGCTCATGGCTGCGCAAAAGATCGACGGTTCGCCATGCTGGGCACCCGTCGGCGCGCTGTCTCCACTTCCTTGGGGTCGATTTCAAACATGTAGACCCCGGGCGCTTCGCCCGCGTCAAGCACAACCTCTCCCCAGGGGGCCACGACAAGGCTATGACCATAGGTGTCGCGGGTTTTGTTGGCGGCGCTTTGATGCGTGCCGGTCTGCGCGGGCGCCAGGACGAAGCACCCCGTTTCAATGGCCCGCGCGCGCAGCAGGGCATGCCAGTGAGCCGCGCCGGTAACGGGCGAAAACGCCGCCGGCACTGTCAGGATTTGGGCGCCAGCATCGACGAGCGCCTGATAAAGTTGCGGAAAGCGCAGGTCATAGCAGATGGACATCCCCAGCGTGCCCCAAGGCGTCTGCGCCACCACCGCCTGCGTGCCGGGGCGGTAGCCCGCCGATTCGCGGTAGGTTTCGGTTTCGTCGATTTCCACGTCGAACATGTGGATCTTGTCATAGCGCGCCTGAACCGCCCCGTCGGGATCGATCAGGAAGGACCGGTTGGCAAAGCGCCCGTCCGGATCCTCCGTCTGCAATCCGAGCGATCCGATCAGCAGCCAGATCCCATGGGCGTTGGCCTCTTCCCTCAACGCGGCGAGTGTTTCGTCCTCGCTTTCGGCCCGCAGGACCTTTGCCTGTTGCGCGCGGCTGGTGGAGACACAGTTCGTCACCTCCGGCGTCAGCACGAACTGAGCGCCCTGCGCCGCCGCATCGCGAAGATAATCCACCGTCCGGGGCAGGTTTTCCGCTGGATCGTCGCTCGCGTTCAGTTGCAGAAGCGCGCCGCGCATCAGTCCGCCAACAGGGGGTCGAGTTTGCCCGCGCGCTCCAGTGCATGCAGGTCGTCCGATCCGCCGACATGTTGGTCGCCGATGAATATCTGCGGCACGGTGCGGCCCCCGTTGGCGCGCTGCACCATCTCGGCCTTGCGATCAGGATTCGACAGCACGTCGATTTCCGTGAAGTTGACGCCCTTCTGGTTCAACAGGCGTTTCGCGGCGTGGCAAAAGCCGCACAGCGGCGATGTGTAGATCTCGACAGGCTTCATGACCTCATCCTTTCTGCATCAGGTGTTGCACAGGACTTAGGTCTCTTTGGCCACCCGCGCCAGTGTCGCCACCGCAATCTCTCCCGATCCTGCGTGACGGCAGCACTGCGCGGCGGTCGAAAGGGTCGCGCCGGAGGTCAGCACGTCGTCCACCAGCAGAACGGGCCGCCCCGCCAGAGACGCCGCGTGGCGCGAATGGATGCGCATGCTGCCCTGCAGGAGCGCGAATCGTTCCTCCCGCCCCAGGCCGTCGAGGGACTCCGTTCGCCGGACCCGTTGAAGGAGGTTCGGACACCACGAAAGACCAAGCTGGCGCGCCACCGAACGCGCAAGCAGTGCCGACTGGTTGTATCGCCGCTTTATGGTCCGCGTCCAATGCAGCGGAACGGGGGCGACAAGGGTATCGGCCGCCAATGTCCTGTCCCCCATGGCGTGCACCATCCACCGGCCCGCAGGTTGCGCGATCTCCTGCCGGTCGCCGTGCTTGAGCGCCAGTACGAGCTTTCGCCCCGTCCCGTCGTAGATAAGCGCGGACCGCGCCCACCGCCACGGCGGGGGCGCCGCCATGCAGGCATCACAGGTCAACCCGTCTTCGCCCGGACCCGGCAGCGGTACGGAGCAACTGTCGCAGATGGCCCCCGCGATGAATGGCGTATCGCGCCAACAAGGCCCGCAAAGCCCGAATTCCGATCCGACCGTCATGCCGCAGCCAAGGCACCTGGGCGGATATATCGCAGCCAGTGCCGTTTGAAGTCCCCGCGCCTGCACCTTATTGTCGCTCCATGCCGCCACCCAATATCCTGACAGATCCCATCGCCCTTCAGAGCCGCCGCCGTCGGGCAACGGAAGCGGGCGATTTTCTGCACCGTCTCGCCATCGACGAGATCGAGGATCGGCTTGAAAGCGTTAACAAGTCCTTTACCGCGCCCGCGGTGGTCACCGGCTGGCCGGAGATCTGGCGCGATGTGCTTCCGACCGCGCGCATCGTTGCGGACGACGAGACTTTGCAACTGGAGGTCGACCAGCATGATCTGCTGATCCACGCCATGAGCCTGCACTGGGCGAACGACCCCGTGGGCCAGTTGATCCAGAGCCGCCGGGCGCTGCGCCCCGATGGGCTGTTCCTCGGGGTGTGCTACGCAGGGCAGACGCTCAATGAATTGCGCAGATGTCTCGGCGAAGCCGAAGCCGCTATCTCAGGCGGGCTGTCGCCCCGCGTGGCCCCCATGGCGGACCTGCGCGACTGGGGCGGGCTGCTCCAGCGCGCGGGGCTGGCCCTGCCCGTGGCCGACAGCGTGACAACACGGGTGGAATACGATGACCTGCACGCCCTGATGCGCGATCTCCGCGCGATGGGGGAGACCAACGCGCTCGCCGCTCGGCTGCGCCGACCCACGCGCCGGGCCGTGATGGATCGCGCGGCAGAGCTTTACGCCACCCATTTCCCGGGCCAGCACAAGGCGATCACCGCCACCTTTGAAATGGTATTTCTTGCCGGTTGGGCCCCTGATGCCACCCAGCCGAAACCCCTGCGCCCCGGGTCGGCACAACAACGGCTCGCCGATGCGCTCGGCACGCAGGAAAAACCATTGTCGGATTGACCGAAGTCACCGCTCCGCTATGTGATCGGCGTTACAAGAACAGGAGAGACCATGACAAAATCCCGCCCGGCACACGCACCGTCCGACCACCCGGCGGTGCCCCAAGCCCGTGTGGGCGTTTTGTTGGCGAACCTCGGAACGCCGGACCACTACGATTACTGGTCCATGCGCCGCTACCTGAACGAATTCCTCTCCGACCGCCGGGTGATCGATTACAGCCCGTGGAAATGGCAGCCTTTGCTGCAACTCGTCATCCTGTCCAAACGCCCCTTTACCAGCGGGGCCGCCTATAAATCGATCTGGAACGAAGAGCAGAACGAAAGCCCGCTGATGACGATCACCAAGGCGCAGACCGCGGCGATCGAGGCCGAAGTCAAAGCGCGCTACGGCGATGACGTGATCGTCGATTTCTGCATGCGCTACGGAAACCCCTCCACCCGGTCAAAAGTACAACAGATGATCGAGGCGGGATGCCAGAAACTCCTCTTCTTCCCGCTCTACCCGCAATACGCCGGAGCCACCTCCGCCACGGCGAATGACGCGTTCTTTGCAGCGCTCAGCAAGGAAAAATGGCAACCGGCGAGCCGTACGGTCGCCCCCTATTTCGACAGACCAAGCTATATCGAGGCGCTCGCCCAATCCATCGAATGTGCCTATGCGGCCGCCGCCGAAAAGCCGCAGTTGCTGGTCTGCTCCTATCACGGCGTGCCGACCCGTTATCTGATGGAGGGCGATCCCTACCATTGCCAGTGCCAGAAAACGACGCGACTGCTGAAAGAACGGCTGGGATGGGACGACACGCAGATCATCACGACGTTCCAGTCCCGCTTCGGCCCCGAAGAATGGCTCCAGCCCTATACGGTGGAGGAGGTCGCGCGGCAGGCGAAGGCCGGCAATCGCAACATCGCCGTCTGCGCGCCCGCCTTTTCCGCCGACTGCATTGAAACGCTCGAAGAGATCAATGAAGAGATTCGCGAAAGCTTCGAGGAAGCGGGCGGCGAGCGATTTACCTATATACCCTGTCTGAACGATGACGCCGCCCATGTCTCAGCACTGGTCGAGGTGATCGAGGAAAACCTGCAGGGCTGGGTAGACTAGGCTTTTGGTTCAACGGGGAGCGGGCATGAAAAAAGGCGGTGCAAGCACCGCCTTTTCCAAATTCTGAATCTGCCTGAAACTCAGGAAGTTGCCGCGACCAGAACGGCCAGCAGGAACAGCGGCAGCAGGATGCCGCCCGAGGAACCTGTTGGCTCTTCAACGATGACAACCGGCGCTTCGACGACGGGCTCAACAACCGGATCGGCGAGAGACCCTGCGGATGCCATGGATGCGGTTGCAGCGAAAGCAGCCGCCAGAACGAGTTTTTTCATAGTGAATCCTCCTGTAGTTGCGCCCACTCATGTGGATACGCTTACGAACTTACCTCATGCTCTTTCTAAACAGCATGATGCAGCCCGAGAAAACAGGTTTTCGCATTCACCCAGCACAACCCAAGGGATTGTCGTCAAATAAGCAACACTTGCGTGCCGACCGTGGTCAGCGCGAACAGTTCGGCGATATGCTCATTATAAAGCCCGATGCAACCGTTCGACGACCGGCGGCCGATCTTGCGCGTGTCGTGCGTACCGTGGATGCGGTAATACGTCCAGCTGAGGTAGAGCGCATGGGAACCGAGCGGGTTGTCCGGACCGGGGCCGACATAGGCGGGCCAGTCGGGGTTACGCTTTAGCATCGACGGGGTCGGGCGCCAGCTGGGGCCCTCCACCTTCTTGATCACGCGGGTACGACCGCGGCGGGTCAGATCCTCGGTCAGCGGAACGCTGGAGGGATAGAGTTTGTAGACGCTCTGATCGTGGGACCAGAAATGCACCGCGCGGGTGTCGATATCCACGAGCACGGCGCCATTGCGGGTGTCCTTGAAATAGGGGCGCCAATCCAGTTGCCGGAAGCTGGAGATGTTTCGCTGCGCGCTGCCGCCAACGGTTACGTCCGCTTCGGTGGTCGCGGCGCTGTTCACGCCTGTCGTGCTCTGTGCCAGCGCCGGTGTCGCCAGCAAAGCGGCGCTCCCTGCAATAAAGGCCCGGCGTGATGAAAGGGGATTACGTGCGTCAGACATCGTGAGACTCCGCTGGATGAACGAACTTGTGCAATCCGGTCCCTTATATGGGCGCAAAGACGCAGTTTCAAATCAATCAAGCGTCATTTGGCAGAGTAACGCCGATGTGCGTTTGCCCTGCCACGCCCGGCGCGGTAAGTGATCGGAAAGTATTATCTCGTGGAGCCTCCAATGATCAGACTGATCTCCCTGCTGTTTGCCGCCTCTGTTGTCCTGTCCGCCTGCGCGTCTTCCTACCCGACGACGCCCGACGGCTCCGCGGGCTACCGGATCAGTTCCAGCGAGGAAGGCGAGATTCAGTTCCGGATGCTGGACGCCGTCAATGCCCTGCGCAGCGCGGCTGGCGCGGGCCAGCTTCAGCTCGACGCAAAGCTCAACGCGGCGGCGGCCACCCATGCGCGGGACATGGCGGTTCAAGCGCGGCCATGGCACTTCGGGTCTGACGGGTCCTCCCCCGTCGATCGTATCCAGCGCGTGGGCTACACCGGCGGCCTGGTCGGAGAGGTCATTTCTGAAACCTACGAAACGGAACTCGAAACGCTGACCGCATGGATGGACTCGCCCGACACGCGGCGCATCATCCTCGCCCCCGAAGCGCGCAACATGGGCTTCTCCTGGCATCAGGAATCCAACGGCAAGATCTGGTGGACGATGGTTCTGGGCAACTGACCCCGAAGGGTCAGCGCCCCTGCCAGGTCGGTCCTAGCGGCCGATGACGATGGGGGTGCCGTCCCGCACCATCGAATAGATATCCTCGATCTCGGCGTTCGTGACCGCGATACAGCCCCAGGTCCAGTCCGATGTCTCGGGCTTGAAGGGGTTGCGCTGGCCGTGGATGAAGATATCGCCACCCGGTTTCTTGCCCATGGATTCCGCCATCGCCAGATCTTCGGCGTTGGGATAGGAAATGCCGATGGACAGATGGTACTTGCTGTTCGGGTTGCGGCGATCGATGTAGTAGCGCCCTTCGGGCGTGCGCCCGTCACCCTCGAACATCTTGTGGCCGATCGGGGCAAAGCCCAGCCGGATGTTGTATTGCTCAAGGATCTCGCCCTTGTGCATCAGGTACATCAGCCGGGACTGTTTGGACACGACGACCTGCGTCACCTCCGGCCCGTCGTACCGCTTGAACTTGGTGTTGTTGGTGCTGCTGCAAGCGCCCAGCGTAATAGCTGCGGTCGCTCCCATGAGAAGTTGCCTGCGTTGCATCTGCCAATGCCTCTGTCTTTTGTTGATTTGTTTCTGAATACCCGAAAACGGCGGAATCGCATAGCCGTCAAACGCAGAAGTTATCGCGGACGTGGCGAATTTTCATCTATCGAAAAGCACGCTGCAAGCTCCAGATGCGACGACCACCGGAACTGATCGACCGGCTGCGCCCAGTCGAGCCTGTAGCCCCCCGCCACCAGCACGGCTGCATCCCGGGCGAAGGTGACGGGGTTGCACGAGACATAGGCGATGCGCGCAGGCCGGGCGCGGACCAGTTCCGCCGTCTGCGCTTCGGCACCGGCCCGGGGCGGGTCGATCACGACGGCGTCGAACCGCGCCAGTTCATCGACAAGCAAGGGGCGGCGGAACAGATCCCGTGTCTGCGTGCTTACCGGGCTAAGGCCGCTCGTCTTGCGCCAGCCCGCTTCCAGCGCCTCCAACATCTCGCCTTCGCCCTCCACCGCGTGCACCTCGGCCTCCGAAGACAGCGGCAAGGCAAAGGTGCCGCAACCGGCGAAAAGGTCAGCAACCCGCCGGGGGGCACCGATCGCCTCCCGCACGGCATCGAGCAGCGCCGCCTCGCCATGCCGGGTGGCCTGCAGAAACGCACCGGGCGGCGGTACAACACGGGCCGCCCCGAATGTCTGATAGGGCGGGGACAGGGTCGCGATAACCTCACCGTCCCATGTCAGCCGGGCGACATTCGCCTGATCGCAAAAGGCCGCAAGCTGCTGCCGCGCTGGCGCGTCAAGCGGCTTTCCTCCCGTCGCGGCAATGTCCAACCCGGTGTCGGAGGCCGTCACCGTGACCGCAAGCGCCGCCTTTCGGCTGCCGCCCGCGATGGCGAGATGACGGGCAACCTCCATACCTTCCATCACCTCCGGCTCGAGAATCAGGCAACCCGGTATTTCGATCAGCACGTCGGAGCCCATGGCGTGGAACCCGGCCATGGCGCCCTTCTTGGTGCGCCGGGCGCCAAAAGTCGCGCGGCGGCGCGATCCGGGCGGCGATGTCACGATGGGCCGGATCTCCGTCTCCAGCCCCTGCGCGGCCAATGCGGTGTGCAGCACCTGCATCTTCCAGTCCGCGACGAAATCATCGGCGGCGTGCTGCAACTGGCATCCCCCGCAGGACCGGAAATGACGGCAAGGTGCCGCCACCCGCTCGGGCGAAGGGGTGACGATCCGAACCTCCGTCAGCCGCTGGCCGTCGGGCAAGCCGGTGATCGTCTCCCCCGGCAGGGTCATCGGTGCGAAAAGCGGTCCCTCGACCACCCCGTCCCCGTGAAGGCCCAGCCTTTCTACCGTGTACTGATCCATCCGTTCCTGCCTGTTCCCGGCGCCGCCCGCCCCGCTGCGTGCAGGAATAAGAACCAAGGCGTCACGCTGCCGCTTGAACGGCCCGCCCACTGCGTTTAAACACAGCCCCGGTCCGCCTCAATAGCTCAGCTGGTAGAGCAGGTCCTTCGTAAGGACAAGGTCGGGGGTTCGAGTCCCTCTTGAGGCACCATTTCTTCGCTAGCTACGATAGCCTTGCCCTTGAAGGTGACCCTTCCCTTCAGAAGGGCGTAGCGCAGCGGGTGCGCAGTCCCCGCAGGAATCAGGCCCCCAACGCCCTCACTCCGCCGCGCGGACGTTGAGAAAGCCGCCGGACTGGCGTTCCCAGTAGCGGGCATAAAGTCCCTCTCTGGCGAGCAGGTCCTCGTGGCTGCCCTCTTCGACGATGCGCCCGGCGTCCATCACCACGATCCGGTCCATCTCCGTCAGGGTGGACAGGCGGTGGGCGATGGCCAGCACGGTTTTCCCCGCCATTACCCGATCGAGCGCGGCCTGAATCGCGGCTTCGACCTCGCTGTCGAGGGCGCTGGTGGCCTCATCCAGCACGAGGATGGGCGCGTCTTTCAGGATAGCGCGGGCCAGTGCGATCCGCTGCCGCTGCCCGCCCGACAGTTTCACGCCGCGTTCGCCAAGATGCGCATCGTATCCGCGGCGGCCCATGTGGTCGCGAAGGTCGAGGATGAAATCATGCGCCTCCGCCCGTTTTGCCGCGGCGATGACCTCCTCGCGCGTGGCATCGGGGCGACCGTAGAGGATGTTGTCATGGGCGGAGCGGTTGAACATCGCCGTTTCCTGCGTGACCATGCCGATGTGACGGCGCAGGCTCTCCTGCGTGACGGCGCGCACGTCGGTGCCACCGATCCTCACCTGTCCTGATTCCGTATCGTAGAGCCGCAGCAGCAGCGCCACGAGCGTCGATTTCCCCGCCCCGGAGGCACCGACGATCCCGAGCTTTTCGCCCGGCTCCACCGTCAGGGTCACATCGTCGATCCCGCCGGTTTCGCGCCCATAGGCAAAGGTGACGCCGTCGAACTCGATCCGCGCGGCGGCCAGCTGCAGATCGACGGCTTCTGCGCCGTCCTCCATCCGGACGCGCGGGGTGAGGGTGCGCATCCCGTCCTCGACCTCGCCCACGTTGGCATAGATCTGCATCAGCGTGAAACTGACCCAGCCGGTCATCTGCGCGATCCGAATCGCGATGGCACCTGCGGCCACGATGTCGCCCTCCGTCGCCATACCCCGCTGCCACAGCACGAGCGTGCCGCCCAGCAGCAGCACAGGCAACAGCCCCGCGAGGCTCATCAGGGCAAGCCGGAACCCGGCGGCGAGATAGCCGAACTCCAGCGCCTTGCCGCGAAACGTCCGCATCGCGCCCAGTGCGGCCCGGTCTTCGTGGTCGGCGTGGGCGAACAGCTTGACCGTCTTGATGTTGGTGATGGTATCGAC
>NZ_LWEX01000167.1 GCF_001634885.1 Sulfitobacter sp. HI0040 | reverse complement strand
GCGACCATATCTGGGGCGGCCCTCCGGGCTCCCCCGAAGAGGACGGCGATCGCTTCGTGGAGATCTGGAACCTCGTCTTCATGCAGTATGAACAGTTCGAGGACGGCACCCGGCGGGAGCTCGCCGCGCAATCCATCGATACCGGCATGGGGATCGAACGGGTCGCCGCGCTGCTGCAGGGCACGAACGACAATTACGCCACCGACCTCATGCGCAACTTGATCGAGGCGAGCGCGGATGCCAGCAACACCGACCCCGATGGCCCCGGCAAGACGCACCACCGGGTGATCGCCGATCACCTGCGCTCCACCTCCTTCCTGATTGCCGACGGGGTCATGCCGTCGAACGACGGGCGCGGCTATGTGCTGCGCCGGATCATGCGCCGCGCCATGCGTCATGCCCATCTTCTGGGGGTGAAGGACCCGCTGATGTATCGCCTCGTGCCCGCACTCGTGGGGAAAATGGGCGCGGCCTACCCGGAGCTTGGCCGGGCCCAATCGCTGATCACCGAAACGCTGCATCTTGAGGAAACCCGGTTCAAGCAGACGCTGGAACGCGGCCTGCGCCTGCTGGAGGACGAGTTGCGCGACCTGCCCGAAGGCGCCCCGCTTCCGGGGGAGGCGGCGTTCAAACTCTACGATACCTATGGCTTCCCGCTCGACCTCACGCAGGATGCGCTGCGCGAACAGGACCGTACCGTCGATACCGAAGGCTTCGATGCCGCCATGGCCGAGCAAAAGGCCAAGGCCCGCGCCGCATGGGCCGGCTCCGGCGAGGCGGCCGATGCCAGCCATTGGTTCACGGTCGCCGATAAACACGGCGCCACCGACTTCCTCGGCTACGACACGGAGACCGCCGAAGGCCAGGTGATCGCCATTGTCGAGGACAACAAGCTCACAGACACGGCCAAGGAAGGCGCCGAGGTTCAGGTGGCCCTGAACCAGACGCCTTTCTACGCCGAAAGCGGCGGCCAGATCGGCGACACCGGTATCATCCGCACCGAGACCGGCCAGATCCGTGTGACCGACACCCGCAAGGCCGCGGGCGTTTTCGTGCATCACGGCACCGTCCTGCGCGGCCATGTCGAACAGGGGCAGGCCGCGGTGCTGGAGGTGGACGGCGCCCGCCGCGGCGCGATCCGCGCCAACCATTCAGCCACCCATCTGCTGCACGAAGCCCTGCGCGAAACGCTGGGCGATCACGTGTCGCAGCGCGGCTCGCTCAACGCGCAGGACAGGCTGCGCTTCGACTTCAGCCATTCCAAGGCGCTCTCACAGGACGAACTTTCCCGCGTGGAGGAGGAGGTGAACCGCTTCATCCGCCAGAACGCCCCCGTTGAAACCCGGATCATGACGCCGGATGACGCCCGCGGCCTGGGCGCGCAGGCTCTCTTCGGGGAGAAATACGGCGACGAGGTGCGCGTTGTCTCCATGGGCCGCAAGGACGGCTCCGGCAAGGGTGCTGACAAGGCGACCTATTCGCTGGAACTCTGCGGTGGCACCCATGTGCGCCAGACCGGGGATATCGGTGCTTTCGTCCTGCTGGGCGACAGCGCCAGCGCCAGCGGCATCCGCCGCATCGAGGCGTTGACCGGCGAAGCCGCCCTTGGCTGGCTGCGCCAGCAGGAAGCAGCCCTGTCCCGCGTCGCGTCGGAGCTGAAAACATCCCCGGCTGACGTGCCGGAGCGGGTGCGCGCCCTGCTGGACGAACGTCGCGCGCTGGCCAACGAGGTGGCGCAATTGCGCCGCGAACTGGCCATGGGGGCCACGAACAGCGACAAAGGCCCCGATCTGCGCGAGATCGATGGCGTTCCCTTCATGGCGCGCAAGCTTACCGGGGTGACAGGCCGTGATCTGCCCGCTCTGGTGGACGAACATAAAAAACAACTTGACAGCGGCGTCGTCCTGCTGATCGCCGATGCCGACGGCAAGGCGGCAATCGCCGCCGGGGTCACCGACGATCTGACCGGCAAATATTCCGCAGTCGACATCGTCCGCACCGCTGTCGAAAAACTCGGCGGCAAGGGGGGCGGCGGCC
>NZ_LWEX01000166.1 GCF_001634885.1 Sulfitobacter sp. HI0040 | reverse complement strand
CGATTTCGGCGGGCTGGCGGAGACGGTGCGCCCGGAAGATCTGACCTTTACGCAGGATGCGCGCTGTCTCGCGCAGGCGGATGTCATTCTCGTAACGGTGAAAACGCGGGACACCGCCGATATCGCCCGCAGCATCGCTGCGCATGGCGCGGCGGGGGCTTGCGTGATCAGCCTGCAGAACGGGGTCACCAATGCCGCCACCCTGCGGGACGCCCTGCCTGGGCGGGATGTGCGGGCGGCGATGGTGCCCTTCAACGTCGTGCCCATGGGGCAGGGGTGTTATCATCGTGCCACAAGCGGAAATATCGTGCTGGAGGCGGGGCCGGCAGACTGGGCCACGCGATTGTCGGTGCCCCATTTGCAGTGGGAAGAAAGCGACGACATCCTCGGCGTCCAATGGGGCAAATTCCTCGTCAATCTGACCAATGCGCTGAATGCCCTGAGCGGTCTGACCCTTCAGGACATGCTGCGCGACCGGCAGTGGCGCAGGGTCATGGCCGCCCAATGGTCCGAAGCGCTGCGCGTGCTGCGGGCAGAGGGCATCCGCCCAGTTTCCACGACGCCGGTGCCGGTAGGGGCCATTCCACATATCCTGCGGCTTCCCACGCCGCTGTTCACCCGAATCGCCGCATCGATGCTCACCATCGATGCGCAGGCGCGAACCTCAATGGCCTATGACCTGATGGAAGGGCGACCGACCGAAATCGACGCATTGCAGGGCGAAGTCGTTCGCATGGGGGCCGCCCAGAAGCGCCCGGTGCCGATCTGCCGGCATGTGACGGAAGTCATGCATCTGGCGGAACTTGCAAAAGAGGGGCTGCCCCATCTGCCGCCCTCCGCCCTTTGGCCCAAGAAGGACCGCGGCTAGACGGTGAAAAAGGTCAGGCCAAGGAACACCGCTGCCGAGATCAGCGCGGCGGCGGGGACGGTGATCACCCATGCGGCCGCGATCGTCAGGAAATGGGAGCGGCGCACCAACAGGCGCCTGCGCCGTTCCTCCGGGGCGATCCGCTTGACCGGCGACACCCGGACATCCGGTCGGCGAAGCCGCCGTTCCATGTGCCATTCGCGGTAGAAGCCCACGCCAAAGACACCACCCACCGCGATATGGGTGGAACTGACCGGAAGACCCAGCCAGCTTGCCACGATGACCGTGATCGCCGCTGAAAGGGCGACGCAATAGGCACGCATCGGGTTCAGCTTGGTGATCTGGCGGCCCACCATCCGGATGAGCTTCGGACCGAAGAGAAACAGCCCGAAGGAGATGCCGAAGGCACCGATGATCATCACCCAGAGCGGAATGCGCACCTCGGCCTCGACCCCGCCGGCTTCTGCGGCGTGGACGATCGCGGCAAGGGGACCCACCGCATTGGCCACGTCGTTCGCACCATGGGCGAAACTCAGCAGCGCGGCGGAGAAGACCAGCGGCAGACCGAAGAGCACCTTGACCGACTTGTTGCGGTTCTCCATCCCTTCCGACCGGCGCCTTACGGCAGGGCGGGCCAGCGCATAGACAGCCAACCCCGCAACAAGGCCGATGGCGAGGGCCAGAGGCATATCGACGGATACGATCTTTTTCAGCCCCTTCAGCGCAAGATAGACCGCAAAGACCCCGGCCATGAGACCGACAAGCACCGGAACCCAAATGCGGGAGGCGGCGATCTTGTCGTCGCGGTAGAGGATGCGCGCCTTGATGAAGGCGAGGAAAGCGGCGGCGATCACACCCCCCAACAGGGGGGAGATGATCCAGCTGGCCGCGATCATCGACATGGACCCCCAGTCTACGGTACCAAGCCCCGCTGCCGCGATGCCCGCCCCCATGACGCCGCCCACCACCGAATGGGTGGTGGAGACCGGGGCACCGATACAGGTGGCGAGGTTGACCCAAAGCGCGGAAGAGATGAGCGCCGACATCATC
>NZ_LWEX01000165.1 GCF_001634885.1 Sulfitobacter sp. HI0040 | reverse complement strand
GGTGGATAAGGCCGTGCCCCATGACGGCACCCACAAGATGATGGACCCCGGGGCCGATACCGAGGTGCCGGAAAAGGTCGACGGCCCGGTGAACGATACCCCGGCGGACGATGCGCCCGACAAACCGGTAATGGACGTTGCGGCGGAGCAGCCCGAGGGCGGTATCGTGGAACGGCCCACCCCGGCGGAACCCGCCGACACCCCGCCCGAGGTCGCAAAGATCGAGAACGAAGGCCTCGCCCCCATCGCGGAGGAGCCCGAAGAGACGCCCGAGGTATCCAACCATATTCCCGATCTGCCGAAGGACGAGGTGCCGCAGGGCACCGCCTCCGACGCGGATATGGCAGGCCCGGAGATGGAGACCTATTACGTCTTTACATGGGCGCGCACCCCGCGTGGCGGCGGTGCGGGCAATCGCCGGGGCGGCGACAAGCCGCAGGGCCGTGGCAAACCGCAGGGTAAGGGGCGCCGTGACGGTGGCGGCCCGCGCCGGGATGGCGGCGGCAAAGGCAAGGGCAAGGCGCAGAACTTCAGCGCCCGACCCCCCAAGCAGGAAAAGAAGATCGATCCGGACAATCCTTTCGCCGCGGCTCTCATGGGTCTGAAGGACGACAAGTAATTGGACGGGGCGGCCCCGAAACTGCGGCTCGATAAATGGCTGTGGTTCGCCCGCTTCTGGAAGACGCGCACGCTGGCGGCGGGGCGGATCAGCGAAGACGGCGTGCGCGTGAACGGCCAGATCGTGCGCAAGCCGTCTTTTTGCATCGCGCCGGGGGATGTCCTGAGCTTTACCCAGGGCGAAAGGGTCCGGGTGATCGAGATATCGGCGCTGGCGGAACGTCGCGGCCCGGCCCCCGAGGCGCAGGCGCTGTATGTCGATCGTTCCCCGCCCGCCGGGCCCCGCAGGGACGTTGCTTCGGAAAATCCCGCATTCGAAGGACGGGGACGGCCCACCAAGAAGGATCGCAGGCAGTTTGATCTTTCGCGCGGCCGTCGCCTTGAATGATCCCGCCGCAAGGGCTAGCTAGGCCGCTGTGGTACGGCCCGTGTCACCGACCGCATCACCCGACACTTACGCCGACAGGGATGATTGAATGACCTATATCGTGAACGATGCCTGCATCGCCTGCAAATACACCGACTGCGTGGAGGTGTGCCCCGTGGATTGTTTCTACGAAGGTGAGAACATGCTGGTGATCCACCCTGACGAATGTATCGACTGCGGTGTCTGTGAACCCGAATGCCCGGCCGATGCGATCAAGCCGGATACCGAGCCGGAAGCGGAAAAATGGGTTGAGTTCAACCGCAAGTATTCCGAGATGTGGCCGGTGATCATCACGAAGAAAGAACCGCTGCCCGATGCCGAAAAGCATGACGGCGAAGAGGGAAAGCTGGAAAAGTACTTCTCCGAAGCACCCGGCGAAGGCGGGTGATTCGCCCCCCGTGCGCGGTATTGTTGGCCTGATGCCGCTGCGGGGCAGAGTATTTTCAGTGATTTCCAGAAGTTGACCTAGGGGAAACTTTCAACGGCCCTCAACTTGTGATATACTCAGGCGCAATGATAACCAGTGTCTGCCAAACTCCTAGCTGTTTGATCGGTCCTCTCGGCAGGACTGACTGAAATTTCCGACATCGACGCTTCGGATGCGTGCCCGCCGGGCCGCCCGCAGGCGTCGTCAGTCGTGCCGGGGGTAGGTGGACAAGCGCCAAGGAGGCGTCTTGATGACAAAATCGAAGAAACTGGATTTCCGCCCGAACGAGTTCGTGGTCTATCCTGCGCATGGCGTGGGGCAGATCGTGTCCATCGAGGAACAGGAAGTCGCCGGGATTTCGCTGGAGCTCTTCGTCATTTCCTTCGAGAAGGACAAGATGACGCTGCGCGTGCCCACCCACAAGGCGACCGAAATCGGCATGCGCGCGCTGTCGAGCCCCGACGTGATCGCCCATGCGATGAAAACGCTCAAGGGCAAGGCCAAGGTCAAGCGGGCCATGTGGTCGCGCCGGGCGCAGGAATATGAACAGAAGATCAACTCCGGCGATCTCATCGCCATCGCAGAGGTGGTGCGCGACCTGCACCGCTCCGACGACCAGCGCGAGCAGAGCTATTCCGAACGGCAGCTCTATGAAGCCGCGCTCGAACGGCTGACGCGCGAAGTTGCCGCCGTCTCCGGTGGGGACGAGATGGCTGCCGCGAAGCAGGTGGGCGATGTGCTGGAAAGCCGCGTCGCGGCCTGACCGGGGCTGAAATCCCGCTGGGATAACCCTGTCTGACGTTACTGATTGCGAAGCCGCGCCCGGATGATCGGGCGCGGTTTTGTTTTGCGGGGAAGGTGCAGCCGGGGCGCCGCCCCGGACCCCGAAGTATTTCCGATCATGAGAAGCTGACGACCAGAAGGCAGAGCGCTGCGGTTTCAATCACTTGCTGGGTGGCGCCGAGTATGTCGCCCGTCTGGCCGCCGAGGCGCGACAGGGCGAGCGCGCGCATCCCCCAGGCCAGCGCAGCCGCGAGGGGCAGGATAAGGAAGGCCCAGACGCCCGCGAAGGCGAATGTGACAGCGGCCCCGATGATCACCGCCAGCAGGGCGGCCCGGGGGTCGGACCTGCCCACCGCATGAGACAGCCCGCTGCTGCGCGCATGGGGGGTGGTTGCCATGATGGCCGGAAGCGCCGCGCGGGAGAGGGCTGCCGCGGCGAGATAGGGCCAGAGTGACGAGGGTGCGAGGGCGAGGGCCGAGAGGGCCGACCAGCGCAAGCCGGTCATCAGGATGAGCGCCATGGTGCCGTAGCTGCCGATCTGGCTGTCTTTCATGATTTCGAGCCGCCGCGCGACCGTCTGCCCGCCCCAGAGGCCATCCGCGGTATCGGCCAGCCCGTCTTCGTGCATTGCCCCGGTGAGAAACGCCATGGTCAGAAGCACGGCACCCGCGGCGATGGCGGGCCCTGTGCCCAAGGCCAGCGCAAGCTGCCCGACAATGACCGCGATGAGACCAAGGAGCACTCCGA
>NZ_LWEX01000164.1 GCF_001634885.1 Sulfitobacter sp. HI0040 | reverse complement strand
GGCGGGCGGGGCAAGGGCGCCAGCAGGGAGGTCGCGGCCCCCACCCCAAGCACCACGACACCGCCGGTGACGACACCGCCAAGAAAACCGCGTGCCATAACATTCTCCTGCCATTTTCGGGCGCAGCCCCTGCGCCACCTCCTGCTGCACCTGCTGCCGCATTCACCGGTCTTTCGGCTTAGCCTCCGCCCTTGACGGCGGCTGGCAAGCCTGAACATGTATGCGCCACATATATCGCGCCCCGGCGTGTCTTTCCCAGCCCTTAACGCAAAGTTTTCGCCCGTGTTGCTGCTCATCGATAACTACGACAGTTTCACCTACAACCTCGTGCATTACCTGGGCGAGCTGGGGGCGGATGTCGTCGTACGGCGGAACGACGCGCTGACAGCAGAGGAGGCGGTGGCGATGAACCCCGCCGGCATCCTGTTGTCCCCCGGCCCCTGCGACCCGGATCAGGCGGGCATCTGCATCGATACGACACGGGCGGCGGCAGAGGCGGGCATTCCACTGCTTGGCGTCTGCCTCGGGCATCAGACGCTGGGGCAGGTCTTTGGCGGCAAGGTCGTGCGCGCGCGTGACATCGTGCACGGCAAGATGGGGCTGGTACATCACGACGGCAGCGGCGTCTTCGCCGGTCTGCCCAGCCCTTTCGAGGCCACGCGCTACCATTCACTGGTGGTGGAGCGTGAAAGCCTGCCCGATGCGCTGCATGTCACCGCCGAACTGGAGGATGGAACCATCATGGGATTGCAACACCGCGAACTGCCGCTGCACGGCGTCCAGTTTCACCCCGAATCCATCCGGTCGGCCCATGGGCATGCGTTGTTGCGCAACTTTCTCGATCTTTTGAAGGTCCCGGCATGAGCGAGGCGCTCAAACCGCTGATCGATGCCGCGGCCAACGGCCCGCTGAGCCGCGCGCAGGCGCAGGAAGCCTTTGCGATCCTGTTCGACGGCGAAGCAACGCCGAGCCAGATCGGCGGCTTTCTGATGGCGTTGCGGACCCGGGGCGAAACCGTGGATGAATACGCCGCCGCCGCCCATGTGATGCGCACCAAATGCCACGCCGTGACCGCGCCCGAGGGCGCGATGGACATCGTGGGCACCGGCGGCGACGGCAAGGGCACGCTCAACATTTCCACCGCCACGGCCTTCGTGGTGGCCGGGGCGGGCGTCGTGGTGGCCAAGCACGGCAACCGCAACCTGTCGTCCAAATCGGGTGCGGCGGATGCGCTGACGCAGATGGGTCTCAACGTCATGGTAGGGCCGAAAGTGGTGGAGCGCGAACTGGCGGAGGCGGGCATCGGCTTCATGATGGCGCCCATGCATCACCCGGCCATCGCCCATGTGATGCCCACGCGCTCCGAACTCGGGACGCGGACGATCTTCAACATCCTCGGGCCGCTGACCAATCCCGCCGGGGTGAAACGCCAGCTGACCGGCGCCTACCGGCGCGACCTGATCCGGCCCATGGCCGAAACGCTGGGGGCGCTGGGGTCGGACAGGGCATGGCTCGTCCACGGCAGCGACGGTACCGATGAGTTGACGATCACCGGGGTGAGCTGGGTCGCCGCATGGGAAGACGGCGCCTTGCGCGAATTCGAACTGCATCCCGAGGAAGCGGGCCTGCCGGAACATCCGTTCGAGGCGATCCTGGGCGGCGCACCGGAAGAGAACGCGCAGCGGTTCGCGGCCCTGCTCGACGGTGAGGAATCGGCCTATCGCGATGCCGTGCTGCTCAACGCCGCGGCGGCCCTCGTCGTGGCCGAGGCCGCATCCGACCTGAAGGCAGGCGTCGCCATGGCGCGCGAAAGTATCGACAGCGGTGCCGCGCGGGACCGGCTGGCGCGGGTGGCGGCGGCTTCGCAACGGCAATGACGCTGCCCCGCGAAGGCTTGGGCGACTGGTCCGCCCTGCCCTTTTTCAATGACGGCCTGCCGGAGATCGAGGCACGCCTGCTGTCGGAAGAACGCCCCACCCTGCCCCCGGGGGACGCGGTTTTCGCCGCCCTGAGGCGCACGCCGCCCCACGCCGTGCGCGTCGTGATTCTGGGGCAGGATCCCTATCCCACGCCGGGCCATGCCCATGGTTTCGCCTTTTCCGCGGCACCGGATGTGTCACCCCTGCCCCGATCGCTCGCCAACATCTATCGCGAAATGCGCGACGATATCGGCGCATCCCCCCCGGATGCGGATCTGCGCTTTCTGGCCGATCAGGGCGTGCTGCTGCTCAATACCGTCCTGACCGTGCCGGCGGGCAACGCGGGCGGGCACCGGACCCTCGGCTGGCATAAGCTCACCACGCAGATATTGCGGCACCTGTCGGATCGCCCGCGCGCCTATCTGCTCTGGGGGGCCCATGCGCAGAAGGCGGCGGCAGACGTGGCCGCGCCGCGCAACCTTAAGATCGAAACGCCACATCCCTCGCCGCTGTCGGCGCGGCGCGGCTTTTTCGGATCGCGCCCCTTCAGCCGCACCAATGCGTGGTTGCAGGCGCAGGGCTTGGCGGCCATAAACTGGGCGAACACGAAGGACGCCCCATGACCGATACCATTCTGGACAAGATCAAGGCCTACAAACTGGAAGAGGTGGCCGCCGACAAGGCCGCGCGCCCGCTGGCGCAGGTCGAAGAGGCCGCGCGCCTCGCCCCCACCGTGCGCCCCTTTGCAGAGGCGCTGCACGAAGCATCCCGCGAAGGCTATGGCCTCATCGCCGAGATCAAGAAAGCCAGCCCCTCCAAGGGGTTGATCCGCGAGGATTTCGACCCCGCGGCACTGGCGCAGGCCTATGAGGCGGGCGGCGCCACCTGCCTTTCGGTGCTCACCGATACGCCGTCGTTTCAGGGGGCCAAACAGTTTCTGACCGATGCGCGCGCGGCATGCCATCTGCCGGTGCTGCGCAAGGATTTCATGTACGATCCCTATCAGGTGGTCGAGGCACGCAGCCTCGGGGCCGATTGCATCCTCATCATCATGGCCTCCGTTTCCGACGCGCAGGCCGCGGAACTGGAAGCGGCAGCCACCGAATGGGGCATGGATTGCCTGATCGAAGTGCATGATGCGGCCGAACTGGAGCGCGCGACCAAGCTCAAGAGCCGCCTTCTGGGGATCAACAATCGCGACCTGAATACATTCGAGACATCGCTCGACACCACGCGCAGATTGTCGAAACAGGTGCCGGAGGACCGGCTCATGGTCTCCGAGTCGGGGCTTTCCACGCCCAAGGACCTGTCGGACCTCGCGATGTACGGCGCGCGCATCTTCCTGATCGGGGAAAGCCTGATGCGCCACGCGGATGTGGAGCAGGCCACGCGCGAGCTGCTCGCCAATCCGCTCACTTCCGGAGGGATGTAATGGCGCTTACCCATTTCGACGCCAAGGGCGATGCCCATATGGTCGACGTTTCCGACAAGCCGGTGACGGGCCGCATCGCCACGGCGGAAACCCATATCACCATGCAGCGCGAAACCTTCGACCTCATTTGCGAAGGCCGGGCAAAGAAGGGCGACGTGCTGGGCGTGGCCCGGCTGGCCGGTATCATGGGGGCCAAGCGTACCGCCGACCTGATCCCGCTCTGCCATCCGCTGCCGATCACATCCGTCACCGTCGATCTGGAACCCGATGCGGAGCTGCCCGGCCTGCGCATCACCGCCACCGTCAAGACAACCGGCCAGACCGGGGTGGAGATGGAGGCGCTGACGGCGGCTTCCGTCACCGCCCTGACGGTATATGACATGACCAAGGCCGTGGATCGCGGCATGGAAATCGGCGGGCTGCGCGTCACGCTGAAGGACGGCGGCAAATCCGGCCGGTTCGAAGCCCCGTGATCTCCGTCAGCGAGGCGCTGGAGGCGCTGTTCCGGCTGGTCGCCCCGCTGGAGGCCGAAGATGTGCCCCTGCGCGAAGCGGCAGGGCGCGTGCTGGCCCGGCCCGTCACCGCACGCCGTACGCAGCCGCCATTCGCGGCCTCTTCGATGGATGGCTATGCCCTCCGCCGGGCGGAGGTCGAGCCCGACGCCATGTTCAAGGTGATGGGCGAGGCGGCGGCGGGCCACGGCTACGACGGCGCGCTGCGGGCGGGTCAGGCGGTGCGCATCTTCACCGGCGCACCGATCCCCAAGGGCGCCGATTTCGTCGTCATTCAGGAAGACGTGACGCGGCGCGGCGATCTCATCACCCTTGGCCATGGCATTGGCAGCAAAGACAATATCCGCCCCGCTGGCGGTGATTTTTCGCAAGGCGACGCGATGGAAGCGCCGCGCCGGTTACGGCCTGCCGACGTAGCACTGCTGGCGGCGATGAACATCGACCGGGTTCCGGTAACGCGCAGGCCGCGTATCGCGCTGCTGGCGACCGGGGACGAATTGATCCAGCCCGGAGAGGAGCCGGGGCCGGACCAGATCGTCGCTTCCAACAGCTACGGGCTCGAAGCGATGCTGCGGGCCGCCGGGGCGGAGGTGCGCATGCTGCCCATCGCCCGCGACACCGAGGCCTCGCTCCGGCAGGCCTTCGCCCTTGCCGCCGGGGCCGATCTGCTGGTCACCATCGGCGGGGCTTCCGTCGGGGATCATGACCTCATCGCGCCGGTCATGGCGGCGCTGGGGATGGAACAGGCGTTCTACAAGGTTGCGATGCGCCCCGGCAAACCGCTGATGGCGGGCCGGCTGGGCGAGATGGCGATGATCGGCCTGCCGGGCAATCCCGTCTCCGCCATGGTCTGCGGAGAGGTCTTTCTGCGGCCCGTCGTAGACCTGATGCTGGGCCTCGGCGCGGCACCCGCGGTGCGGACGATGCGGGCGCTGGCGGAAGACATCCCCGCCAACGGCCCGCGCGAACACTACATGCGGGCGCGGCTGGGCGCGGAAGGTGTCACCCCGGCGGAGCGGCAGGATTCCTCGCTGCTGTCGGTGCTTGCCCGCGCCGATGCGCTGCTGGTGCGCGCCCCCTCCGACCCGGCGCGACAGAAGGGCGAAGAAGTCCCCTGCATCGAGTTGCACCGCACCTGACACGCATCGCGAGCATTGACACAAAACGGGAACACCTCTAGAACAAAGCAAAACCGCATCCAAAGGGGCCCCGCAGTGCTGACCCAAAAACAACTCGATCTGCTATCGTTCATCCACAAGCGCGTCCAGCGTGACGGCGTGCCCCCCAGTTTCGATGAGATGAAGACGGCGCTGGATCTGCGGTCCAAATCTGGGATTCACCGGCTCATCACGGCGTTGGAAGAACGCGGGTTCATCCGCCGTCTGGCGCATAGGGCCCGCGCCATCGAAATCGTGAAGCTGCCGGAAAGCCTTGGCGGCTCCGCAGGCGGCGGTTTTGCGCCCCGCGTCGTCGATGGCGGCAGGCCCGACGATGCGCCCGCCCGTCCCGCCCGGACAAGCGCCGAGGTTTTCGAACTGCCGGTCATGGGCCGTATCGCCGCCGGTGTGCCGATCGAGGCGATCAACCAGATGTCAC
>NZ_LWEX01000163.1 GCF_001634885.1 Sulfitobacter sp. HI0040 | reverse complement strand
GTCATCGCGGCTGATGGCGGCCTCGCGGGATATCGTGGCCACCTATCGCGGGCCGCGACGGGTGTTCGCCCGGCTGCTGTCGGGCGACGCGCGGGAGGACAGGGCGCTTATCTATCTGATGGCGGCCTGCCTCATCTTTTTCGTGGCCCAGACCCCGCGGCTGGCCCGCGAAGCACATCTGGCGGGGGTCGAACTCAACATGCTGTTGGGCGCCACGATGATGGCATGGCTCTTCATCGCGCCGCTGCTGCTTTACCTGATCGCGGGCATCACCCATCTGCTGGCGCGGGTTGTCGGGGGCAGGGGGTGCGGCTATGACGCGCGGATCGCCCTCTTCTGGGCGTTGCTCGCCTCCAGCCCCATCGTGTTGCTGCACGGTCTGACGGCCGGTTTCATCGGCACGGGGATCGAGTTGACGCTGGTCGGTCTGGTCTGGCTCTGCGTGTTCCTGTGGTTCTGGCTCACCGGGTTCTACGTCGCCGAATGGGGGCGTGCGGGATGACCGGGGCCGATGTCATGCCACTGATCGTCACAACCCTGCGCGACCCGAAAGAGGCCGCGCGGCTGATCGGCACGCTCAACCTCAACCGTGATGTGCTCTGGACCGCGCTGGCCTTGGTGGCGGCGATCAACACGCTTGTGATCTCTGTCCTGATGTCCTTTGCGGGGCAGGGCGTGCAACTGCCCGGCTATTTCAACATGCCGCTGGTGCTCTTCGTACTCATCGCGGGAGTGCTGGTCGTTTACGTTCAGGCGATCTTCTGGGCGGGCAGGGCGCTGGGCGGCAAGGGTGATCTGGGGCATCTGCTCGCGCTGGTCATCTGGCTGCAGACATTGCGGGCCGGGGCGCAACTGATCGTCTTTGCGCTGGCGGGCCTGTTTCCCGGGTTGTCGCTGCTGATGTCCGTTCTGATCGGTGTCTGGGGTCTGTGGATCCTGCTTCATTTCATTACCGCGGCGCTTGGCCTGCCCTCACTGCTGCATGCGCTGGGAACATTGGTGCTGGGTGCGGTGGGGCTTGTCCTCGGTCTGGGGATCCTGTTGTCGCTGGTTGGGGCCGTCGCCCAAGGGGTACTTCCGAATGTATGATATCGCGCAAATCCGCAGCGAATTTCCAATCCTTTCGCGCGAAGTGAACGGCAAGCCGCTGGTCTATCTGGACAATGGCGCTTCGGCGCAGAAGCCGCAGGTCGTGATCGACGCCATGACGCAGGCCTATTCCATGGAATACGCCAATGTGCACCGGGGTCTGCATTACCTGTCGAACCTCGCCACCGACCGATACGAAGCGGTGCGGGGCACCATGGCGCGGTTTCTCGGGGCGAAATCGGAGCATGAGATCGTTCTGAATTCAGGCACCACCGAGGGGATCAACCTCGTGGCCTATGGCTGGGCCATGCCCCGCATGGAAGCGGGCGACGAAATCCTGCTGAGCGTGATGGAGCATCACGCCAACATCGTGCCCTGGCATTTCCTGCGCGAACGGCAGGGCGTCAAGCTGCGGTGGGTCGATACCGATGAGACCGGCGCACTGGACCCGCAGGCCGTGATCGACGCCATAGGTCCGCGCACGAAGCTGGTGGCGATCACCCATCTTTCCAACGTTCTGGGCACCAAGGTCGATGTGAAGACGATCACGCAGGCCGCCCATGAACGTGGTGTGCCGGTGCTGGTCGACGGGTCGCAGGCGGCGGTTCACATGCCGGTGGACGTGGCGGACATCGGCTGCGATTTCTATGCGGTGACCGGGCACAAGCTCTACGGTCCCTCGGGTTCCGGCGCGATTTACATCAAGTCCGAACGCATGGCAGAGATGCGTCCCTTTATCGGTGGCGGTGACATGATCCGCGAAGTCACCAAGGACAACGTGACCTATAACGACCCCCCGATGAAGTTCGAGGCGGGCACCCCCGGGATTGTCGCGACCATCGGCCTTGGCACGGCGCTGGAATACATGATGGACCTCGGGATGGACAAGATCGCGGCGCATGAGGATTCCCTGCGGGATTACGCGGCGGCGCGGCTGGGGGATCTCAACTGGTTGCAGATGCAGGGCCGCACGCCGGACAAGGCCGCGATTTTCAGCTTCACGCTCAGCGGTGCCGCCCATGCCCATGATATTTCGACCATCCTCGACAAGAAGGGTGTCGCCGTGCGCGCGGGGCATCACTGCGCCGGGCCGCTCATGGCACATCTGGGTGTGACGGCGACCTGCCGCGCCTCCTTCGGGCTCTATAACACCAAGGAAGAAGTCGATACGT
>NZ_LWEX01000162.1 GCF_001634885.1 Sulfitobacter sp. HI0040 | reverse complement strand
CCACCCATCTGCTGGCCGGGGGCGCCGATCTGCGCGCCATCCAGACCATGCTGGGCCACGCCGACGTGGCCACCACCGAGATCTACACCCATGTGCTGGAACACCGGCTGGCCGAACTGGTGCACGACCATCACCCGCTTTCGGATACCGCCCTGCGCAGGTCTTCGGGCAATATATCCTCCGACGGCCAGTAACCGGTCTCAAGGGCGCGGCGATAATCGGGCGGCAGCCCGGCCCGCTGCATATCCGCCGCCGCCCCGGCCACGTCATAGGCCAGTCGATGGAAGGTCAGCGCGCCCGCGCGCAGCAGGGCATAGCGCGTATTCGCGCCGCCGTCATTCGGGGGCATCCCGATCACTCCGGCGTTGATCCACCGCCCGCGCCTGCATTCCCGTTCGAACGGCAGACCGCAATGACCGGCGATGATATGATCGACGGGGCCGATGGCCGCTTCGGTGGCGTCCCATTCCTCCTCGAACAGCCGGGCGGAAGAACTTGGCCAGATGAAGCGCGCGACCTCGGACACGCCACCATGGATGACGGCATAGCGCGCCCCGGCGTGGGTAAAGCTGATGATATCCGGCAGGCCCCGCATCCAGTCGCGATCCGCGTCCTGCATCCGCGCCCGGGCAAAGGCGTACCACCCCACGGAAAGAAGGTCGCAGGCCGACCCTGCGTCGAACCCGCAGCCGCAATCCGGCGCGTTCTCGGCAAGCTGGCGTTCGCAATTGCCCGCCACCACCGGGCAACCGGCGGCACGCAGGGCTGCAACACTGGCTTCCGGCGCGCCGCAATAGGCGACGACATCGCCGGTGCAGATCATCCGGTCAGGCGAGACCCCGGCGGCAGCACCTGCAGTACACAGGGCCTCGAACGCCTGAAGATTGGAATAGGGGCCGCCAAAAAGCAGCACGGGGCCGCCGATATCGCCCAGATCGACGTGATGTGGCACGAATTGCCCTCCCCCCGGTCCGCGGGAATGCCCTGCGCGGATCCGATCCCTTGAATGAAGCCGCCCGCCCCATCATAAGAAGGAACGCCATGACACAAGGGTATTCTTTCAAATGGAAACGGGCACCGCAATGCTAGACGGCACCTTCTGGATTACCTGCGGGGTGATCCTTCTGTTGCTGATCCTTTCGGGCTTCTTCTCGGGCTCGGAAACGGCTCTGACCGCCGCCTCCCGCGGGAAGCTGCGGGCGCAGGCCGACAAGGGGTCGCGCGGGGCCGAACGGGCACTTGCGATCACCGAAGACAACGAGCGGCTCATCGGGTCGGTCCTGCTGGGCAACAACCTTGTGAACATCCTCGCGGCCTCGGTCGCGACCGCGCTTTTCACCCGGCTGTTCGGGGAATCGGGCGTGGCGCTGGCCACCCTCGTGATGACGCTGCTGGTGCTGGTCTTTGCCGAGGTGCTGCCGAAGACCTATGCGATCACCAATGCGGAACGGGCCGCCGCGCTCGTCTCCCGCCCGATCAGCATCCTCGTGCTGCTCTTTTCGCCCGTCGTGACGGCGGTGCGCTACCTCGTCCGGGGGGTGCTGCGCCTGTTCGGCGTGACCACCGATCCTGACAGCAACATCCTTGCGGTGCGCGAAGAAATCGCCGGCGCGCTGCAACTGGGTCATTCCGAAGGGGTCGTCGAAAAAGAGGACCGCGACCGTATTCTCGGCGCGCTCGACCTACGCGAACGCGCGGTGGAGGAGATCATGCTCCACCGCTCCGGGATCGAGATGATCGACGCGGATTCCGACCCTGCCGATATCCTCGAACAATGTCTGCAGTCGAACCACACCCGGCTGCCGGTCTTCCGCAATGATCCCGAGAATATCGTCGGCGTCATCCACGCCAAGGACTTGCTGCGCGCGATGTACAAGCTGAGCGGCGGGCCGCATGGCAACGATTCCCTGCTGAAGAACTTCAAGATCGACGACGTCGCGATGAAGCCCTATTTCGTGCCCGAAACCTCGACGCTGGACGAGCAGATGCGCCAGTTCCTGCGCCGCCGCACGCATTTCGCCCTCGTGGTGGATGAATACGGCTCGCTGCAGGGGTTGATCACCCTTGAGGACATCCTCGAAGAGATCGTGGGCGAGATCACGGACGAATTCGATCCCGACGCCGAACAGCCGCTGCAACCGGCGGAGGACGGGCAATATTACGTGGACGGCGCCATGACGATCCGCGACCTCAATCGCGCGACCGACTGGTCATTGCCCGA
>NZ_LWEX01000161.1 GCF_001634885.1 Sulfitobacter sp. HI0040 | reverse complement strand
CAGGGGTTCGGGCACCGGCAGCGGGTTCGATCCGGCGTAGGGGTCGGGTGCGGGCACCGCGTTCACCACGGCGGGGTGATTGGCCGGGTCCGCGACGGGCCGGTCGGCGGAAGCGATGCGCGCGCGGGCGAAATCCGCCGCCGCCAGCGTCGCCCCGGCGGTTGCCGCGACATCGAGCGTGACAGTGCCCATGGTCAGGATCGCGCGCCGCCCGCCGCCTTCGATGGACACGCCGTCGAACGGGTTGAGCGCCAGCACCGATGACAGGTCGATACTGTCGCGCGCGGGGTCGAAATCCGTGATCTGGCCGAGCGTGCCTGTGGTGAGCGGTGCGGCAAAGACGAAGCTGTCATTCCCCGCGCCGCCGGTCAGGACAACGCCCCCGTGCCGGGCAAGCAGCATGTCATCCGCTCCGCCGCCTGTAAGCGCGTCGCCCGGGGCGCTGGTTTGCCCGGTGCCGCCGTAGCTGGCAAGCTCTACATCCAGACGGCTCACGCCCGGTTCCGACGCGCTGCCGGTAAAGACAGCGAGGCCGGTGTCGGTTTCCCGCGCGGCAAGGGCGGCGATGTTTGCCAGCGCGCTTTCGGGGCTGTCGGCGACATGGGCCAGCGGGTGCAGCCGCCCGCCGGGCAAGAGCGCCATGAGGCTAAGCCCGTCATCCGCCCCCCCGGCGAGCACGAAGACGTCATCGCCGCGGGTGACGATATCCAGCGCGGTGACCCCGGCAAAGCGGCTTTCGCGGGTGTCGAGCAGGTGATCCGTAAGGGTCATCCCCCCGCCCGCGTCGAGCGAAAAGACGCTGAGCGAGGAGGAGCCGGCGGAGGCGAGTATTCCGTAGGTCGTGCCCGCGAGTTCTGCCGTGGCGAGCGCGGTGGGATCGGCGAACGCCGGTCCGGCGGGGCCTGCGGCCAAGGTGGCCGTGGCAGGGCCGGGCTGACCGCCCGTATCGAGCGCGTAACGGGTGACGCTTTGCGCGGCGCCGCCTTCGGCCACCAGCAGGCTGCCGTTCGCGCCCGCCGCCGTGAGGGCCAGCGCCGCGACCGGGCCTTGCGTGGACAGGCTGCCCACCTCCGTCAGGGTCGTGCCGTTCCACAGGTGCTGGGCCACCGCCGCCCCGCCGCGATCCGACAGCGCCACGAGGGCGCCTGCCGCGACAGGCAACACCGCGTCGAGGTGCCCCATGAAAGAGGTCGCGGCAACCACCGGCGCACCGCCGGGGCCACCCATGGCGGGCAATGCGAAGTGGGCTGCCGCATGACCAAAGACACCGCCCGTCAGAAGCGCCGCACCGCTGCCCTCGCCCAGCACGGTGATGTTGGTGAGGTTCGCGCGCTCCATCGCTTCGGGCGCATCGATGTACTGCGGGCTGCCGAAACCCGCGCCCGTCACGTCCCAACTGGTGATGGCACCGCTGCGCAAGCCCGCGTGGAGCATCGCCCCGCCCTCAGAAACCGCAAGTGCGAGATCACTCACCAGCGTTTCCTCCGCACCGGGAGAAGCCGCCGCGACGGTTGAGACATATCGGAATTCAGCCATGAGAGCCCCCTTTTCCACCGGTGAGCAGGCTGGAGGCATCACCGCGCGGCGAGCGGAGCGCAAAGGTGGCCATTTCAAGACCTGTAGAGAGCAAATGACTGAAATCGCGCGTTTTTCGTTAGGCTTTCGTCAATCGGCTCCGGGCAGTCCCCCGATTGATCCTCTGCCTTGGCTGGCGTATCACGGGGGCGACGCTTTTGCCCGCCAAGTTTTGCCCCAAGGATATTTCGATGCGTAAACCCAGCCCGACCGTGACCCCGAACACATGGGAATTCCTCCGGGACCCGATGATCGCGCCCACGGGGTTCCGTGAATACGATGCACGCTGGCAGTATCCGGAGGCGATCAACCTGCCGGGGATCACGGCGCTGGGGCTGGGGCTGGGTACGCAGATGCACCGGCGGGGGATCGAGCCGGTGATCGCGGTGGGCAACGACTACCGGGATTATTCGCTGTCGATCAAGAATGCGCTGATCCTCGGCCTGATGCAGGCGGGCATCCGGGTGCGCGACATTGGCCCCTGCTTGTCGCCGATGGCCTATTTCGCGCAGTTCCATCTGGACGCGCCCGCGGTGGCGATGGTGACGGCGAGCCATAACCCCAACGGCTGGACCGGGGTCAAGATGGGCTTTGAACGCCCGCTGACCCACGGCCCCGACGAGATGAGCGAGCTTCGCGATATCGTGCTGAACGGCGAGGGCGAAACGCGCGAGGGCGGTGCCTATGAATTCGTCGACGGGGTGCGAGAGGCTTATCTGGACGATCTGGTCGGCGACTTCCGGATGACGCGCAAGTTGAAGGTCGTCTGCGCGACGGGCAACGGCACGGCATCGGCCTTTGCGCCTGAACTCTTCGAGCGCATGGGCGTGGAGGTCGTGCCCAGCCATAACCGGCTCGACTACACGTTCCCGCACTACAATCCGAACCCCGAAGCGATGGAGATGTTGCACGACATGTCCGCCAGCGTCCGCGCGTCGGGGGCGGATTTCGCGCTCGGCTTCGACGGGGACGGTGACCGCTGCGGCGTGGTGGACGACGAGGGAGAGGAGATCTTTGCCGACAAGATGGGCGTGATCATGGCGCGCGATCTGTCCGCGCTGCACCCCGGTTCCACCTTCGTGGCGGATGTGAAATCGACCGGGCTCTTTGCCTCTGACCCGGTGCTGCAGGAAAACGGCGCAAGGGCGGATTACTGGAAGACCGGGCACAGCCACATGAAGCGGCGCGTGAAGGAGCTGGGCGCGCTGGCGGGGTTCGAGAAGTCGGGGCATTATTTTCTGGCCGAGCCTATCGGGCGCGGCTACGACTGCGGGATGCGGGTGGCGGTCGAGATCTGCAAGCTGATGGACCGCAACTCTGAGCGCAGCATGTCCGACCTGCGCCGCGCCCTGCCGCAGACATACTCCACCCCGACCATGTCGCCCTATGCCGCCGATGAGGACAAGTACGACATTCTCGACCGGATCGTGCAGCGGCTGGAGAATGTGACCGAGATGGCGGGCCGCAAGGTTGCGCAGGTGGTGACAGTGAACGGCGCGCGGGTGATCCTCGACAATGGCAGCTGGGGGCTGGTGCGGGCCAGTTCCAACACGCCGAATCTCGTTGTGGTCTGCGAAAGCAGCGAGAGCGAGGCGGAGTTGCGCTCCATCTTCAAGGAGATCGACGCGGTGATCCGCACCGAACCCGAGGTAGGCGATTACGACCAGACGTTCTGAGGCCCGGCAAGTCGCAGGGCGCGCGGCCTGCCGCGAGGGCGGACCGCTGCGCGCCGTTTCAGAGAGCCAGCAGCCGGTCCGCGAGATCATCCATGTCGCTTGCGATGATGTCGGGGGTGGGGACGCCATCCGCTTCGATGATGTTGTTGTGCGGACGCTTCAGGAAGGCACCCGCACATCCCGCCGCCTGCGCGCCGATGGTATCCCAGAGGTGGCAGGCCACCATGCACATCTCCTCCGGTTCGGTGCCGAGCTCATCGGCGACGAGGCGGTAGGTATCGGGGTGGGGCTTGTACTTCTCGACCTCCGCCACGCTGAAGCTGCGCTGGAAGAATTCCGCCAGCCCGGCCTTTTCCAGCGGCGTGGGCGAAGGTGAGGGGGATGAGTTCGTGAGCGTCACCAGCTTGA
>NZ_LWEX01000160.1 GCF_001634885.1 Sulfitobacter sp. HI0040 | reverse complement strand
GCTCGCAACGCTCGATGCCTTCCGCGCCATGGGGGCAAGCCGTTACGCCCTGGCGACGCCCTACCTCGAAGAGGTGCAGAACGCGATCATCACGAATTTTGCCAAAGTGGGCTTTGACTGCGTGCATGAACGCCACCTCGAAGACCCCGGCAATTTCACCTTCGCCCAGTATGACGAGGACACGATCGCCCAAATGATCCGGGAGGTGGCGGCCAAAACGCCCGACGCCATCACCGTTTTCTGCACCAACTTCGACGGGCCGCGGGTTGCACCGACCGTTGAGGGGGAAACCGGGATCCCCGTGTTCGACAGCATATCCGTCACGCTCTGGCACGCGCTGCGGCGCATCGGATTCGATACCGCGCCCCTGTCCCGATGGGGCCGGATATTCGAATGCCCCCTACCCCGAAACGACACGCGCGGCGCCGAACAGGTTTCGGCATAGCGCGCAATTCAGACAGTGAATTACAAGGAGGAGGAAACGAATGAAAACCCTGACTACACTCGCGGTATCGGCGCTGCTGGCCGCGACAACCATGGCCTCGGCCGAGAGCTACTCGTTCAAGGCGCTGGGACAGCCGGTCGCGACCGGTCTGATCCAGAAGAACGTGGAACAGCCGTTCTTCGAAAACTTTGCCGAGCGTACCGGGATCGATGCCTCGGTCGATTACAAGCCGCTCGATGTAACCGGCATCAAGGATACGGAACAACTGCGCATCCTCAAGGCGGGTCTGTTTGACATCGTCTCGCTCCGGATGAGCCAGATTTCACGCGATGAACCGACGATCCTCGGCCTCGACCTCGTTGGGCTGAACCCCGACTACGACACCGGGCGCAAGACCATCGCCGCTTTCGCGGACAAGGTTGACGAACAGTTGCAGGCGAAGTTCAACACCAAGCTGCTGGGCGTCTGGCCCTTCGGCCCGCAGGTTCTGTTCTGCGAGCCAGAGATCACCCAGCTGTCCGACCTGCAGGGCAAGAAGGTGCGGGTCTATGACCAGAACCTCGCCAACTTCGTCTCCTCCGTCGGGGGTACGCCTGTTCCCATCGGTTTCCCGGACGTTCACCAGTCGCTCGCCCGCGGCGTGGTCGACTGCGCGATCACGGGGCCCAGTTCTGCCAACTCCGCCGGATGGCCCGAGGTGACCAATTACATGCTTCCGGTCGCTTTCCAGCTCGCGCTCAATGGCTACGGCATGAACCTCGACGCCTGGAACAGCCTGACGCCGGAAGACCAGACCAAGCTGGAAAACGGGTTCGATGCATTGGTCGAAGAAATCTGGACCTACTCCGAAGAACTCTTTGAGGACGCCGTCCGGTGCAACGTGGGCGACGAGCCCTGCGAAACGGTCAAGAAATATGACCTGAAGCTTGTTCCCGTCACGGATGCCGACAAGGCGATCATCGAGAACGCGGTCAACGAGATCTCGTTCCCCGCATGGGCGGAGGTCTGCGACAAGCAGAATGCCACCTGCTCGGAAGACTGGAAGGCGGCCATCGGCGCCGTGATGTCGCAATGATACGGAAAAACACAGGCGGGGCCATCATGGCCCCGTCTACACCCGTCATCCCCGAACGGCGGACCGGCTGGTTCCCCGTAGAAGGCATCGCGGCGCTGGCATCCCGCCTGTTCGGAATTGCGCTCCTCGCCCTGTCGATATTCGTCTCCATCGAAACCGTGGCGCGGAAGCTTTTCAACTTCTCGTTCGAAGGGGCCGATGAGCTTGGGGGCTACGTTCTTGCCGTCGGATCGAGCCTTGCTTTCGTCGTGGCGCTGTATGACCGCGCGCATATCCGGATCGACGTGCTGCACAGCCGGTTCCCCAAGCGGCTTCAGGCGATCATGGATTGGCTGTCGATCGTCTCCATGGCGGTACTGGGGCTCTTCATCCTCTATGTCGGGCGGATCGTGATCGTCGATACGATGGCCTACGGCTCGACCGCCCCGACACCCTGGGCGACGCCGCTGATTTGGCCGCAGGCCGCCTGGTATGGCGCGCTGGCCCTTTTCGCCCTCTCGGCGATCTACCTCGCGATCCGCGCCACGATGCATGTCATCAACGGCCGTCTCGAACAGGTCAGCGCGGAATTCCATCCAAAGGGCGCCATCGAGGAACTGCAGGAAGAAATGAGCGATCTGGAGCGCCGGTAGGCGGCGCTTCGGCTAACACATGAGCGGCGCGCAGGGCGTTCCGCATCCAGGGAGGACGTCATGGGCGTTGGATCGGTTTTCGTAGGATTTTTCGGGATGATGGGCCTTTTGCTCATGAGCTTCCCCATTGCGGTCATCATGGTGGTGCTGGGGGTGATCGGCGGCGTGATGCTGTTCGGCTGGCCGCTGCTCAACTCCATGGGGCCGGTGATCTGGGGGGTGCAGAATGAAAACATCCTCACGGCTATTCCGCTGTTCATCCTGCTGGGCGAATTGCTTCTGAGAAGCGGGATCGCCGACCGGATGTACGGGGCGCTGGCGCTCTGGCTCAACCGTCTGCCGGGCGGGCTGCTGCACACCAACATCGGCTGCTGTTCGCTCTTTGCCGCGACCTCCGGGTCCTCTGTCGCGACCGCCGCAACCGTCGGCACCGTGGCGCTGCCGAACCTGAAGGCGCGCGGCTACGGGTCGCGGCAGGCGCTCGGCTCGCTGGCGGCGGGCGGCACGCTCGGCATCCTGATCCCGCCCTCGGTAAACCTGCTGATCTATGGCTCGCTCGCCAATGAATCCATTGGCCAGCTTTTCATCGCAGGTATCATTCCCGGCGTGCTTCTGACGCTTCTTTTCATGGTCTACAACCCGGCTGAATCCTATGTCATCCCGGTCTCTTCCGAAACG
>NZ_LWEX01000159.1 GCF_001634885.1 Sulfitobacter sp. HI0040 | reverse complement strand
ATCTTCATCGTCTTTTTCCGGATTTTCCCAATCCCCGCATGGATCATGCTGGCAGTGTGGTTCGGCATGCAGTTCATCGGCGGCGTGGGTGCTGACCCGAGCGTCGGGGGGGTCGCCTACTGGGCGCATGCGGGCGGGTTCCTGGTGGGCATCGCGCTCACCGTGCCGGTCTGGCTGAGCCTTGGCGGTCCGGCCTTCTGGAGCCGCACCCACGGGCATCCGCCCCACCCCGAAACGCGCTATCCCCTGAGCGGGAGCCGCATCCCCAAAGTCCGCCGCAGATGAGCGACGCGGGCGAGCGCCACCGGGCAAGCTGCCACTGCGGGGCCGTGGTGATCGAGGCGGAGTTTCCGCAAGGTATCACGGGGGCGAAACGCTGCACCTGCAGCTTTTGCCGCAGGCGGCAGGCGGGCAATGTCACCGCGCTGAGCAGCAGCGTGCGCGTCCTGCAGGGGGCCGATAACCTCAGCCTTTACCAATGGGGAACAAAGACGGCGCGGCACTATTTCTGCAGCACTTGCGGGATCTACACCCATCACCAGCGCAGGTCCGACCCGGCGGAGACGGGCGTGAACCTCGGCTGTATCGAAGGGGCGGAGGTCTGGCGCGCCGAACCCATGCGCTGGAGCGAGAACCACGATTTTCCCGGCGACGACTGACGCGCCGCGGGCCTGTCAGCCGCGGATCGTCTTGGCGAAGGTGGTGAAGATCGCCTCGTTCGCGCAGACGATTTCCCCGTTGCCGACGATATCGGCCTCCGGGCGGATCGGCTCCACAAGGCCCCCGGCCTCTTTCACGATGACCATGCCGGCGGCCAGATCCCAGGGCTGCAACCGGCGTTCCCAAAAGCCGTCATACCGCCCCGCCGCCACATAGGCGAGGTCGAGCGCGGCGGACCCCCAGCGGCGCACCCCGGCACAGACCGGCAGAAGACGGCCCAGATCCTTCAGTGTTTCCGGCAGGTCGCTGCGGCCCCCGAACGGCAGGCCCGTGGCAAAGATCGATTCGATCATCTTCTGGCGGCCCGACACCCGCAGGCGGCTTTCGTTCATCCAGGCGCCCGCGCCCTTTTCGGCAAAGAACATCTCGTCCTTGGCGGGGTCGAAGACGACGCCCGCAACGATCTGGCCCTTGTGCTCCAGTGCGATGGAGATGGCCCAGTGCGGCAGCCCGTGCAAAAAGTTCGTCGTGCCGTCCAGCGGATCGACGATCCAGCGGCGGGTTGGGTCCTGCCCCTCTTCCTCGCCGCCTTCCTCGGCCAGCCAGCCATAGGTGGGGCGCGCGCCCATCAGTTCGGTCTTGAGCACTTTTTCGGCGTTGAGGTCCGCCCGGCTGACGAAATCGCCCGCGCCCTTGACCGATACCTGAAGGTTCTCGACCTCGCGGAAATCCTTGACCAGCGACCGGCCCGCCTTGCGCGCGGCCTTGATCATGATGTTGAGATTTGCACTGCCAACCATTTTTCGCACCTGTCATGGGATCAGGCGCTGCGTATAGGCAAGGCGGACCGGATTGCCAAGGGGGCGGGCGGGGAGGAGCCCAGCATCCTCTGACCCTACGTCATTCCGGTTGTTCCTGTCGGGGCCTCCGGGCGGCTGTTACGCTGGGCGCGATTACAGTTTTCCGACCGAAAGGAACCCCCCATGAGTGAACAGATGCAGAAGATCGTCCTGGCCTCCCGCCCGGATGGCACGCCCACGCAGGAGAACTTCCGCCTTGAGACGGGGGACATCCCCACCCCGGGTGAGGGCGAGATCCTCGTGAAGGTCCATTACATGTCGCTCGATCCCTATATGCGCGGGCGGATGGACGATGCGAAATCCTATGCCCAGCCGGTGCCGGTGGGCGGGCTGATGGAAGGCGGATCGGTGGGCGAGGTCATCGCCTCCAACAGCCCCGATTTCAAACCGGGCGATTATGCTTTCGGCATGTTCGGCTGGGCGACCCATGGCGTGGCGCAGGCGCAGATGTGCCGCAAGGTGGACCCGGATCAGGCGCCCATCACCACCTCGCTGGGGGTTTTGGGAATGCCCGGGTTCACCGGCTGGTTCGGGCTCAATGAATATGGCCGCCCAAAGAAGGGCGAAACGCTGGTGGTGGCCGCCGCGACCGGGCCGGTGGGGTCCATGGTGGGCCAGCTTGCGAAATCCATGGGCCTGCGGGCCGTGGGCATCGCCGGCGGGGCGGACAAATGCGCATTGGCCAAATCGGAGTTCGGCTTTGACGAATGCCTCGATCACCGCGCCTATGACGACGCGAAATCGCTGCGGGCCGCGCTGAAGGAGGCCTGCCCCGACGGGATCGACATCTACTATGAGAACGTGGGCGGCAAGGTTCTTGAAGCGGTGATGCCGCTGATGAACCCCCACGGGCGCATCCCGATCTGCGGCATGATCGCGTGGTACAACGCGGGCGGGCTGGGCGCCGGTGCCGCCGAGGAGGCGCTGACCGCGCCCAAGCTGTGGCGCACGATCCTCGTCAATTTCCTCAGCGTGAACGGCTTCATCATCTCGAACCACTGGAAGCGGTTCCCGGAGTTCCTGCAGGAGGTCGCCCCGCAGGTCGCCGACGGGCGCATCGCCGTGAAGGAAGACATCACCGAGGGGCTGGAAAACGCGCCGCAGGCTTTCATCGACCTGCTGACGGGCGGCAACTTCGGCAAGGCCATCGTGAAGGTCGCATGACTTTGAGGGGGGCGGTTCGTCCGCCCCCTTTTGTTGCGCAGTGTGTGGTTGGGTGTTGTGGGTGATGAGCAGGATGGTCGGGGTGTAGAGTGCAAACCTGTCTGTACTAATCGCAGAAGATACCGAAGGGTTGCATGGGGACCTGTGGCAACCGGCCCTGAGCAGACCTTGATCAGTGCTCGCATTGCCGCTGCACAGCTTCCCAAAAACGGACGTCTGGACGCGCCCTAGTCTAATGCACCATCTTCGCCACGTGATTTTGCTGGGTTTCTTCTAGCGGTGCATAAGCCTCGATATGCGCGCCGTCCTTAGATACTCAAAATGGTATCTCGTCAAATTCAACATCCAAGTCGATACGAGTAGGAAACATTCCTTCTGAAGTCGAAATTTCCACTACCAAGTAGCCTTGGATGCGGTATGTGTTCTTTGGATCGACACCGTCGTCCCGGTACTTCCGCCAAAAACTTGTCTCCAGCTCACATCTAATTTGCGTCCAAGCCCCTTGAGCGAGACGCGACGCCGTTGTGGCTAAAATGTGCCGCCTGTTCAGATCGTCTTTTTCAGATTTCGTGTGGCCACAACGTTTACCGTCTTGTTTTATCTCCCACCTTTCACTTGTGTAGAGATAAATGGCGTCGATTTCGGGGCTTCGTTTTTCGGTTCGATTGTGAATATCAATTACTAGCTCGAAAGTACCTGATCTAGAGTAGTCGTTGACCGTAAGAAACTCTCTTTGTGTTCGCGTATTAACTTCGAAAGTTATGGTTTTTTGGCGTTCAATCTCGGACTTCACCCACTCGATGTCGGCACCGAGCATCTTCTTCAAGTTCGTGATGGACCCATCATATACAAGGTGTCGATGGTGCTTTAGATCGAAAGGAATATCATCAGCTTTCTGAGTGATAAGTGTACAAATCTTGTCTTTAGCGTGGGCGTACCCCACCTCATAGAAAACATTGGGATTCTTGCCTGTCATGTCGGCAATGATAAAATCCGCCGCGTCAATCTGTCGGTAGATACGTTCTAGAATACTTTCAGTATAAATCTGCTCGTCAACGCGCTCAGCTATAACGCCTTGATCTCTTGCTGTTTCTTGAATTCCAAGCCGATAAATATCGTCGAATTCATCGCCGAAGGGCATAAGCACAAAGGCAAACGGTTTTGGTTTTGCCATAGATTGACAGCCTTTCTAATTATTGCGGGATTCTTTAGACGCAATGCGTTGTTACGACGCTATCAGAGTTGCATTGTAGACTGCACGCCTCGCAAACCGCAGCAACCTTTCGCGCATAAGCCCTTGTATGTGACCTTCGACATATCGCCAAGCACCTAAGAATTGCTGGCTGAATGTCCGCTCCATTAGCTTCGGCATGATCGGCTCGCACTCTCAGTGAAGGACTCCTTCCCGCCCTTCCTGACTCGGCCCTACATCGGTCCTCCACACCGGGCTTCCCAGCCCCTTCCCCACCCCCCTCACGCCCGCTGCAGCTTACGTGCCTCCTGCCCTGCGAGCTTCAGCAGTTCCTTCATGAAGGGCTTGTCCTTGTCGTCGCTCCGCACGGCGGCATAGAGCCTGCGGGTGATGCCCGTCTCCGTCAGGGGGCGGGTCACGTAGTCGGATGAATATTTCACCTCCCGCACGACCCAGTCGGGCAGGACCGACACCCCCCGGTTCGACGCCACCAGCAGCAGGATCACCGCCGTCAATTCCACCTGACGGATCGCCGCCGGTTCGACCTTGGCCGGGATCAGCAACTGGCTGAAGATGTCCAGCCGGGACCGTTCCACCGGGTAGGTGATCAGCGTCTCGCCCCGGAAATCCGCCGCCTCCACGTAGGGTTTGGATGCCAGCGGGTGGGTGCTGGCCGCGACAAAGACCGGGTTGTAGTCGAACAATTCGATGAAGGTCACACCGGGCAGGTCCTCGGGATCGGAACTCACCACAAGGTCCACCTCCTCGCGCAGGAGGGCAGGCAGCGCCTCGAAGGCGAGGCCGGGGCGGATGTCCACATCCACGTCCGGCCAGGCGCGGCGGAACTGTTCCAGCACGGGGAACAGCCATTCGAAACAGGCGTGACATTCGATGGCGATATGCATCCGCCCGGTGCTGCCCGCGCGCAGGCCGGTGAATTCCGCCTGCAGCGCCTCCACCTGCGGCAGAACCTGCTGGGCGAGCTTCAGCAGCCGCTGCCCGGCGGGCGACAATTTCAGCGGTTTGGAGCGGCGCACGAAAAGCTCCACCCCCGCCTGGTCTTCCAGCCCCTTCACCTGATGGCTGAGCGCGGATTGGGTGATGTTCATCTGCTCGGCGGCCCGGGCCAGCCCGCCGGCTTCGTGAATCGCCTGTATGGTGCGCAGGTGCCGGAACTCGATATGCATATGAGGCGTTCCTCATGTTGAAGATGAGAGTTATGAATTTGTCTCACATCGCGACACATGCGACAAGTGGGGCAACAGATATCCCGCCGCCCGTCGGCCCCGTTTCAGGAATGTAGTAATGACCACGCCTCGCGTATCCTTCGAAGTTTTCCCGCCCCGTTCGGTCGATGCAGCTTTCAAGCTGTGGGATACCGCGCAGGCGCTCGCGCCGCTGGCCCCGCGGTTTTTCTCCGTCACCTATGGTGCCGGGGGCTCCACCCGGGATCTGACACAGGATTCGGCGCATGTGCTGCGGCGCACCTCCGGGCTGCCGGTGGCCGCCCATCTGACCTGCGTGGGTGCCAGCCGCGAAGAAACGCTCGACGTGGCGCGCGGCTTTACCGAAGCCGGCGTGACCGACATCGTGGCCCTGCGCGGCGACCCGGCGGACGGGGCCGATCGCTTCACCGCCCATCCGCAAGGCTTCGCCAACAGCTGTGAGCTGATCGAGGCGCTCGCCGATATGAACCAGTTCACCATCCGCGTGGGCGCCTACCCCGATTCGCACCCCGACGCCGCCGACGAGGCCGCCAATATCGAATGGCTCAAGCGCAAGTTCGACGCCGGCGCGGACGAGGCGATCACCCAGTTCTTCTTCGAGGCCGAAACCTTCCTGCGGTTCCGCGATGCCTGCGAAAAGGCGGGCATCGACAAGCCGATCACGCCGGGCATCATGCCGGTGGTGAACTGGAAATCGGCCCGGTCCTTCGCCGAACGCTGCGGCGCGCTGATCCCCGACTGGGTGCACCAGTCCTTTGACGCGGCGATCCGCGACGACCGGCACGACCTGCTGGCGACAGCGCTCTGCACCGAACTGTGCAGCGAGCTGATCGACGAAGGCGTCGACACGCTGCATTTCTATACGCTGAACCGTGCGGAACTGACGCGCAATGTCTGCCGCGCCCTGGGCGTGACCCCGCAGGTGGCGCTTTCGGACGTAGCGTAAGCGCTTGCCCCTGCCGGTGCGGCGGTCCCTACTGGCCGCCGTAACAGACAGGAGCCACCCCCGTGCGACCCATCGCGAAATCACCGGCCGACCTCGTACCGCAGTCCGAAGTGCTGAACTACAGCGGCCTCGAATTCATGCAGAAGATGGTGGACGGGACTTTCCCCGGCCCGCCCATCTCGGAAAAGATGGGCTATACCCTGCACGAGGTCGAAGAGGGCCGCGTCGTCTTTCGCGGCGCGCCCGATTTCGGCACCACCAACCCGATGGGCACCGTGCACGGCGGCTGGTACGGAACGCTGCTGGATTCCGCCATGGCCTGCGCCGTCATGACGAAAGTGCCGCGCGGCAGCGTCTATACGACGCTGGAATACAAGATCAACATCCTGCGCTCCATCCCGCTGGGCATGCAGATCGACAGCATCGGGGTGATCGACCACGTGGGCCGGTCCACCGGCATCGCCCATGGCGAGATCAGGGGCGTGGAGGACGGCAAGCTTTATGCCACGGGGTCAACGACCTGTATCGTGATGAAACTGGGCTGAGGAAAAGGCGCGTCAGCCCTTGGCGACCTTGCGGGGAAGGCGCATTCCCGGCAGCCGCCACGCGCCTTCGGCTTCGGCGGCGCGCTCGGTCACGCTGGGGTGGATATGCTCCGACGGGTCGAGCGCGTGCTTGCGCCGCCGCCGGGTGACGAAAACCCGGCCATAGCCCCGCCATGTGCCCACCGAAGGCGCGTGCGGATCCTGCGGGAACCGTTCGCGCCAGCCTTCGGGCAGGGGCAGCCCGGTCTCCTCGGCCTTTTCCAGCATCCAGACCAGCGGGATGTTGGACAGCGGGCGCGCGGCTTCGAACCCGCCCAGTTGGCCGCCCACATCGCCATGGGTGCCGGGGAACCACATCTGCTCCACCCGGCCTTCGAAATCGGGGTCCGAGCGCCAGAGGATCGGCGCATAGGCCATGCGCGTCTCGTCGAGTGCCAGCGCGTGAAACCCGTTTTTCACGATACTGCTGAGGTCGTGGTTGTGGAAGGAATGGTGCCGCTCGCTCAGCCGCCAGAGGACCGGCGCGTTGATGCCCAGCGATTTCACCGTGTCCCATGCGCCGATCATCTCGATCGTGACGTCCTTCTGACAGAGGGCCCGGCTGAAGGCGCGGGTTGTCTCGGGCCGGGTACGGCCTTCGTAATGGCGGTAAACCTCGCGGATATTGCGCTCCGTCGCCTCCTCCGGGCGCAGCAGGCCCACCCGGTCGATCACCCCGGCAAGCGAGCGTACCGCGTAGGCCCCGCGCGAATAGCCGAAGAAGAACACCCGGTCGCCGGGCCGGTAGCGCGATGCCAGGTAGCCATAGGCGCGGCGGATCTGCCGGTTGATGCCGCGCCCCATGATCACGTCGCGGGTGCTGCGCCAGTCCTGCCACTGCAGGCCGGGTTCGTAGTAGATGGACAGGGCGCTGCCCATTTCGCGCATCAGCTTGTAGGACAGGCCCACGTTGGTCTCCGCCCCCTCTACAAGGGACGACATCGTCCCGTCGAGGATCACGACATGGGTGACAGCCCCCCGGCGCGGTCCGAAATCGGAGGCCGGGCGCCGCCAGAAGCGCCCGAAGAGACGGGCAAACCAGTTCCTATTCTGCCGCGATGGCGCCACCGTTCAACAGCTCCCATACCTTGTGCGGCGTGAAGGGCATGTCCGCCTGTCTCACGCCACGTTCCCAGAGCGCATCCTGCACCGCGTTCGACACGGCTGCCAGTGCTCCGACCGTTCCTGCCTCGCCACATCCTTTCATGCCCATGATATTGGCCGTGGATGGGACGGGTTCAGATGTAAACGAAATTCCCGGCAAATCTATGGCGCGCGGCATGGCGTAATCCATGAAGGACGCCGTAAGCAGCTGGCCGTCCGCGTCATAGACCACATGTTCCTGCAATGCCTGCCCGATTCCCTGCGCCACACCGCCATGCACCTGCCCTTCGGCCAGCATCGGGTTGATGAGGTTTCCGAAATCATCGACCACGGTGTAGCTGTCGACCGTCACGACGCCGGTGGCGGGGTCCACGACCACCTCGGCCACATGGGCGCCGTTGGGATAGCTGCGCGCTTCCAGCTTGGCGCGTTCGTGATGGCGCAGCAGATCGTCGCGGCCCTTTTCACGGGCCATGCGCGCGACCTCCAGCATGGTGGGGGAGACGTTGGAGCCTTCGGCGCGGAAGCGTTCGTCATCGAAGCGGATCGCATCTTCCGGCACATCGAGCTCTTCGGCGAGGAAGGCGGTGAAGGCCGCCGTCATCTTCGCGACGGTCGCCAGCGTGGCGTTGTTCTGCACGGTGACGGAGCGTGAGCCGCCGGTGCCGCCCCCCTGCGCGATCAGGTCGCTGTCCCCTTGGACGACGGTGATGCGGTCGGCGGGAATGCCCGTCTGATCGCTGAGAAACTGGGCATAGACGGTTTCATGGCCCTGCCCGTTGCTCTGGGTGCCCACGAGGATCGTCGCGGTGTCGTCCTCGTTGAAGACGACCTGCGCGCCCTCGCTGGGATCGCCGAGGATGCTTTCGATGTAATAGCAAAGCCCCTGCCCGCGCAGCAGGCCCCGCTCCGCATCCGCCGCGCGCCGGGCGGCAAAGCCGTCCCGGTCCGCCTTTTCGGCGGCGCGGTCCAGCACGCGGGCGAATTCGCCGACGTCGTAGGTTTCGCCCGTGGCGCTTTTGTAGGGGAATTTATCCGGCGCGATGAAGTTGATGCGCCGCAGCTCCCACGGGTCCACGCCCAGTTCGCGCGCGGCCCGGTCCATCAGCCGTTCCAGCACATAGATCGCTTCGGGCCGGCCCGCGCCGCGATAGGCATCCACCTGCACCGTGTTGGTATAATAGCCCTCAACCTGCAGCCATGTGGTCTGCACATCATAGACGCCCATCAGCACGCGGCTGAAGAGGTTGGTCTGGATCGCCTGACCGAATTGCGAGTTATAGGCGCCGAGGTTGCAGCGCGACCGGACCCGGTAGGCGGTCATCCGGTTGTTTTCGTCAAAGGCCAGTTCCGCCAGCGACACGAGGTCGCGCCCGCCGTTGTCGCTCAGCATCGCTTCTGTCCGGTCCGACATCCAGCGCACCGGTCGCCCGGTCAGGCGCGCGGCCTGCGCCACGCTGAAATATTCAGGGTAGGCCATGGCCTTCATGCCAAAGCCGCCGCCCACGTCCGGGTTGGTCACGCGCACATCGTCACCTTCCAGCCCGAAAGCCTTCACGAGGTTGTCCTTGTGCACCCAGACACCCTGCCCGTTGTTGGCGACATGGAGCTTTCCGTCGGTCCATTCGGCATAGCAGCCGCGCGGTTCGAGCGAGTTCACGATGATCCGGTTGTCCGCGATTTCCAGCGACACGCTGCGCGCGGCCGCGTCAAAGGCCGCCTGCGTCGCCTCTTCGTCGCCCAGCCCCCAGTCAAAGGCGCGGTTGTCGGGCGCTTCGTCGTGCAGCGTCTCGCCGCCTGTCTTCAGGTCGATCTTGGCGGGCAATTCGTCGATGTCGAGTTCGATGAGTTCGGCGGCGTCGCGTGCCTGATCGTAGGTATCGGCGACGATGATCGCCACCGGTTCGCCCACGTAGCGGACCTTGTCCCGCGCCAGCACGGGCCGTTCGGGTTTGGCGGCCTTGGTCCCGTCGCGGTTTTCCACCACGGTGCCGGGCATGGCGACCTTGACGCCCGCCGCTTCGAGGTCCGCGCAGGTCAGCACCGCATGGACCCCCTCTGCCGATGCGGCATCGCCTGTATTGATGCCGGTGATATGGCCATGCGCCACCGGGGAGCGCAGGAAAAACGCATGCAGCGCACCCTCGGGGGCGATGTCATCGACATAGCGCCCCTCCCCGGTGAGAAAGCGCACATCCTCCACCCGTTTCACGGGTTGGCTCTTGCCGAATTTTTCCATGTCGTTCTGCCCTTCGTGGCGATTTCCGCGTTAAGGCAGACACTAGCGATGGGGTGCCGGTTGTCCAGCGGACCGGGGCAGCCTTTGGGGCGGGCAGCGCGCGCGCGTCAGCCCTCCAACCCGGCGACCATGACGACCTCATGCAGGCCGTAGCCGTTGAAGGCGGTGCTCATGGCGACGGAATAGGCCCCCATGCCGCCGAAAAGCACGTAATCGCCCGGCTGCGTGTCTTCCGGCAGGGCAAGCCCGTCGGGCAGCCGGTCGAGCGAATCGCAGGTGGGGCCGAATGCCACACGCGGGCGCGCGGGGCCGGTCCGCGCCGCCCCCTCGGGCGAGACCACGCGCAAAAGGCCGCTCAGCCCCATGTCACGCAGATCCACGAGCCCGCCGTAGATACCGTCATTCAGATAGACCACCGCGCCGCCGTCGCGCATCGCCTTGATCCGGGTGCTCAACACGCAGGAGGGCGCTACCATGGCGCGCCCCGGCTCACAGATCAGTTGCGGTGCATCGGCACCGAAGGCCCGGGCGACCGCCGCACCCACGGCGGCAAAGACAGCGCCGTGATCGGGCTGGCCCTGCCCCCGGTCCGCAGCGAACCCGCCGCCGATGTTCAGCCGCCCGATACGCACCCCCGCCGCGCGGCAGATGCCCGCCGCCGCCTCAATGTACTGGACCCATGCATTGGCGTCCTCGCACTGGGTGCCGGGGTGAAAGCACAGGCCCGAGCGGAACCCCATGGCCGC
>NZ_LWEX01000158.1 GCF_001634885.1 Sulfitobacter sp. HI0040 | reverse complement strand
GCCGCGTTGTCGAATATCGTATGCCGGAACTGCGCCGACAAAAGGCCGATCCCCATCCCCAGCGTGGTGCCGACGATCATCGCGGCAAAGACCAGCTCCAGCGTGGCGGGCAGCCGTTCGGCGATGTCGCGGGCGACGGGGCGGCGGGTGTTGAACGATGTGCCCATATCCCCCTGCACGAGGTTCTTCATATAGATCGCGTAGCGAACGGGCAGCGGCTGATCGAGGCCCCATTGCGCCTCCACCGCCGCCACGATCTCGGGGTTGTTCATCATCCGCTCGGGGACCAGGGCGGACAGGGGGTCGCCCTTGGTGCTTTGCGACAGGATGAACGCCACGCTGGCCACGCCAAGGAGCAGGAAGGGCACTCCCAAAATCCGGCGTATGATATAGCGCAGCATGGCGGCCCCCCTTACTTGCGCGAGATTTCGGCAAGCGGCAGGTTGCAGCAGGCGCTGTAACGCACGCCCTCGATATCGCTGCGATAGGCCAGAACGAGGTTCGGGCTCACCACCGGGATGATGACATTGTCGGCCATCATCGACTTGGCAAGCTCTTCGTACTTGGCGACGGCTGCGTCACCAGAGGCGGCCAGCGCTTCGGCATAGATTTCGCCCTGCGCCGGGTTCAGCACCGTTTCGGGGGAATTGTAGCCCGCCCGCTGCACCCAGGTCGACCCATCGGTCATGCCGAAATAGGCCGCGTACTGGCCCGAACCGTAGTAGTCCGGCGCATAGTAGACCGCCGTCAGGTCGGCCCGGCCATTGGCCATGTCCTCACGCCAGACCGGGTAGGTGACAGGCTTGAGCGATACATCCACCCCGACCTGCGCAAAGTCCTGCTGCAGCTTTTGCATCATGACGTTCAGATCGACGCCATAGACGTTGTCGTTCGGATAGACCGCCTCCATCGTGAACCCGTCGCCGACCCCCGCTTCCGCGAGCATCGCCTTGGCCTTTTCCACGTCCTGGCTGCGCGGCGTCAGGTTCGCCGTCCCCGGGAAGCCGTTGGGAATGGGGGCCGCGATCTTGTTGCCGTTGCCGCCCACCGTGAATTCGATCATCCCGTCGTAATCCACCGCATAGGTCAGCGCCTCGCGCACCTGCGGCGTCAGCTTGTCCTTCATGGCTTCCGATCCGGGCATGAAGGCAAAGTAGATGAAGTTGAAGGACGGCACGATTTCGGTCACCACATCGGGATTGTCGAGCGCCTTGGCGGTATCCGCATCAAGCTGCATCGCAATGTCGACCGATCCGGTTTCAAGCGCCTGCGCCTGGCTGACGGAATCCTGTATCTGGGTGATGACCACTTCGTCGAAGGCAGGCGCATCGCCGTAGTAGGCATCGTTGCGCGACAGGCGCAGTTCGTCCTCTGGCGCGTAGTTGGACAGAACGAACGGCCCGCTGCCGACGGAGTTCTCGAGGAACCAGCCTTCGGCCCCGTCCGCCGTGTCGGCGGTTTCATCGCCGATGGCCCCGCCCGCCATTGCGGCTTCGGAATTCAGAATGCCGGTATAGGGCGCCGACACCTTGTTGAGGAATTCCGAATTGGGCGCATCCACGGTGATTTTGACGGTCTTGGCATCGACCGCTTCGATATTTTGCGTGCCATCCATCAGGAACGACGGAGAGCCCTTGAGGTTGCGCAGACGCTCGAAGGACCACACGACATCCTGCGCCTCCACCGGGCTGCCATCGGAAAACACGGCATCGGGGTTCAGCTGAAAGGTGAATTCCGTGAAGTCCTCGTTGTTGTCCCAGCTTGTGGCGAGCTTCGGCACCAGCGTCTGGTTGTCTTCGCCGAGGGTCAGCAGTGGTTCGTAAACGGCCGTCAGATATATCTGGCAGGTGTCGCAGAAGGCCCGCGCCGGATCGAGCGAGTTGACGTCCATCGACCGTCCGATGACCAGCGTATCCTGCGCGGCCAATGGCGTGGCAGCCAGCAGCGCACCGGCCGCCGTCACGAGCAAGCTGGTCCTCTTCGGCAAGAAGGTCTTTGTCATTTTCACTTTCCTTTCCCTGGTGGCGACTTTGCCGGTACCGGGATCCCCGACCGGCGCATTACGCCCGCCTGAACGCATCGGCCCGGCGGCGCTGTATTCAGGTTAGCGACAGAAAATTTGACCGCATAGTGGGTATTCGTGGCCAGTTGCTACGCTGTTACCTTCCCCGAAAACGGGAATGATCGCCAAGGTATTGGGGCCTATCCGGGGATTTTGCGGTCAAATTCCCAGTTTGCCGGGCGGGCGCCTCAGGCAAGAAACAAAAAGTTAGTGATAATTAGTTTTGCTAACTTTGACTCAGGACCGGCGCGGCAGAATCTCCGGCAGGTAACACCGCAGATAGGCGACAGAGGCGCGGATGCTCTCTTCCAGATAATGATCCGTCAGGCGACGATGCTGCGACCATGAAATCGCCCAGACCCCATCCATAACCCCGATCGACACGGCCAGGCGCGTCTCCAGATCCGCGATGCCGCGGCAGTCGAACCAATGCCGGAACTCTTCGGCGCGTATCTCGGCCAGCCTCGCGTTGCCCTGCAGGTCGAGCGTGCGCACCTCTGCACTGACCCCGGCCCCCATGAAAAGCCTCAGCGCGGAAGGATGATCGTTCAGGAACCGCACGCCGCTCTGCTGGCGTCTGCGGATGATGTCCTGCCACCCCGCAGGCGGCGGATCGAGAGGCGCGCGCGCCATTTCCGCAAGCTGGGCGTGATACCGTTGGGCCAGCGCCACAAGGATCGCATCCTTGTTGGGAAAGAAATGGTAGATCGACGGCAGCGGCACTTCCGCTTCCTTCGCCACAAGCGCGAGGCTGATGTCGCTGTCGGGCCATTTCGTCAAAAGCGTTTCGGTGGCGTCGAGCAAATGTTCGAACCGGATCACACCGCGCTTTCGTTGCGGCTGGCGCACGCGTTCGCCCTGGCTCTCGATCATCCGGCCATCCCCGCACATGTTGGCCCGCCACCCTTTGGGGCAAGCCCGCTGCTATCTCTTTCCATGGATCATATTACCCGTGACCGCACGACGCCAGAAGCCGATTTGTCAAAGCCCCCGGCCCCGACTGCGGAAAGATATCGCTTGACGCGGGACCTGTGTTGCTGACCAAGAAGTTCACAATTGAACATTCTGCGCAAAATATGAAACATGCCCCATGGCCGAAAATAAGACCCCCGAATATTCCGTCCAACCTGTCGTCCGCGCGCTGCGGGTGCTGCGCTATATCGCGGCGGGGAACCGGTGCGGTAATATCAGTCAGGTTTCGAAGGCGACGGGGGTGAACCGTACCACGCTCGTGCGTATCCTTGCCACGCTGGAGGCGGAGCGCCTGATCGAGGCGCTGCCGCACGAAGGCGGCTATCGGCTGGGCACGGGGCTCATCTCGCTCGCCGCCGAAGCGTTGAACGATCGCGGGATCGTGCCGACCGCGCGGCCCGTGCTGCAACGGCTAGTGGCCGCGCTGAAGCTGTCGGCGCATCTGGGCGTGCGCGAAGGGCATGAAATCGTGTATCTCGCGCGCGAAACGCCGGTGTCCCATCTGGCCAGCACCGTGCGCGAGGGGACCCGCCTGCCCGCGCACGCCACGACCATCGGGCGCATCCTGCTGGCCGAACTCCCGGCAGAAGAGGTGCGCGCGCTCTATGCCGACCACCCGCTCGAAGCCTTCACGTCGAAAACCCGCACCTCTCTCGACGCTCTGCTGGAACAACTGGCCAATGACCGCAGCCGCGGCATGGCATGGAGCGTCGCGAACTTCGAAGCCGAAATCGGCTCGGCGGCGGCCCCTGTCTACGACCACCGGGGCGAAGCCGTGGCGGCGATCAACGTCACCGGCCATTCCAGCATCTTCGCAGAGGGTTCGCCGCAACTCGGGCCGATCGAAACCGCGCTCAGGGCCGCGGCGCAGGATATTTCCGAAGCTCTCGGCTACCGGGGCTGGTCCGCCGATCAGATGTAGCTGTAGCCGAAGGACATGCCGAAATCCTCCGGTTCAAGCGCCGCGTTCCCGCGCCGGGCGCCGCGCAGCCACAGGCGGCCATGCACCTGGGTTTCGGCCAGATCGACCTCTCCGGGCAGGCGGGCGCGGTCGCACCACAGGCCGCCCAGCCATTCGCTGCCCCCGAAGGTGAAGGCGCCCCGCCCGTCGACCGACTGAAGCGAGAAGTTCCCGTAACAGGTGGTTGCCCCCATGTCGGCCCCGGCGGCGAAATGCGCACCGTCGAACCGGCCGATCCCACGGAACTCGGCCCCATGAAAGCTTGCATGGCCGGAAAAATCCGCGCCTTCGAACCGGGCGTCGTTCATGAACACGGCATCGTCGAACCGGGCCGGCCCGCCGAACGCAACATCGCGGAACCACGCCAGCCCGTCGAACCGCGCCCCCCGCGCATCCACGCCCGCCGCAAAGCGCGCCCCGGTGAAATCCACCCCGTCGAGCGCCACGCCGGACAGATCCAGCGGCTCTTCGCATATGATGCCGCGAAAATCGGCATGGTCGCCATGTCGCCATGCGCGGGTCAGCCGGTCGCGTATCTCTGCGCTCTGTGTCACGCCGCCTGGCCGATCGTTTCATCGGCCATGCCGACGATCTGCTCCGCCCAGGGAAAGGCGATGTCTTCGGCCATGTCCGTACCCGAGGCATCATGCGCGATACGGTCGCCCAGCTGGCTCGCCCCCCGGGCAATCATCAGTTCCGCGAGCGTTTTCGGCCCCCCGTTGAAGGTCTCCTCATATTCGCTGTCGCCCATCCCGAAGATGCCGAAATGCACCCCGGTCAGGTCCGGCTGCTCGCTTTCCAGCTTCTCGGCAAAGGGCTGGGCCGACGCGGGCAGCTCTCCGTCGCCATAGGTTGAGCAGACCAGCAGGTAGAGGGTATCCGCGTCGAAATTCGCCGGATCGAAGTCCGACAGGTTGATGGCCGTGACCTCGTGGTTGGCCTCCAGTTCGGCGGCGATATCCTCGGCCAGCATCTCGGCGTTGCCGGTTTCGGTTCCGTAAAGCACGTTGATGTTCATTGCGTTTCCTCCTCTCTGGCGAGGCGCAGCATGTCCTCGCGGGTGGTGATCTTGACCCGGCAGCGGCCGGGTGGCGGGTTGGCGGTCTCTGCATTGTCGATGCGGGACCAGCCGGAATAGTCGGTGGTGTCGGGCAGCGCCCCCAGCAGGGCGGCGCCGGTTTTGGTTGTGTCGGGCGCAATCTCGGTCAGGATGCGTTCGGCCAGTTCCTTCGCGTCGGCCCGGTTGTCGGGGATCGTGCCGCGCGGCCCCCGGCGGAACCAGCCGGTCGCGTAAAGACCCTCCGCCAGTTTGCCTTCGCTTTCCTCCGCCAGCAGAAGGTCGCGGGGCAGGTCGCCCGGTGCGTCAAAGCCGATCGCCGTCAGCACGGATGAACAAGGCAGCACCTCCTCCCCGGCGTCGCTGGCAAAACGAACGGCCTCGGCGCGGCTGTCCCCCTCCACGGCAATCGGGGTCAGACCAAAGCGGAAGGTGATCCGGCGCGGCCCCTCCCCCTCTTCGAGCGCGGCCAGCGCTTCGAGCTTTTTCCGCGCCTGCGGATCGTCGGTTTCACCCGCCCCCAGCACCCGGATCGTCACCCCGCCAAGCTTGCCCAGTTCCTTGATCATCACCGTGTCGAACTTGGCCGCCGCCGCCGGGGAGCGCCCTGTAATGGTGATCTCCTCGATCCCGCTTGCGGCCAGCCAGTCCGTCGGGCTGTGCCCCAGGTCGGACCCTTCCAGTTCCTCAGGCGTCTTGGCCAGCAGCCGCAGCAGGTCGATTGCCACGTTGCCATTCCCCACGATCAGCGGGCGCGGGCCAAGCTGGGGCAGCGCCTCGGCTTCGGGGTGTTCATAAAGCGCCCGGGTCAGCTTGCCCGCCCCGAACACACCGCCTAGATCGCCGCCCGGCACCGCCAAGGCCCGGTCCGCCGAGAGGCCCGCCGCAAGGACAACGGCGTCATAAGCGCCGCGCAGATCGTCGAGCGTCACGTCCGACCCGATGCTCACATTGCCGAAGAACCGCGCACCCTGCCGTTCGAAAAGCCGCGCGAACTGGCGGGAAACGGCCTTGGTGCCCTGATGATCCGCCGCAACCCCGTAGCGCACCAGCCCGTAGGGCACCGGCAACCGGTCGATCAGGTCGACCTGCAACGCCGGGTCTGACTTCAGCAGCGCCTGCGCCAGAAAGCAGCCCGATGGCCCCGCCCCTATGATCGCGATCTGCCCGGTCATGACGGGCCCACCACGTCCGCGGCCCACGGATGGGGCGCGCCGGTCAGATCGGTGTAGATCGCCTTTTGCCGCATGTAGGCGCGCATCCCCTGCCGCCCCTTCTCGCGCCCCATGCCGCTGGCACCGTCGCCGCCAAAGGGGGTGGAGATCGAGAATTGCTTGTAAGTGTTCACCCAGACCGTGCCCGCCCGGATCGCCCGCGCCACCCGCCATGCGCGCGGGAAATCGCGGGTCCAGATCCCGCAGGCCAGCCCGTATTCATTATCGTTGCCCTGCGCGATCACATCGCCTTCATCGTCGAACGGCAACACCGCCAAGACGGGGCCGAATACTTCCTCGCGGCAGAGGCGTGCGTCGTTGGGCAATCCTTCGATGATGGTGGGCAGGTAATAGCTGCCGCCTTCGTAGGCCGGCCCCTCCGGCGCCTCACCGCCGCAGAGCAGCTTGCCGCCATCCTCCAGCGCTTGCGCCACATGGGCCTGCACCTCCTTGCGGTGGTCGGGATGGATCAGCGGCGCGACCTGCGTGCCTTCGGCAAAGGGGTGCCCCACCCGCAGCCGCTTGGTCGCCGCGACCAGCCGGGTTACGAACTCATTGTAGATGCCGCGCTGCACGAAAAGCCGCGACCCGGCGATGCAGCTTTGCCCGGTGGAGGAAAACACCCCAAAGAGGATCCCCGCCAGCGCCACCTCCATATCCGCGTCGTCGAACACGATGGTGGGGGATTTCCCCCCAAGTTCGAGGCTCACCGGCATCAGCTTGCGCCCGGCCTTTTCGGCCAACGCGCGCCCGGTCGCCGTGCCGCCGGTAAAGCTGACCTTGGCGATGTCGGGATGTTCCACCAGCAGGTTACCGATCTCGCGGCCCGAGCCGGGGAGCACGGCCAGCAGCCCCTTCGGCAGCCCCGCCTCATCCACGATCCGCGCCAGTTCCAGCGCCGTGAGCGGCGACCATGACGCGGGTTTCAGGATCACCGCGTTGCCCGCCGCCAGCGCGGGGGCGAGCTTTTGCGCATCCGACGCGATGGGTGAATTCCACGGCGTGATCGCGGCCACCACCCCCATCGGTTCGTGCACCGACAGCGTCAGCGCGCCGCCGCGCTGCGCGGTCATCTCCTCATCCGTGGTTTCAGCCACGGCGGCGAAATAGCGGAACGTGGCTGCCGCCGATGCCGCCAGCGCGGCGGTTTCCGCAAGCGTCTTGCCGGTGTCCTGCGACTGGATTTGCGAAATACGGCCCGCGTTGGAATCGATCCCGTCGCCGACGGCAAGCAGAACGCGCGCTCGTTCGTGCGGTTTCAGCGCCCCCCATGCGGGCTGGGCCGCCTTCGCCCGGGCGATGGCCTCCTCCCCATCCTGCGGGGAGGCGCCGCGCAGCACCCGGTTGACCGAGCCGTCGGCGGGAAAGATCGACGTAATCTGCCCCCCGCGCCCTTCACGCCATTCGCCGCCGATGAACAAAGCGCCGGAGGGCAGGATATCTCGTTCCATTTTCATCAGATCACCATCGGTCCCTTGCGGTTTCGAATTTCGCGCAGCGCCGAATAGATCGTCGCCGCACTTGTCTTGGCGTTCCCTGCCGAGGCCTTGTTGTCGATCCGCACCTCGAAACTCCCCAGGGCGGAGCGCACGCGGTACGCGTGCCGGTTGCCATCCGCGGCGGGGTCTGCCACCAGTTCGGCCCGCGTCGCGTCCAGACCCGCTCCCGCCAGCCCCAGCGTCGCCGCCACGTTGGCGTTCTTCGGAAAGGCCTGTGCGACCTCGCGCGCGGTGCCGGCATAGATCACCGCCGCTTCGCGCAGCGCGTCCAGATCGAGCTTGTCTTCCGCCGGGGTTCCGCGCCATGCCGCAGGCGGTTTGGTGCCGGTATAGGTCACCTCCAGATCGCCCGCCGCCGCGGCCGCCGCCAGCAGGTCGATCCCGCCGATGGCCCCGGGGGGCAGGATGACCCGCGCCCCGCCCTTTTCGGCGGCCTGCCGCACCGCGTCCTCCAACCCCGCGTCACTGAGCGCCCCGACCGAGACGACAACCACATCGATCCCCGCCTCCAGCGCGGGCACGGCCACGTCACGCACCGCCTCATGCCCCGCGCATTCCACCAGCAGATCGGGGCGGGCTGCGATCAGGTCCTCGACCGTCTCCACAGTGTCGACCCCGGGGGCATCGACGGCACGGCCCGGTCGGACCAGCATCGTCACCCGCGCCGCATCCTGTGGCGTCAGCAGCGCCAGCAGCGCCGCCCCGATGTTGCCATATCCGACGAGACCGAGGTGCATGGGCTACTCCTTCTTGCCCGCGGCACCCGCGGGCGGGCCTGCGAAGGCTTCGGCAAAGGGCCCGATGGCGCACATGTCGACCTCGATCAGGCGCGGGCCATCGGCCTTCAGCGCCTTCTGCAGGGCGGGTTCAAAATCATCCACATCGCCGACCTTCACATGCGGCATCCCGATCGAGCCGCAGAAGGCCCCGAACTCCGGCACCGCGACCTTGGAATAGTGGCGGCGGCTGTCGTATTGCGCATCCTGGATGTTCTCGATCACGCCGTAAGCCTGATCGTTCATCAGCACATAGACCAGCGGCGCGTTTTCATCGACCGCCGTGATCATCTCGGCCAGACCCAGCATCGTGCCGCCGTCACCCAGAAGGGTGATCGCCTTCGGCCCGGGGGAGGCAAGCGCCGCGCCGATCCCCATAGCCACGCCCTGCCCGATACCGCCCCCGAGCGCATGGACCCCCTGCCGGGGATCGGAAAGGCGGACATAGCGGTTGCCGAAGGTGGAATTGGAAATCGTCACATCCCGAACCCAGGCGTTGCCCCCTGCCCCGACGGCGCTGTTGATCGCCTCCGCCACGACGCTGTAGGGGCCCAACTGATCGCGCAGCCGGCCCTCGGCCTGGGCGCGCAGCCGGGCGATATCGAACCGCAGCCCGGCGTCGGTCTCCAGTTGTTCCGGCAACAGATCCAGCAGGCGGCGCAGGGTATCGGCGGCATCGCCATGGGCGAAGACATCGACCGGGTAGTTGCGCCCGCCCTGTGCGGCGTCTGCGTCGACCTGCAACAGGGGGCGCGGCAGCGGCATCTTGTTGTTGCGCGTTTCGTTGCCCCGCAGGCGGGAGCCGACGACCAGCATCAGATCGCAGCTTGCAAAAAGTTCGGCGGCATCCGGCCCCATGTTGAAAGCCCCGAGGTTCGCCGCCTCTTCCTCCGACACCACGCCGCGCCCGTTGGTGGAGGTCACGACACCCACGCCCCGGCGCATCAATTCGCGCGCCTGCTCCGCCGCGCCCCGCGCGCCGCCGCCCAGCCAGACAAGCGGACGCTTGGCGCGGGTGATCAGCTTGGCCATCTCTTCGACCGCCGATTGCGCGGCCACCGGCGCCACCGCCACCGGCGCATGGACGGATGCCATCTGGGCTGCGGGCGCGCGCTGCACGTCCACCGGAATTTCAAGGCTGACCGGCCCGCTGGGTGCCGACAGCGCATCCGATACCGCCGCCGTCAGCGCGCCCACCGCGCCGTTCGCGTCCCACATGCGATGCACCTTCTTGGACACACCGCGCAGCATTTCCGGCTGGCGCGGCACGTCGTGGATCGCCGCGCGGTCGCGGTCGGCATAGCCGAGATCCACCTGCGTCGTGATATGCAGCACCCGGCTGCCCGCCGTTAGTGCCTCGGCCTGTGCTCCGGCGGCATTTCCGGCGGCCGTTCCGGTCGAGGTCATGCAGACGCCAAGCCCCCCCGACACCCGTGCATAGGCGTCGGCCATGTTCATCGCCCCCGCCTCGCCGCGCGCGGGAACAAAGCGGATCCGCCCCTGCCGCGCCACCGCGTCGAGGATGGGCATGTTGTGGATGGAAATCACGCCGAAGATCGTGCTCACGCCGATCTCTGCAAGGTAATGGGCGATGAAATCACCGACCGTATCGGTCTTGTTGATGGGATCGTGTTTCATGTCTTGGATTCCTCAGATGTGGCGGGACAGGCCGCCCGAAACTTCGAGCTGTGAACCGGTGATGTAGCTGGCCGCGCGCGACCCCAGAAAGGCGATGGCATGGGCGGCTTCCTCGGCCTCGCCCAGTCGGCCCAGCGGAATACCCTTCTTGCGCGCCAGCGCGCCGTACCATTCGGACCGGCTGACGGACTGGTCCTCGCGCTCGGCGAACCGCCGGGTCCACTGGCCCGATCCGATCAGCCCCATAAGCACGGAATTGACGCGCACCTGCGGGGCCAGTTCGACGGAAAGCGACTTCAGCAGGTTCTGCACCCCCGCCCGCGCCGAAGAGGTGCAGACCATATGCGGTTCCGGCTGGTAGGCCAGCAGCGAGTTGACGGCGACGACCGCGCCCTCTGCCTCCCGCAGCATCGGCAGGAAGGCGCGGAGGGGCAGGATCTGTGAAAAGAGCTTCAGCTCGTATTCCGCGCGCCAGTCGTCATCGCTGGTATCCGCGAAGGAGGAGATCCGCCCCTGCCCCGCGTTGTTGACCAGCAGATCGCATGTGCCGAACCGGGCCCGCACCTGTGAGGCGAAATCATTCACCGCCTCCTTGTCCAGCACCGAAAAGGCCGCCGTCAGCACATTGTCGGCCCCGAAGTCGCGCCGCAGCACGGCGGCCACGTCGTTCAGCCGGTTCTCGTTGCGGGCGCAAAAAGCGACCCGCGCGCCGCTTTCCAACAGCAGCCGCACCGTCGCCAGCCCGATGCCGGAGGACCCGCCCGTGACAACGGCCACGCATCCGTCATAGCCATAGTGCATCACGCCGCCCCCCGTGCCTTCGACCGCAGTTCGGGAAAGCCCGGATCGGGCCGGCCCTGCATCACCGCGCGCTGCGCGGGCGTGGGCGGGCCGGCGGTCATCCAGCGGTCCATCTTTTCGGGATCGTCGCGCGGCCAGACCTGCGCCTCATGCGTGGTCTCGTCGATCT
>NZ_LWEX01000157.1 GCF_001634885.1 Sulfitobacter sp. HI0040 | reverse complement strand
ATTATTGCGCGCCGACGTTGACCCGCCTGATTGATCGACGCGGGCAGCCATTCGGGAAAGAGCGTCGGCGCGCAATAATAGTAGCCCTGCGCATAGGGGACGCCCATCTTGCGCAGCAGCTTCGCATCCTGATGGTTTTCGACCGATTGGGCGATCGTCGTGCCGCCGAATTCCTCCGCGATGGAGATGAGAGAGCGGACAAGCCTGCGGTTCTCCTCCCGCGTGGCAAGGCCCCGGACGAACTGGCCGTCGATCTTGAAGATGTCGAAGGTGAAATCGCGCAACCGCCGCAGCGCCATGGGGCCCGCGCCGAAGTCATCCAGCGCGAAGCGCACGCCAAAGGGCCGTGCCGCCCGCATCAGATCGCTCACCAGTTCGGGCAATTCCGTCACCGAAGTCTCCCCCAGCTCCAGCACAAGCCGGCGGCCCAGGCCGGGGGTCGCCTTCAGTTCATGCATCAGCATATTCGCCCAGCGGCCATAACCGATGGAGCGGGCGGACATGTTTATCGACAGATGCAGCTTGGGCACGAGGCGCAGCGCCTTCAGCCCGATCCGCAGGCTGGCCACGTCGATTTCTCGCTCGGTGGTGGTGCGGCTCAGCAGAGAGATGTATTCACGCGCCACGATTTCGCGCCCCGCAGGGTCGAGGATGCGGCTCAATCCTTCGTAGAGGACGGGCGTTTCCCCACCCGAAACCGGATAGACCGGCTGGAACGCCAGCATCGTTTCGTCATGGCGCAAGGCGGCTTTGACGGTGGCGGAGATGTCATCCGCCTGCCGGGTCACGGCATAGTCAAGCGGGGTCCGAAACTCGGCCGGGATGTCATGAATGTCTGCCTTCCCTTCCTGCATCGCCGCCTCCTTTCGCTGGTTTCATGCGCGAATGTGGGGCATGAGTCTCAACACGAGTTTAACGCGGGACGGTTCGGAAAGGGTGGCGACATGCATCGATGCGACTGGGCCGGGCCGGACCCGATCTATCTGGAGTATCACGACACTGAATGGGGCGTGCCGGAATGGGACAGCCGCGCGCTTTGGGAAAAGCTGATACTGGATGGCTTTCAGGCCGGGCTGAGCTGGATCACGATCCTGAAGAAGCGTGAAAACTTCCGCCGCGCCTTCGAAGGGTTCGATCCCCACCGTATCGCCGAATGGGGGGAGCCTGACGTCCAGCGCCTGCTGGCGGACCCCGGCATCGTCCGCCATCGCGGCAAGATCGAGGCCGCGATCGGCAACGCCCGCGCCTGGCAGCGGATCGAGGCAGGCGAGGGGTTCGACACTTTCATGTGGCGCTATGTCGATGGGGAGCCGCTGCAACCGCGCTATTGCACGCAGGCCGAGGTGCCGCCGTCGACTCCGCTGTCCGAACAGGTATCGCGGGATCTGAAGAAAGCCGGGTTCCGGTTCTGTGGTCCCACCATCGTCTATGCCTGGATGGAGGCCTGCGGGCTGGTGAACGACCATGTGGTGACCTGTCACCGTCACGGGCCGGTGGCGTGCATGGGAGAGGCAGGCAAGAGGGGCTAGAGCTTCAATGTGATGTCAGCTCTATGTTTGGGTCAATGAGGGAGTCTACAATTCGAGCGAAAGCAAATTGCAGGCCAAGATCAAGGTTCCCGTTAGAAATGCAGCGACCCCAGATATGATAAGCAGCTCTCCTACGTGCATCCAAAAATTTGCTTTATCATAATTGGGCTCGTCTCCCCGTAGCGTTCGATCGACATAACGGGTCGAGAGAAATCCTACGAGCCAGCAAGTACAACCGATCGCAACCCCAAAAACAAATGCTACCAAAGCGTAGCCGACTGATTTAGTCGAAAAGTCCGAATGTGTAGGGCTAACTTGGCTTAAGACAGCGACGGCGGCTCCACCGTTTACCAAAATAATCGCTTTGATTGCACCTTGAGCATACTGCTGGGAAATGTCCCTATAATCCGTTTGCGTCATTTGCCGTCATACCCTTCATATTGTCGAATGCTTTGCATCGTAGGTTGTCACAGTGTTGACACCGCCCCGGTCCCGCGTATAAGCGCGGCTTCGTTGGTGTTGGTGGCCCCCGCAAGGGGATGCCTGTCGGGGTTCGCCCAGAGGACAACGCCCTTTATAACAGTAAAGGAGATCAGCCGTGACAAAACGCACGTCTGCCAAGCACAAACTCGATCGCCGCATGGGCGAAAACATCTGGGGCCGTCCGAAATCTCCGGTGAACCGCCGCGAATACGGCCCCGGCCAGCACGGCCAGCGCCGCAAGGCGAAGATTTCCGATTTCGGCATCCAGCTGCGCGCCAAGCAGAAGCTCAAGGGCTACTACGGCGACCTGACCGAAAAGCAATTCCGCCGCATCTATGGCGAAGCCGAGCGTGTGAAGGGCGATACCGGTGAAAACCTGATCGGCCTGCTGGAGCGCCGCCTTGACGCCGTGGTCTACCGCGCGAAGTTCGTCTCCACCGTCTTTGCCGCGCGCCAGTTCGTGAACCACGGCCATGTCCGTGTGAACGGCAAGAAGGTGAACATCCCCTCCTACCGCGTGAAGGAAGGCGACGTGATCGAGGTCCGCGACCGGTCCAAGCAGATGGTAGCACTTCTCGAAGCCACCCAGCTGCCCGAGCGTGACGTGCCCGATTACATCGAAGCCGACCATTCCAAGATGACAGCCACATTCGTGCGCACCCCGGCCCTGGGCGACGTTCCCTACCCGGTGGTCATGGAACCGAACCTCGTCGTCGAATTCTACGCCAAGAACTGATACGGGCAGCGGCTGCGGCCGCGCCTTATCCATCCGTTTCTGCAAGGGCCGCCCATGGGGCGGCCCTTCGCGTTCCGGGGCCTTGGTTATTCCAATACCGGTCCGAATCCCTTATGCCCCCGCAAAATCCAGCGGAGAGCGCCATGTCCAACTATCCCGTTTACGGTCGTATCGACGGCCCCATCGTCATCATCGGCTTCGGTTCCATCGGAAAGGGCACGCTGCCGCTGATCGAACGCCACTTTGAGTATGATGCCGACAAGCTGGTGGTTGTGGAGCCCGACGCCTCGGTGCATACCTTCCTGAGCCAGCGCAAGATCCGCCACGAGCAGATCGCCATCACGCGCGACAATTATCGCGACGTTCTGCGGGGCCTCTTTCCTGACGGGAAAGGCTTCTGCGTAAACCTCAGCGTCGATACCTCTTCGCTCGATATCATGAAGCTCTGCCGCGAGATGGGTGTTCTCTATATCGATACGGTGGTGGAGCCGTGGGACGGGTTCTACTTCGAGACGGAGAATAACGCCGAGCGTACGAATTACGCCTTGCGTCAGAAGGTCCGCGACGAAAAGGCCGCGAACCCCGGCGGGACGACGGCGGTCTCCTGCTGCGGGGCGAACCCCGGGATGGTGTCATGGTTCGTCAAGGAAGCGCTGCTGACCCTCGCCCGCGATACCGGCAAGGAAACCGCCGCGCCCGAGAACCGCGAAGGCTGGGGAAAGCTGATGCAGTCGCTCGGCGTCAAGGGCGTGCATATCGCGGAGCGCGACACGCAGGCGCGCCGCATCCCGCGCCCGCGCGGCACCTTCGTCAATACCTGGTCGGTCGAAGGCTTCATTTCCGAAGGGTTCCAGCCTGCCGAACTGGGCTGGGGCACGCACGAAACATGGTTCCCCGAAAACGGTCACTCTTACGATACGGGCTGTCAGGCGGCGATCTGGCTGGAACGGCCCGGTGCGATCACGCGGGTCCACACCTGGTGCCCCACGCCGGGGCCGCAGTTCGGCTTTCTCGTGACGCATAACGAGGCGGTATCGATCAGCGACTATTACACGCTGGGCGATCCCGGCGCGCCCGACTATCGCCCGACCTGTCACTATGCCTATCATCCATCGGATGACGCGGTGCTTTCCCTGCATGAGATGTTCGGCTCCGGCGTGACCCAGACCAAGCATCACATCATGGAACCCGATGAGATTTCCGAAGGCATCGACGAATTGGGTGTGCTGCTCTGCGGGCACGAAAAGAACGCGCTCTGGTACGGCTCTCGCCTGTCCAACGCAGAGGCGATCGAGCTTGCCCCCTATCAGAACGCGACCGGGCTGCAGGTCAGCTCGGCGGTGTTGGCCGGGATGGTCTGGGCGCTGGAGAACCCACAGGCCGGTATCGTCGAGACGGATGAGATGGATCACGCGCGCTGCCTCGACGTGCAGCGGCCCTACCTCGGCCCGGTGGAGGCGCATTACACCGATTGGACGCCTCTGCAGAACCGCTGGGAGCTTTTCCCCGAGGATATCGACGAAAGCGATCCCTGGCTCTTCCGCAACGTGCTGGCGAGCTAGTGCAGGGCCATGGTTCGCGGCACACGGGGGCGGCGGGCCGTGGATACGGACTTCTGATTGCGGTGACGCCGCCGGGCATGGCCCGCTGCGGCGTCACACCGCATCTTCACTTGCCCCCTGCGGCGCTCTAAACAGCTCCTGCAAAGGAACATCGCCCATGACGCTACACAGGCCGCAACCCGGCATCATGCAGATCGCCCTCTATCAGGGCGGCAAGTCGAAGATCGCGGGGCGCGACGAAGTCCTGAAGCTGTCCTCGAATGAGAACCCGCTTGGCGTGCCGCGCGCGGCACGACAGGCCATCGTTGAGGCCGCCGGGCAGGTGCATCTCTACCCGTCCACCGATCACGCCGCCCTCCGCCACGCCATCGGCGAGGTTCATGGCCTTGATCCCGATCGCATCATCTGCGGCGTGGGCTCTGACGAGGTACTGCAGTTCGTAACCCAGGCCTACGCCGGCCCGGGGGACGAGATCATCCATACCGCGCACGGCTTTTCCATGTACCCGGTCCTGACCCACATGGCCGGCGCTACCCCCGTGGTGGTGCCCGAGGCGGACAGGGTGGTGGACATTGACGCCATCCTTGACGCGGTGACGGAGCGCACCCGCATCGTGCTGCTGACCAACCCCGGCAATCCTACCGGCACGCTGCTGCCCGATGCAGACCTGCAAAGGCTCGCCGACAGCCTGCCAGAGCGGGTGATCCTCGTAATCGACGCTGCCTATGCGGAATATGCGGAAGGCTACGACGGGGGCGCGGCACTGGCCACCGAGCGGCCTAACGTCCTGATGACGCGGACGTTTTCCAAGATATACGGCCTCGGCGGCCTGCGCATCGGGTGGGGCTACGCCTGCCACGACATCATCGAGGTGCTGACCCGCCTGCGCCAGCCCTTCAACCTGTCAGAACTGCAGATGTCCGCGGCTGAGGCCGCTCTCCGCGATCCCCGGTGGTGCCGCGACTGCGCCGCGCTGAACCGTGAACAGCGGGCGCGACTGACATCCGCGCTCCATCGGCTGGGCATCGCCTGTGACGAAAGCCGGACGAACTTCGTCCTCGCGCGCTTCGCCGATGCGGCGGAGGCGGAGGCTGCCGATACCGCATTGCAGGGTGAAGGCATCCTTGTCCGCGCGGTGGGGGGCTACGGCTTTCCCGAGGGGTTGCGGATCACAGTGGGCAACGCGGAGCAGACCGGTCGGGTGATCGACGCATTGACCCGCTGGCGGGAGGCGGGCGCATGAGCCAGGTTTATGACAGGGTCGCACTCATCGGCCTGGGGCTCATCGCCTCGTCGATGTACTGGGCGATGAAGCGCGGTAACCTCGCAGGCGAGGTGACGGGCTACGCCCGCAGCGCGGAGACCCGCGCCACCGCGCGAGAGATCGGCCTCTGCGACCGGGTCTGCGATACCTTGGCCGAAGCGGTCGAGGGCGCCGATCTGGTCGTGCTCTGCGTTCCCGTGGGCGTCATGGGGGCAGTGGCCGGCGAAATCGCGCCGATGCTGTCGCCGGGTGTAACGGTGACGGATGTCGGTTCCGTCAAGGCGGATGTCATAGCACAAGTCGCTCCCCATCTGCCCGAAGGCGTCCACTTCATTCCCGGCCATCCCCTTGCAGGCACGGAACATTCCGGCCCCCGAAGCGGATTTGCGGAACTCTTCGACAACCGCTGGTGCCTGCTCGTGCCCGTCGAAGGAACGGACCCGGAAGCGGTCGCCCGCCTGCGCCGTCTGTGGGAAGGCATCGGTGCCAATGTTGAGGAGATGGACGCAGAGCATCACGATCTGGTATTGGCTGTCACCAGTCATGCGCCGCATCTCATCGCCTATACGATGGTCGGCGTGGCCGACGATCTGCGCCGCGTGACCGACAGTGAAGTCGTGAAATATTCCGCGGCCGGCTTCAGGGATTTCACCCGCATCGCCGCCAGCGATCCAACCATGTGGCGGGATGTTTTCCTGACCAACAAGGAGGCGACCTTGGAAATTCTCGGACGGTTTACCGAAGAACTCTTCGCTTTGCAGCGCGCCATCCGTCAGGGCGACGGGGAACATCTGTTCGATTACTTCACCCGTACCCGCGCGATCCGTCGTGGCATCATCGAAGCCGGGCAGGATACCGCCGCACCCGATTTCGGGCGCGCGGGTCGTAAATGAAGCGTCTCGCACTCGCGCTCGTCGTGCTGGGCCAGGCCGCCGTGGCGGCGCCCGAAACATCCGCAAGGCCGGTCATGGCGCTGCGCATGGCAACCACGGCGCCGGTGCCTGCGCCGCAAACGTCCGCCCCGGTCATCCAGGTACAGGGCAGGGATGCCGAACCGGGCGCCAACGGTCGCGCTGACCGGCAGGGCGGGGGCATCGGCTTTTCGTTGCGGCCATTCCTGCGCTCTTCCAAAGCCGAAAAAGCCGCTCGCGAACGTCAGAAGCTGCTGGCGCGGGGCGCGGTCTGCGGGGATGTCGCCCTTCAGGGGGAACGGATCGGCGCAGTCTCGGGCGCGATCAACGGCTGCGGCATCGCGGATGCGGTCCGGCTGCGCTCCGTCGCGGGGGTAACGCTCAGTGAGACGGCGGTGATGGACTGCCGGACCGCGAAATCGCTGAAGGACTGGCTCGTGAGCACGGCAAAGCCTGCGCTGGCCAACAGCGGCGGAGGTCTTGCAGCCTTGGGGGTGGCCGCGCACTACTCCTGCCGGACGCGCAACAATCAGCCCGGGGCCAAAATCTCGGAGCATGGCAAGGGTCGCGCCATCGACATTTCAGCCTTTCATCTTGCCGATGGCCGTACCATTTCGGTGCTGAACGGCTGGGATGCAGGCGGTACCCGCAATGCGATGCGTTTGCTGCATCGCGGGGCCTGCGGCCCCTTCGGCACCGTGCTTGGCCCCGATGCGGACAGATATCACCTCGATCATTTTCATTTCGATACCGCGCGTCACCGCAACGGCAGCTACTGCCGCTGACCCCGTCCTAGCGGATCGGTATCGCGGGGGCCGGGCCGAGCGCCATGCCCCCCAGCCACATCTGCCCGTCACCAAAGCGCAGCGGCAGTTCGAGCGTGTTCTCGTCGCCGTTCATGCGCCCCAGCGCGGTCAGGATCGTTTCCGCCTGCGCCCGCATGTCGGGGGCCAGCAACCCCGCATCGGTCGCAAGTGAAAGAACCGGCCGCCAGTCGTTTACCCGGGCGGTCAGGGTGCCTTCGGGCCTGCCAGGGAAATCGAATGTCAGATCGCCTTCTGCGCGAAGCGTGACCCCGCCCCAGGTCGCTTGCACCCGCAACCCGCGAAGGGCCCGCAGTTGCACGGAACCGGCGTTGAGCGTCGCGGCGGACAGGGGTTCATCAAGGGTGAGCAGCGCCGCGAGGTCGACGGACGCTGCTGCCTCACGTAGCTCTGTCGGGATGTCGAGGTATCGGCTGAACGCCTCCTCCCACCGAAGCGCATCCGCCTTTAGAAGCAGATCGTAGCTGGCCGGGTTTTCGTCATTCTGTTGCAGACTCGCTCGAACGGGACCGCTGCTTCCAAGTTCCTGCTCGTTCAGTCCAATTTCAAGCGCGTCACCGCGGAATCCGAACTCCTGCAGGTCCAACGCGCGCCGCGGCGACAGGCGCAGCTCGGCGATACCGCCCTGCGCCGTCAGCGTCGCCTCTGCCCCGGGCAAAGTCATGACGACAGGATTCTCCGGCAACACCAACGTGAGGTCGGTGGGAAGATAGGCCGGAGCGGAGGCTTTCAGATTGCCCGTCGTCACCCGGGCGCCATTCGGCCCCCGGGCGGAGAGGCGATCCACCTCGACGTCAAAGCGCGTGGGGTAGCCGCTGACCTTTGCGGGGCCCGGTTCGACCTCCCAGCCTGACACCGCGATCTTGTCCTGTTGCAGTAGCTGCCCCAACCCCGCAGAGGCCAGCCACCACCATCCCGTCCAGATGGCTGCCAGAACCACGATCAGCCAGATCCCGCCGCGCACCATCGTAAAATTCCTTTAACTCGGCCTGCGAATGCGGTTTATCCAAGCCGTCAGGAAAGGACCAGCACGATGACGATGTGGGTATTCGGGTACGGAAGTCTCCTTTGGAATCCGGGCTTTGAAGTGGCGGAAAGCGTGGTCGCCACGCTGCCGGGCTATGCCCGGTCTTTCTGCATGCGCTCCATCCACCACCGTGGCACCGAAGAGGCACCGGGACTGGTACTTGCACTGGATGAACACCCCGAGGCCGCTTGCGAAGGGCTGGCGCTGAGGGTGGCGCCGGGGCATGAGGCGAAGACGCTCGATTATCTGAGGGAGCGTGAACTGATTTCTTCCGCCTATGTGGAGAAGGAGTTGCTCATCCATCTGTCCGACGGTCGCGATGTCACCGCCGTCGTCTACGTCATTGACGAGGCGCATGTGCAATACTGCGGCGGCCTTCCTCTGGAAGAGCAGGCCCAGATCATCGCGCGGGCCGTCGGGGGGCGTGGGCCCAATACCGAATACCTTTTCAACACTGCCGCGCATCTGGCAGAGGTCGGCCTGCATGATCCGGCGCTTGAATGGCTGCACGACCGCGTGAAGGCGCTCGTCGCATAAAGCCATGGCACTGGGCCTGCATTTGGGTTTAAGTTGCCGGGAAGTCAGTATTTCGAGGTCAGGAGCAAGGCCGCATGGCGCAGCCAGACCGACAGGCAGGACCACAGTTTTCCCAACCGGTACGGCAGATCACGCTGATGCTGATCGCCCTGGGGCTGACCGGGGTCGGGGTATTCCTCGCTTTGCCGCGTGTCCTGCCCATTTTCATCGCGAACCCCTATCTGAACGGCTTTATCTTCTTTGTCTTCGTGCTGGGGGTGCTGGCCTGTTTCTATCAGGTCTTTCAGCTGATCGGGTCGGTCCGCTGGATCGAAAATTTCGCTTCGGACAAACCTGATCCCGAAACCGTCGCACCGCAGCTTCTGGCTCCCTTGGCATCGCTCCTGCGCTCGCGCGGGGCGCGGATGCAGGTCAGCGCGTCTTCGTCCCGTTCGATCCTCGATTCAGTCGCCACGCGGATCGACGAGGCGCGGGAAATCACGCGCTATATCGTCAACATGCTGATATTCCTCGGCCTTCTGGGCACGTTCTACGGGTTGGCCACGACCGTTCCGGCGGTGGTGGACACGATCCGCAGCCTTGCCCCGTCAGAGGGTGAGGGCGGGGTAGACGTGTTCAGCCGGCTCATGTCGGGGCTGGAGGCGCAGTTGGGCGGGATGGGCGTGGCCTTCGGCTCTTCACTGCTGGGGCTCGCGGGGTCGCTTGTTGTGGGCCTGCTGGAGCTTTTCGCGGGACACGGGCAAAACCGTTTCTATCAGGAGCTTGAGGACTGGCTCAGTTCCATCACCCGGGTCGGCTTCACGTCCGGGGAAGAACTGAGCGGCGAGCAGGCGATCATGGCCGGTGTCGTCGAACATATCACCGAGCAGATGGACAGCCTTCAGCAGCTTTTCCGCCGTTCGGAAGAAGCCCGCGCCGAAACGGACGGAAAGCTCGACGGGCTGACAGAAGCAATCGGGCGTGTGATGCAGCGCATCGAAGGCGCGGATCCGTCAAGTCAGGCGCTGGAACGGGTCGCCGCCGCGCAGGAACGCCTGATCAGTACGCTGGAAACCCAAGGCACCGGCGATGCGATAGACGCCGAAAGCCGTATGCGTCTGCGGTCGATGGATGTGCAGATGCTGCGCATCCTCGAAGAGATTTCCGCCGGGCGGCAGGAAACGATGGCCGATCTGCGCAAGGAAATATCACTGCTGGTCAAAGCATTGTCCGGTTCGCGTGCGGCGGAGGCCCGGCGCCCCCGTGACGATGGCAGGTCCGACGACGGAGGGCGCTGACGATGGCTCTTTCCCGGCGCACCGGTACCCGGTTTCAGGGCTCGATCTGGCCCGGTTTCGTCGATGCCATGACTGGGTTGCTGCTGGTGCTGATGTTCGTCCTGACGATCTTCATGATCGTGCAGTTCGTCCTGACGGAACGCATATCCGGGCAGGAATCGGAGCTTGATTCGCTGGCCGGCGAAGTTGCGGCACTCGCGCAGGCGCTCGGGATGCAGGAACGGTCGAACCAGCGCCTCGAAGTGCGGCTGGGCGCGCTGACCAATTCGCTGGATGATGCGGAAACCCAAGTGCAGCGGCAGGCGGCGCTGATCACGTCACTCACCGGGGAGCGGGACGCGCGAGAGACGGAACTGGCGGAAGCCGAAAGCAGGATCACCGGGTTCGAGGCACAGGTCGCCGCATTGCTGACTGAGCGCGACAGCGCGCGCGATCGTGCCGCCGCCCTGCTTTCGGAACGGGACGCGGCAAAGGACGACATCGCGGCGCTCGAAGCGCGGCAGGACGAACTGGAAGCCGCCCGCGAAACCCTGCTCAGCGAGCAGGAAGCGCTCAACCTCGCTCTTGCCCGCAGCCGCGAAGAGGTCGACGCGCAGGCAGAAGCCGCGCGCCTCGCCGCTGCTCGGCGCGAGGCGCTGGATGCGCTGGTGGCCGATCTGCGCGCACGCGCTGCCGAGGCGGACGCCGACGCGGATGATCTGCGCGCCGCCGTGGCGGAGGCCGACGAACGGGCCGCCACGCTCGCCCGCGAAGCCGAGGAGACGGCGCAGGCCCTGAGCGAGGAAGAAGCCGCCCGCCTCGCCGAGGCTGCCGCTGCAGAGGCCCTGCGCAAGAAACTGGAAGAGGCGGATGCGGAACTGACGGCGATGACCCTGTCGCTCGAAGCGCAGCGCAAGAAGGCCGAAGATACGCTCACCCTTCTGGCCGCCGCCCGCGCCGCCGAAGAAACGCTGGACGATCAGCTTGTCGCGGCATTGCTGCGGCTGGAGACCGCCGAAGGACGCGCACAGGATGCCGACGAGGCCGCGCGCGATCTGGCCGCCACGCGCGAGGATCTGAAAACCGCAGAGAATGCGTTGAGCGCCACCCGCGCCGAACTCGCAGAGTTGCAGGATACGCTCGATGATACGGCCACCGAAGCAGAAAGCAAACGGCAGGAACTGCGCCGCGCCTTGCAGGATGTGACGCAGGAGCGGGACGAACTGGAAACCGCGCTGGCGGAGACCAACAATGATCTGGCGGCACTGCAAGACCGGGCGGAAACGGATCGCGAATCCTTGCGCGCCGAACTCGCCCGGGCGCTGGCCGCCAAGCTGGCGGCAGAGACACGGGCCGAAGACACCAGCAGCGAAGCCGAACGCAGGGCCGCGCTTCTACGCAGCGCGCAGCAGGCGCTGAGCGAAGAGGAAGCCGCGAGCGCCGAGGCGCAGCGCCAGACCGAACTTCTCAACCAGCAGGTGGCGGCGCTCCGGTCGCAATTGGGGGACTTGCAGGCCCTTCTGGACGATGCGGTTGCCCGCGATGCCGCCCGGGAGATCGAGATGCAGTCGCTCGGCTCCGACCTCAATACCGCGCTGGCGCGGGTAGCGGCGGAAGAACGGCGCCGGGCGGAACTGGAGGCTGCGGAAAGGCGGCGGCTGGAGGCGCAGGCGAAGGACCTCGAACAATTCCGGTCGGAATTCTTTGGTCGGCTCCGCGATGTGGTGGGCTCACAGGAAGGGGTGCGCATTCAGGGCGACCGCTTCGTCTTTTCCTCCGAAGTGCTGTTTCCGCCCGGCGGGGCTGTTTTGTCTGCCGAAGGCAAGCGGGAGATCGCCAAGGTCGCCGATATCCTGCGCAACATCGTGGAAGACATCCCGCCGGAGATCGACTGGGTGATCCGCGTGGACGGGCATACCGATGATGTGCCCCTGTCGGGCTTCGGCGCCTTCGCGGACAACTGGGAGCTTAGCCAGGCGCGGGCGCTGTCGGTCGTCAAATACATGATCAACTTTTTGGGCATTCCGCCGAACCGCCTGGCGGCCAATGGCTTTGGCCAGTATCAGCCCGTCGCCTCCGGCGATTCCGAGGCTGCACATGCCCAGAACCGGCGCATCGAACTGAAATTCACCGAACGCTAGCCGCTCTCAGGGAATTTGCAGGTCGGTGGCAAGGCTGCCGAGCATCCTGTCGCCGCGGTAAAGCGTGGCATGCCCCTTGTACTGCCCGGACGGCCAGAGCCCGCGCCCCCGCAGACCCCGGGCCTGAAAGGAAAGCGCGTGCTGATCCTCCAGCTGCATGTCATGGGACAGGACCGTGCCTTCCGGCCCTTCGATGGACAGATGCAACCGATCCCCCACTCGCGTCCCGAACATGTAGCCATAAACGACGAGGGAGGGCGCATCCGCCGGCAGGCTGCTGCGCGCCACTGTCCCGGCCTTCACATCGGCATAGTCCGGAATACTGTCCATCAGCCCGACGGCGATCAGGCCCCCTGACCGATAGGCCGGCATTTCCGCCCAAAGGCCGGGGTCATCGCCCGTGCCGTTCAGAAAACAGCCCGCGCGCTGGTCCGGGGCAAACGGGTCGATCACCTCGCCGTGGCGGGTGACGGAAAGATGCAGGTGGGGGAATTCGGCCTTGCCCGATTGGCCGACCTCTCCCAGCGCGGTGCCGGTGTCGACCATGTCGCCTGCGCTGACCGAAACGGAGCCCCGGCGCATGTGGCAATACTGGGTTTGCCAACCTTCACCGTGGTCGATCCGAACGCCATTGCCGCATTCCCGACCCACGAGCCCTGCTGCAGTCGCGGGGGAATACCCCGTATCGGGCATGCCGTCCCGGGCACCCATCACGCGCCCGGGGGCGGCGGCCCGTACCACGACGCCATCCTCGATATCCTTCAGGGTTGGAATGGCGAAATCGGTGCCCTTGTGCCCGTCGTAGGACAGTTCAGCGCAGCGGTAATCCTGCGCGCCGGGGCCCGGATCCCGATCGACATATTGCTGGATGCGGCAGGTTGAACCCAGGTCGCAATCCAGCGGGAGTGAAAGCGAAAACCCCTCCGCCAGTACGGGACCGGCGAAGGGGAGTATCAGGAGGGCTGCGAAAGCCCGGCGGATCATTCCGCCGTAAGCAGCGGCGGCTTATTGCCCGAAAGGCGCGGGTTTTCCAGCCCGTCGATGGTCAGGTCCAACTCGCCCTTCTTGACGCCGACCTTGACCACGCCGCCCTTCGCGAGCTTGCCGAACAGCAGTTCCTCGGCCAGGGGCTTCTTGATGTGTTCCTGAATGACACGGCCCAGCGGGCGTGCACCCATCTTGTCATCATAGCCCTTATCAGCGAGCCATTCGGCGGCCTTCTTGCTCAGCTCGATGGTCACGTTGCGATCCATCAGCTGGGCTTCGAGTTGCAGCACGAACTTTTCGACCACGCGCAGGATGACGTCTTTCGGCAGCGGCGCGAAGCTGATGACAGCATCCAGCCGGTTGCGGAATTCCGGTGTGAACGTCCGCTCGATGGCGGCGGTGTCCTCTCCGGTGCGGCGGTCGCGACCGAAGCCGATGGCTTCCTTGGCCTGTTCGGCGGCACCCGCGTTCGATGTCATGATCAGCACCACGTTGCGGAAATCCACCGTCCGGCCATTGTGGTCGGTCAGCTTGCCGTGGTCCATCACCTGCAACAGGATGTTGTAGACATCCGGGTGGGCCTTTTCCATCTCGTCCAGCAGCAGCACGCAGTGGGGGTGCTGGTCCACCCCGTCCGTGAGCATGCCGCCCTGATCGAAACCGACGTAGCCCGGAGGCGCGCCAATCAGGCGGGACACGGCGTGTTTCTCCATGTATTCCGACATGTCGAAGCGCAGCAGTTCCACGCCCAGCGTATCGGCAAGCTGCTTGGCGACCTCGGTCTTGCCGACACCCGTCGGCCCGGCGAAGAGGTAGTTGCCAATCGGCTTGTCGGGTTCGCGCAGGCCGGCCCGGGCCAGTTTGATGGCGGAAGACAGAGCCTCGATCGCCTTGTCCTGCCCGAAAACCACCCGCTTGAGCGAGGATTCAAGATCCTTCAGCACGACGACATCGTCCTTGGAGACGTTCTTCGGCGGGATGCGGGCGATCTTGGCCACGACGGCCTCGACCTCCTTGGTGCCGATGGTCTTGCGCCGCTTGGATGCCGCCACGAGATGCTGCGCCGCGCCCGCTTCGTCGATGACGTCGATGGCGCTGTCGGGCAGCTTGCGGTCGTTGATGTAGCGATGTGCCAGCTCAACGCTCGTCTTGATGGCATCGGCGGTGTATTTGACGCTGTGATGCTCCTCGAAATAGGGCTTAAGGCCCTTGAGGATCTTCGTTGCGTCCTCGACCGAGGGCTCGTTTACGTCGATCTTCTGGAACCGGCGGCTCAGCGCGCGGTCCTTTTCGAAGTGCTGGCGGAACTCCTTATAGGTGGTGGAGCCCATGGTGCGCAGCTTGCCCCCCTGAAGCGCGGGCTTCAGCAGGTTGGAGGCGTCCATTGCGCCGCCCGAAGTTGCGCCCGCACCGATCACGGTGTGGATCTCATCGATGAAGAGGACAGCATCGCTGTGCTCTTCCAGTTCGGTGACGACGGCCTTCAGACGCTCCTCGAAATCGCCACGGTAACGGGTGCCCGCCAGCAACGCGCCCATGTCGAGCGAGTAGATCGTGGTTTTTTCGAGCACTTCGGGCGTTTCGCCCGCGACGATCTTGCGCGCGAGGCCTTCGGCGATCGCGGTCTTGCCCACGCCCGGGTCCCCCACCAGAAGCGGGTTGTTCTTGCGGCGGCGGCACAGCACCTGAATGCACCGCTCCACCTCGGATTCGCGGCCGATCAGCGGATCGATGTCGCCATCGCGGGACTTGGCGTTGAGGTCCACGCAGTATTTGGCGAGCGCCGATTCCTTCTTGTCGCCGTCGGTGACGCCCTGTGCCTCTTCTTCGGCATCGGGGGAGCCGGTGACGGGGCGGGATTCGCCATAGGCCGGGTCCTTGGCCACGCCATGCGCGATGTAATTGACGGCATCGTAACGGGTCATGTCCTGCTCCTGCAGGAAATAGGCCGCGTTCGACTCACGTTCGGCAAAGATGGCAACGAGCACGTTCGCACCGGTCACCTCCGTCCTGCCGGACGACTGGACGTGAATGGCCGCGCGCTGAATCACGCGCTGGAAGGCGGCGGTCGGCACGGCTTCGGAGCCGTCAACGTCCGTCACCAGATTGCTCAGGTCTTCGTCGACGAATTCGACCAGCGTGTCGCGCAGATCGGATACATCGACGGAACAGGCTTTCATCACCTGAACCGCGTCCGGCTCATCGACAAGCGCGAGCAGCAAATGTTCCAGCGTCGCGAATTCGTGGCGACGTGCATTGGCCAGCGCGAGAGCCGCGTGGATTGCCTGTTCGAGTGTATTCGAGAATGAAGGCACGGGTGTGCTCCTTTTCGCTCGGGGCCGGCGGGGTCGTGAGGGATATCAGTGCCCTTGGCCGACCATGGCCTCATACTATTAGAGTTTGGTTGATCATGGCCCGTCTTCAAGGCTTTTCTGTGCCATCCCGGTCACTTTTGGCGTGAGCGGTGTATCAGGGACATGATCGCGCGTCAGAACTGGTCCTTGCGCTTGCGAATTTTGGCGAACACCTCGGCGTCGCTGGCGGTTTGCATCCCAAGATGTGCGCGCAAGGACGGATCGTCCGGGCGCAGGAAGGGATTGGTCTTCTGTTCGAGAGACAATGTGGAGGGAACGGTCGGGCGCCCCGCATCGCGGGCTGCTTCGACGTCCTTGATACGGGATATAAGATCGGAATTCTCCGGATCAACCGTCAATGCGAAGCGCGCGTTGCTGGCGGTATATTCATGGCCCGAGCAGATCACGGTGTCGCCCGGCAGGTCCCGCAGCTTCTGCATGCTTTCCCACATCTGTTCCGGCGTTCCCTCAAACAGCCTTCCACAGCCGAGCGCCATAAGGCTGTCTGCCGTGAAGGCGGTGGCGGCTTCGGGTACGTAAAAGGCGATATGCCCCTGCGTATGGCCGGACACATCGAAGACCTTGGCCGTCAGGCTGCCCAGCGTCACGCTGTCGCCTTCGGAAACCTCATGGTCCAGCGCGGGCAGCCGGTGTGCATCCGCCGCAGCACCGACCACCTTGGCGGGGTGGGCCTCCAGCACCTTTCCAAGGCCCTGGACGTGGTCGGGATGGTGATGCGTCAGCCAGACCTGCGACAGTGTCCAGCCGCGGCTTTTGAGCTCATCGAGGATCGGTTCGGCTTCAGGCACGTCGATCAGCGCCACTTCACCGCTCGCATGATCGCGCAGCAGGAAGGCGTAATTGTCCGAAAGACAGGCGATGGTGACGAGATCGTGGGACATGGGGAACACTCCTGCTTGCTTGGAACAGAAAGCTAGCGCGGTACTGTCGGGCAGGCAAACGACGAAGCGCCGGGCTGCAACACTTCGCGCCTTTCCCTGACGCGCGCGGGATGGGCAGTTTTGTCCACGGCCCCAATACGGTAGAACCGACCCGCGGAGCATGAGGCGCGCGGGATGCATCTGGACGTTCAGGACCTTAGGAATTTCTACTATCGCAGCGCGCTGGGGCGCGCGGCGCAGAAATCCATCCGCGACCGCATGCTGAGCCTCTGGCCCGAGGCGAAGGGGCAGACGGTGGTGGGCTTCGGCTTTGCCGCGCCGCTGCTGCGGCCTTACCTGGCGGAGGCGCGGCGGGTGATCACGCTGATGCCCGGCCCGCAGGGGGTCATGCCCTGGCCCGCTGGCATGCCCAATACATCGGTCCTGACCGAAGAAACCCTGTGGCCGATCGAGACGGGCCATGTGGACAAGCTGGTGGTGATGCATGGGCTCGAGACATCGGAGCGGCCTGACGA